>JAFEIL010000174.1 GCA_017495105.1 Emticicia sp. | reverse complement strand
CAATTTTATTATATACATGGATTATTTTATCTTTACTCTATTATTAATAAAATAAACAAAACTGATGCAAAAAAGTAGAGGATTTGAGGGCGAGTTAATTATTGAAATTCCGAAAGTAGCGATGGCTAAATGCAAAGTATTGCCTTTGATTCATTCGCTTTATATTTCACGCATGGGTTTTTATCCAAAAGCCTTGCATCATTACTACCAACGTCCAATGGGTATTTCAGAAACTATTCTGATTTACTGTACAAATGGCAATGGCTGGGTTCAGCTACAGAAGGAAAAAATTAATATTCAACCTGGAGAAATCTTTGTGATTCCAAAAAACACCATACATTCTTATGCGGCAGATAAGCAAAATCCATGGACAATTTACTGGTTTCATTTTGCAGGAATCAATGCGGATGATGCAGTAAATGTCATTATGAATAAAGATAATAATAGTGGTGTACAAGTCGGTTTATCGGCACAGAGAAATAAATTATTCGATCAAATTGCCACAACTTTTTTAAAAGGATACAGTGCTTCTAATCTTTTGCTTGCAAATCTTACCTTGCCTTATTATTTAGCAACATTTACTTCGCCCGAACATTTTCAGAAAAATGAAGTAATTACACCACCCGTCAGCCCAAGCGATAGAGCCATTATGTTTATGCAACAAAATCTAACTAATACGCTTACACTGGATAGTATTGCTAAATCAGCACATCTTTCAGTGTCTTTTTTTTCAAGAAAATTCAAACAAGATACAGGCTACGCTCCAATTGAGTATTTCAACCATTTACGCATACAGAAAGCCTGTCAATTACTTCATTTTAGTAATTTGCGAATCAATGAAGTCGCTTCGCAAATTGGTATTGATGACCCATTTTATTTCTCAAGATTATTTAAGCAACAAATGGGCGTTTCTCCTGTTGAATATCGAAAAAGTGGCGGTATTAAAGTTTAAAATAATCCGCATTTCATTTTACTAAAAAATCAGCATAATCTGAAATACTCATTATTTCTTCAGTAAGTAAATCACCCATAAAAGGTACTATCGGAGTATGACTACTTTGATGAACATCTTTATAAGGTTTGTTGCTTGCCAAATTATATGCAGTAATGATAGACCAACGAGGTTTATCTGAAAGATTTGCCGCCGAAGCATGCAGTGTATTGCAGTGAAAAAAAGCTGTGTCACCCGCTCCCATTTCTAAGAAATCTAAAGGCATTATTTTGAGAGCTTCGTTTACTTTTTCTATGTCAGCTCCTACTTGTTCCCCTGAGAAGCCATGCTCTACTCTTCCCATTTTATGAGAACCACGAATCATTTGTAAACAACCATTTTCTTTGGTTGATGGGGTAAGTGCAGTCAAAACACTCAACATTTCGGGAAGTAAAAATCCATTATTTTTGTACCAATAACCATAGTCTTGATGCCATTCCCATGCTCCACCAGTTCTTGGTTCTTTTTGCATCAATTTAGAATGATAATGAGCCGATTTTCCATTCAAAATTTGTTCAACAGCATTTACGATTCTGGCTGAACGAGCAAATTTACTATACAAACTTTCATCTAAAGCATACCAAAGTGTTAACTTGGTTTTTAGTCCAGAAGCATCAGTACGGTCAAGACTTTTTTTGCTCATAATGTCATCTTCGATAGCAAGTTTATAAAGCAAATCGACTTCTTCTTGCGTGAAAAAATTTCGAACTACAACGTATCCATCTCGGTGATAGGCTTCGAGGTGTGCTTTTGTAAATTTCATCGTTTTATTTTGTTAAGATTATTACTTCGCTTTTTCTAAACGCTTTCTATATTCCCTCCAAACAGATATCGTATTTTGAACAAGTAAAGGTTTATTTCCCTTGATATTATAGCATTGAACACCAATCGGATGCTTAAATTTTAGGTCTTTTACCATGTATTTTATTAAACCGTAGGTATCAAAGCTGCCCGTTCCGAGAGGTAAAATAAAATCGTCCCAAAGATTTTTTTGTTGAGTAATCACATCGTTTGCACCACAAATAGTTATCATTTTTAGGTAAGGGCTAAGTTCTTTTAAATGAGGTTTTAGCATCAAACGTTCTGATTGTGAGGTCGTTGCGAGCCAATGACAAAGATTGAAAGTCAATCCTACATTTTTACGATTAATTTCTTTGACCAATGCCAAAGCATGGTCAGTTCGTTCTACATAAAAACTATAATGTGGATAAATGGCTACTTGTAAATCTGATGCTTCTGCCCAATCAGCAATTTGACGAACTAAGCGAACGACTAAAGTATCAGCATTGTGAGAAGAAGGTTTATGCGTTTTTGAATCACTTACAATGAAGGGGGCTATAATGGTCTTTGTTCCTTTGAGCTGTCGAATATAATTCTCTAAACGTTTGTCAATATACGGTTGTTCCAAATTTAATTTAACATAGAAATAAGCTCCTTTGAATTGATACCTATCAAGGGCGGCTTTCATGCCTTCAAAATTATCAACTTGATTAATTTCAATGCCGTCATATCCAGCCTTTTTTATCAACTCCACCTGCTTATCTGGCGTATTATAAATCGAATCTCCTCTAATTATATTGTGAAGCGTAAAAAATTCATTCGTGAACTTCTGGGCATTCACACTATTAAAAATACAACTTAGAAAAATAGAAATAAATAGTTTTTTCATACAATTATGTTAGATTACATTGTCCATTGTTTCCGTGCCAGTGGTGCAGCAAGCAGAGCGTTGGCAGCATTGTTGCCTTCAAATAATTCTTTTTCAGGATTCCATTTTAATTTTTCTTGTAATTGACAAGCGATGAGCCCGATTTGCGAAATCGAAATGGTACGGTGTCCTACTTCGATTGGCTCAAGGGTTTTACGATTCGTTTTAATAGCTTCAATAAAATCTGTTTTATCCCAAAGTGTTTTTGATAAGTCTAATTCACTACCTTCGGGTTTTGATGTTAATATTTTAGGGTTGCTTGCTGAAACAATTCCAGGATACCCATCCACTAAAATCCAACCGTCAGAACCAATATATTTAATTGATGGTTTGCTCATGGACGCTTGCTGACAAGTAACTGCTACGCCATTAGCATAATGGTAGCTTACTTGAAAATTTATCATCGAATTCCACAAACTTCTCGGAAATTCACCTTTACCTTCTACTTCTACTGGTCCCGAATACTCACTATTATTTGCCCATTGCGTTAGATCAAAATAATGAGCCCCCCAATTGGCAATCATTCCTTGAGCGTAGTTGTCTATACGCATCCAATTAGGGCGTTTCAAGATGTCAAAAGGGGTATGTACTCGCTTTTCGGTATAAGGCACGTATGGCATTGGACCCAACCATAAGTCATAGTTTAGTTCTTTTGGAATTGGCATATCAACTTGTGTTGATACAGGTGTTGGGTCAGAAGGAAAAAAAATTTCTACTTTCTGTAATGTTCCAATACGTCCATTTCGTACCAATTCTACCGCCTGATTTTGGGGTCTTACAGAACGAAACTCACTATCAGTACGATTCACTACACCATATTTTTTGAGAGCATTTACCAATTCTCTTCCCTGATGCACACTCATGCTTAGAGGTTTTTCACAGCTAACATGTTTTTTTGCTTTTGCCGCCATAATTCCCATCGGTACGTGCCAATAGTCAGGAGTCGAAATCATTACGGCATCAATATCTTTGCGATTAATGATTTCTCGAAAATCTTCATAAACTGAACAACCTTTGTAAATGCCGCTTGGGCTTTTTTGGGCATAATGAGCTTCAATCGTTGCTTTAGCTTTATTCAAACGCCAACTATCCACATCACAAGCTGCAATAATTTGAGCATCAGCCATATCTAAAAGTCCTGGAATTTTGGTTCCAAGTAACTTTTGTTCTGAACCTTGCAAATTCTGACCATAACCTTGACGACCCGTGCCAATCAGACCGACGGTTACTCTATTTGAGGGTGCATTTTTACCAAAAACAGATGATGGAACGATAGTTGGAATACCAAAACTTGCCACCGCAAGTGAAGATTTCTCGATAAAACTTCTACGATTCATAAATCCTTGATTTTAATGTTTTTAAATGATACACTATGCCCGTGGTCTTGTAGCAAAATATGTCCTTCTGAAATATTAGCAAAACCTTGATAATCTTTAAATTTACTATCTATAACTCCTTTTTTAAATAACTCATCTGTGCGGTTAATTTCTATAACTTTTCTATTATCAAGCCAATGTTCTATGTGATTATTATTTACAACAATTCGTGATGAATGCCAAATTCCAATGGTTACATCAGGTTTTTCGGCAGCTAAAACATCATAAATTGAAGCAGTTTTGAGGTCTTGTGGTAAATGCTTTTCATTATAAATATAGTTGGCATCATCAATTAATTGATATTCATAACCCACTTGTGAGCCTTTGGGTTTTGGCTGCCGTTCTTCAATAAAATATTTTACGCCAGAATTGCCTCCATTCCCCAATTTCCAGTCAAATACCAATTCAAAATTTCGGTATTTTTTTAGTGTTACAATATCTCCCGCATCGCCCGATTCAGCTCCAGCGGAAAGTTCTCCCATTAATTCTCCATTTTTAACTTTCCATCCATTTTTGGGAAATTCAGTTAAATAGGCACCTCGCCAGCCATTGGTAGTTTTTCCATCGAAAAGCAAATGCCAGCCTGAGTCTTTTTCAGTTTTAGTCAAAATATTTTTACGAACACAACCCAAGAGTAATGCTGAAAATAGAATAGCAGAAAGTAAATGTTTAGGCTTCATTCAAATGATATTATTTTATACAAAAGTAGTATGATTGCAATAATTAAAATTTATGAAACTTTGCCAATACTTTAGATATATTTGCATTAAATAAAAATTTTAAGCAAATGACAAAACCTCAACTTCTCAAAATTCAAGAGAATACTTCTGCATCATTAGATATTAGGCATGAAAAAGTTACTTATTTTAATAATCCGTGGCACTATCACCCTGAAATAGAGTTGACTTTGGTAACGAAAAGCACAGGAATGAGATTTGTGGGAGATAGCGTGGAACGTTTTGAAGCAGGTGATTTGGTATTATTGGGGGCGAATTTGCCTCACTATTGGCGAAATGACGAGGCTTTTTATCAAGTTGATAAATACTCTCAGATGGCTGAAGCTATTATTTTAAGATTTAGAGTTGATGTTTTAGGTAAACAACTGATGAATTTACCAGAAATGCAGCCCATTAAACAATTGCTTCAACGAGCCTCGCAAGGACTTTGGTTTGGAGAAAAAACTTCAACTCAAATTAAACCATTAATGCTAAAACTCTATGAAAGTAAAGGCATTGAACAACTTATATTTTTTTTAGAAATGTTAAAAAATCTCTCTCAAACCAATGATTTTCGAGTATTATCGACAAAAGTATTTGGTGGATCTAAACAACAAAATGACTCTGACCGCATCAATGAAGTTTTAAATTATATTCACGCAAATTTACATAATACTATCAAACTTGAAACGGTGGCAAGTCTTGCTAATATGAATACAGCTGCATTTTGTAGATATGTAAAAGCACAAACAAACAAAACATTTGTAGAGCTGCTAAATGATATTCGCATTGCCAATGCTTGTCGTATTCTTATCGATAGTAAAAAAGATATAGCTGAAATCTGTTACGAATGTGGATTTGTCAATGTAACCCATTTCAACTATACCTTCAGAAAAATAACTGGTCATAATCCGACTGAATTTCGAAGAAAAGTATTGGAAAAAAGAATGATTTAAACATTCAAAAGCTTTTTTGGCATACCCTCGATTTGAGGAAATTAGATAATGAAATAGAAGGTAAAATGCAAAAAAAACCTAAAAATGCTTTTAGATAATGAGTTAATTATTGGGAAGTCATCTTTAAAGTGAATATAAAAATTTTCCAATCATATAACGTCTAACATTGAATATTACACCAAAAATCTCGAAAAATCCTCCACTCGCTCACAGCAAACTTGCTTCATTACTTGTTGGAGCTGGGTTTTAATCATACTGATGGTGTGATTGCCACCTTCATTTCCGAGAGCTGCCAGGCCGTACATAAATGAGTGACCCATAAATGTAAACTCAGCCCCACTGGCCAAAGTTCGGGCAATATCTGGTCCCGACCTTAGTCCACTGTCCATCATTATTTTGATTTGATTTTTGTATTTTTCTATTATTGGGGTGAATGCAATCATTTCGCCCCGTCCATCAAGCTTTGTGTACCTTTTGAAGTATTCAATTTCCTGAATTTTGCATTTTCAATTTTTAGAACAACAGCATTAGGCCATTTATTATTGGTATAAAAACGCTGCCCATTAACTGCACTGATGACCAAGCCAATGGGTGTAGGTGATACGTATGTTTTTGCATCAAAATCTTTTTTATACTCTACCAGTTCTCCTTTGTAGCCTAAAATACTGACTTTTGTTTTTTCATTGCCTTCAATGTGAGTTAATACAAAAGCTTTCCTATCGCCATATTTCCAATCATCTGGGCTGCTGCGGGTAATAGTAGCATAGATGTATTTTTCATCATTTGACTGGGTGTACCATACGTTTTCTTCTCGAATCACAGGCAATGGTTTCACTTTATAAATGGCTTCCGAATTAGCAAAATTCCACAATGCCACTTCCTGCAAAATTGATTCTTGCTCTATTTGAATTTCGCCGTTAGGTTTAGGTCCTATATTCATCAAGAAATTACCGCCTTTTGCTCTGATTTCAGTGAGCATATTGATGACTTGTGTACCTGATTTGTGCGGGTCGTTGGTTGGCTTATAGCCCCAATCCGTTCCCATTGTATAACAGGCTTCCCAAGGACGTGGTAGCGGCTCATTAGGTGTGATTTGCTCGGGTGTTTTCATTAAATCCCGTGTAATAACCAAATCTGAGTTTAAACTCCAAGCAAATTCTCGAAGCCCATCGCCAGGACCATCAATAAACAGAATGTCAATTTTACCATAATTGGTAAACAGCTCTTTCAATTGTTTTTTACCGTATTCCATCAAGCCAGCATTATTCATAGGATAATGCTGCGGGTGCTGTAAGCGACCCATCGGAATTTTGTTTTGATAAAAATAGAGGAAGTCTTCAGGTGAAAAATAAAAACCAATTGCAATCCCTTCTTTGCGAAAAGCCTCTACGATTTCTTTGGTAATATCTCTTTTAAAAGGCGTATTCATCACATTGAATGTCGTCGTCTTAGTATCCCACATACAAAAACCTGAATGGTGTTTAGTGGTAAATACCACATACTTCATACCAGCCAGCTTCGCCAATTTTGCCCAATGATTTGGATTGAATTTTTCTGGATTAAAATATTGAGGTAAGTCTGAAAAGTACTTTTCGGCGTATTCATCCGAAGCACCTGCTAAGGAATGACTGATAACCGCCCCCAGTGTACCGTCCACATTCCAGTGAATAAACATGCCAAAACCGAGGTCCTGAAACCAATTGACCCTCTCGGACTTGTTATCTATTTGAATGGTCTGGGCATTTAAGCCTACGAGCAAACCACTACATAAAATAATCAAAAGTGTATTTTTCATTTTAAACGGTTTTTATAAGATTCCCAAACAGAAATAGTGTTTTTAACTAAAGCTGCTTTATCTCCCTTTAAATTATAACACTGCACTCCAATAGTCTTCTTAAATTTAAGGTCTTTTATCATGTATCTCACTAATTCGTAAGTATCGAAACTACCTTGACCTAATGGTAAAATATAATCATCCCAAATAACTTTACTTTGACTTGTTACATCATTTGCTCCAGAAATAGTTATCATTTTTAAATATGGGTTCAGTTCTTTTAAATGAGGTTTTAACATCATTCGCTCTTGTTGGTTAGTAGTTGCCAACCAATGACAAAGATTAAATGTTAAGCCAACGTTTTTTCGATTCACATGTTTTACCAAAGCAAGAGCATGGTCTGTTCGTTCAACATAGAAGCTATAGTGTGGGTAAATTGCTACTTCTAATCCTGACTTCTTCGCCATGTCTCCAATTTGTTTGAGTAAATGTGTTGCCAAAGTATCTGCATCGTGGGTAGAGGGTTTATTTCTTTTTGACTCACTTACTATAAATGGTGAAATAATTACATTCGTACCTTTTAATTTTTTGATACAATCTTCTAAACTACTATCATAAAAAGGAGGTTCGAGTTTAAGTTTTACATAAAAGTAAGCCCCTTTGAATTGATGTTTGTCAATCGCAGCTTTCATTTCAGCGAAATTCTCCGTTTGATTTATTTCGATTGCATCAAAGCCTGCATTTTTTACGAGCTCTACTTGCTTATCAAAAGTATTATACAGTGAGTCGCCTCTAATAATATTATGTAAGGCAAAAAACTGATTTCTAACTTTTTGGGCAAAAACTGATTGTGTAGAAATCAGCAATAAAGCATATATAGTTAGCCTTTTCATATTACTTATCTATACTAAATGTTAAATAACCACCTTTATATCCAGTAGCCTGATTTGGACTAACGGCTATCGTCACGAATTGTTTTTGATTGATAGCATAAGTAGAAGGTATTGCTGTTCCAGCTCCAGGTAATTCGGTTTCCCAAACTACTTTGCCTGTTTTCTGGTCAAAAGCTCTAAACTTCCTATCTCCCGTAGCAGCAATAAAAATCAGCCCTCCAGCGGTAGCTATACAGCCGCCCCGATTGTACATTCCAGACTGTTTGATACCCATTTGGGCTAATTTTTTATCTTCTCCCAGTGGAACTTGCCACAATATTTCTCCCTTATTTAAGTCTATGGCGTTAAGTGTCCCATAGGGTGGTTTTAAGCCAGAAAAGCCTTTTTCATTTGCATAGAAATCATAGCCTGAAAATCCGTAAGGTTCTGTAGTGACGGCCTCTTCGTCAACTTTTTTATTCAAACTTTTTATAGGGATTTCCTTTAGATAAGCCACAATAGCATTGATTTGCTGTTGTGGTAGATGTTTAAATGAAGGCATTGGTTCGGCACCCTTTTTAATGAAATTCTCTAATTTTAAAGGGGTAGTAGTCTTAACTTTAGCTATTATATTTGGACCTACATTTGTACCTTTCTTATCTACTCCGTGGCAGCTGCTACAATACATTTTGAATAAGCTCTCACCTGTTTTATTATTATCTGCTGTTAATTCTTTTATTTCTTTTAGTTTCAAAAACCAAGGCAAATCTGTTGAATTTACAAATAAAATGCTTGACTCAGGGTTGTAGGCGGCACCTCCCCAATTAGCACCGCCATGGGCAGCAGGTACAATTACTGAACCATTCAAATTAGGTGGCTCGTAGATTCCCACATTATATTTATTGTTTTCTACCTCTTTCAAAAAATAAGCCTCCAATTCTGGAGTGATATCATTAAAATATTCTTTTTTGAAACCCTGTCGAGCAAATGGAGCTGGTTTAGTTGGAAAAGGTTGTGTCGGCCAAGGTTTTTCACCTGGCATCTCGCTTTGGGTCGATACAGGAAATTCTTCAATAGGAAAGAGGGGTTCGCCTGTTTCTCTATTAAATAAATATACATATCCTATCTTAGTAACTAAAGCTACTCCATCTATTATTTTGCCATTATGATTTACAGTTACCAAATTCGGAGGTGAGCCATTGTCTCTATCCCATAAATCATGGTGGGTAGTTTGAAAGTGCCAAATTCTTTTGCCTGTTTTTGCGTCAAGGGCAATAAGACAGTTAGCAAACAAGTTTTGTCCTTCTCGGTCAGCTCCGTAAAAATCAAAAGAAGGAGATGCCGTTGGAACATAAACAATTCCCCTTTTTGTATCTAAAGCCATTCCTCCCCAGCAATTTGCACCACCATTTCTATTTCGAGCATTGGCGGGCCAAGTTTCAAAACCATACTCACCTTTTTTAGGAATAGTATGAAAAACCCATTCTAATTTGCCCGTATTTGCATTAAAAGCTCGAATATCGCCAGCTACAGAAGGCAACTCATCTGGTACTTTACATCCCATGATCAATAAATCGTTGAAAATAACCCCCGCCGCATTATATGTAACAGCCACTTGGCTTTGCTTATTTTTGGCTAAGGGCAAACCATCATAAAAATCAACTTTCCCATTTGTACCAAAGGTTTTAATTAGCTTTCCATTTTCAATATTGAGTGCATAAAGTGTTGAACCAGACACAAAATATACCGAATTCGGTCTTCCATTCTTGCCTTCTCTAAAAGTCATACCTTTCGTCCAGTTATTGACTTCTGAACTATCTGGTGTAAATTCCCATAGTTGTTTACCATTTGAAGCATCTAAGGCAACTATTTTTTTTGATGGCATTAAAGCAATCATTTTCCCTTTAATTATCAAAGGATTAAAAAAAATGCTCGAACCATCGGTTTTTTCCTGATGATGCCATACTTCTTTTAATTGACTTACATTAGTGAGGTTAATTTTATCTAATGGTGAATATTTACTGTTACTTACATCATATCCGTAGTGTAGCCAATCGTAATCAGGTGTGGAAGGGCTTTTGACCAATGAACTTCCAGTAATTACAAGAATCAATGGCAGCAAAAACGATATTAAAATTACTTTTCTCATATTCATATATTTTTATTGTTCATATTTCTATTTTTTAAACTCAATCCATTTCAAATCCAAACGTTTCCAGATACTTATGCTGCCTGATTTTTCTTTGTATACAAAAAAAATGTTTTGAATACCATTAGTTTGAACAATACTTGAGAAGTTTTCTTCATTTCCTGTACCATTTACTGGAATTTTGGCAATTAATTGCCCTGTTGTACTGCCTATTCTTACCTCAATGTTACCTTCAAGCTTAGGGCTAAAAAGGCTTATTTTTAAAGACTTTATCCCTGACAAATCTATATTTTTAAAGGAAATCCATGCCTCATTTTCATTATAACTCATTAAAGAACCAACCGCATTATTCTTCTTTGAAACACCTTTAAATATATCAGCATCAATGGTCATCAAACGAGCTGGGCGGAGTCTGAGTATATCTTGTCCTGTTAGCCCGCCACTATCGGTGTATCGAGCCACCATTACATAATTTCCTTGGGAATGATTCAACTTCACTGTCCCTTTTGGTTTGATTTGAGGACTTGGTTTACTGAGAGATAAGATATAACTAATCATTTCTTGGACATCTTCTTTAAGTAATTGGGGATGTGCCGACATTACATGGTCTTTTGTCCAGATACCACCACCTCCGTCAACTACTTTTTGCATAAGTTTTTCGGTGTCCTTTGAAGTGTATTTTTTTGAAATTTCAGTATAAGAAGGACCTACCGATTTATTTTTAAGTGCATGACAAGCATTGCAATCACTTTGCTCCATGAGGGTTTTTCCTTTAAAAACTTTCTCTCCAGTTGACATCAATGCTGCTAAGTCTTCACCTTCTGGCAAGTAATGGAAGTCTATTTTAGTACGCTTAAAGTCAATAGTTTTGTCCTCACGGTCTTTAATTTTTACTTCATAGTTAATTTCGGTTTCACCAAAATAAAATGAACGGTTGTTCTGCCAAAACAAATTCACGGTTGGAGGTTCATTTCCTACTCGAATTGTAATATAATTTTCGTTTGATTTTCCTTTTGTATCCGTTACACGCACTTTACATTTAAAATCTCCTTTTTTTGTAAATGTAAAATTTGGAGAAATGCCAATAGCTTGGGCTTTAGAATTTTGAGTAAAAAACCATTCATACTTTAGTGAATCATTTTTATCGTAATCGAAAGAACCTTTTGCCGAAAAATGTACTTTCAAAGGAGCCGCACCAACCACTTTATCGGCTGAAATTTTAGCAATTGGTTTTCTATTTCCTTCATTATATTCTATATGCACCAATTTAGCGTCTGTATTTTTTGCTCTCCAATAAGTACCATATTCGAGCATATATAAGACTCCATTTGCATTAAAAACCATATCAACAGGGTGATTGAATTCTTCGTTGGGCATAAAACGCTCTAAACTTTCGAAGTCTCCGTTTGGCTTCATTGTTGTAGCAAAAATCCACCCACGCATCCAGTCATAAATGAATAGTTTTTTATCATAATACGCTGGAAATTTTCCTTCCATGTGACTGTAATCATCAAAATAAAAAACAGGGCCTGCCATGGCATTTCTTCCACCAATACCCAATTCAGGAAATTCGGGAGAAGCATCATAAGGATACCAAATAAAAGCTTTTTGGGCGGGAGGCAATTCTTTTAAACCAGTATTGTTACGAGAGAAATTAATGGGTTTTTCGGCAATGAATACTCCCTCGGATAGTTTTTTTTCAAAATCAAATTTATAATAGGGTTTATTATCACCTACAAAAAGTGGCCAGCCAAAATTGCCTGCCTTACGAGCTTGGTTGATTTCATCATGCCCTTTTGGGCCTCTATTAAGACTATCCCTACCTGCATCAGGTCCAACTTCGCCCCAATAAACAAAACCAGTACGATTATCAATTGAAATTCTAAAAGGATTACGACATCCCATTACATAAATTTCGGGTCGAGTTCCAGCCATTCCTTTTGGGAAAAGATTTCCTTCTGGAATAGTATATGTACCGTCAGACTCGGGGTGAACTCTAAGGATTTTCCCTCGCAAATCATTGGTATTACCTGAGGATTTAAGAGCATCAAAACGTAGATGGCCTTCCCTATCATCGGAAGGAGAATAGCCTCCAGACTCAAAAGGATTGGTATTATCTCCCGTTGAGAGATAAAGATTTCCTTTATTGTCAAATGCTAATGAACCTCCCGAATGATTCACCCCTTCATGAATAAGTGGTATATGTAGCATTTCGACTTTGTTACTTAGCCCACTGTCTGTCAATTCAAACCGAGCGAGGACATTGGTGTAATCTTTATCTTGCAAAATAGGATTACCATAATAAAGGTATATCCAACGGTTATTTAAGAAATTAGGGTCAAGTGCCAATCCCAATAGACCATCTTCGGCAGTGCTTCTCACATTAAGTGTTGTTACACGCTTTTTTTTGTTAGTAATGGGGTCATAACTATTCAAATGACCAACTCTTTCAATATAGTAAATTATCCCATCATCTGCAATGGCTAATTCCATTGGCTCATTAAGGTCGTTATCTAAAACTACTTTAGTAAACCGACTTTCGTCTGGCTTCTTTGCGGATTGTCCGAACAATCCCATGCACGAAAGCATAAAAAAAATAAGAACTATGTATTTCATGAATTATTTGAATTATACTTTGAATCTTTTTAGTTTATTAATATCATAAAATTGCAAAGCCCCCTCTATTTTGAATACCGAGACATAATTACAGGGATTATTGGTAGGGGTTACTACTGGTGGTATTACGGTAAGTTTACCATTACTCTTCTAAGAAGTCTAAATCTTTATTGTGGGTTTCCGATATGGTGCTAATGGCCAGGAAACCAAGTAGAAAACAAATTAAGCCTACACTGGCTCCCGCATAAATAACCCCATAACTTGGTTTTATGAATCCAAACAATGCTGTCATTCCTACCACTGTTCCACGTACCATATTCGGGATGGTTGTGGTGGCTGTAGCTCGTAAGTTTGTACCAAATTGTTCGGCTCCTATGGTTACAAACATTGCCCAATAGCCTATTCCAATTCCCATGAGCAGACAGCAACCGTATAATTCTGTAATTGTTTTCAATCCATAAAATAGATAAAGGCAAGCAAAACATAAGGTAAATAACATCATTAATCCAACTGCTTTTTTGCGAGATTGTAGTGCATGGCTAAAGAAGCCACTCAATAAATCGCCGATTGATAAGCCAATGTAGCACCACATGATGGCTAAACCTGGTTTGATGTCATTCAACCCTAAAGCTTTACCAAATTCATTACTAAAGGTTGTTAAAATACCTATCACAAACCAAGTGGGTAAGCCAATGGCAATACATTGTAGGTATCTAATCAAACGATTTTTGTTGGAAAAAAAAGAAAAGAAGTTACCTTTTTGGATATGTTTTTGTGATTTGATTGCCGAAAAAGCTCCAGACTCAAAAACACCAATCCTTAATAATAGTAAAGAGATGCCCATACCACCGCCAATAAAATAGGCAGTTCGCCATGCAAATATTTCTACCGTAAAATAGGCAAATACTGCTCCTAGAAGGCCTATTCCTGCCACTAAGGAGGTACCGATGGCACGTAAATGCTTTGGTAAACTCTCTGAAACGAGCGTAATACCTGCTCCTAATTCGCCTGCTAAACCGATGCCCGCTACAAAGCGAATGACCTTATACATTTCTGGATTTTGAACAAATCCACAAGCGATATTGGCAAGTGAGTAAGTAAGGATTGAGCCAAAAAGCACCGATAGGCGACCTTTTTTATCTCCTAAAACGCCCCATAAGATGCCACCCAGTAAAAGGCCAGTCATTTGCCAGTTTAAGATAGATGCACCAATGCTTGAAACTTCAGTTTCATTTAAACCTAAATCCTTTAGACTTGGTATTCTAACTATCCCAAAAAGTAGCAAATCATAAATATCTACAAAATAGCCTAAAGCAGCTACGATGACTGGGATGCTGAAAAGAAGCTTAATATTTGATTTATTTTCCAATTTTTATTTTAATTTAATAATCAAATCATTGTTTATACTTCATTCCACTTTATTTCCTTTGGCAATCGCATTGTCAAAGCAGCTTTAGCAGCTATTTTACCTGCCGCCTCACCCATTGGTACGGCATTACCTGTTACTCGATAGCTAGCATGAGCATAGAAATCACCGCTGATGCAACGGCCAGCCATCATTAAATTATTCACATCTTTCGCTATCAGCGAGCGAAGAGGAATTTGATAAGGTTTCATTATTACACCATTATTACCATATCCACCTCCTTCGCCTTTAACTAATGAATGGACATCAACAACAAAGTTTACTGTACAGACACCATCCTCAAATTTTGCACCCCTCATCAAATCTTCCTTCGTCAGAGAATAAAGACCATGGATGCGTCTTCCTTCTCGAATACCAATTTGGGCAGCCGTTGTAACGATGCGTACTTTTGACCATATTCCGCCTAATTTTCTTAAACCATCAATTATTTTATTTACCTCATTTCTGGCTTCAATGGTAGCTTGTGAAATCGCTGCTGCATCAGATGCCAAAACACCATATTGATGATTGACCATCAAGGCTACCATATCTGGACGAATTGAGAAAAATGAGGGCATCGTATAACTTGCATCAATCCCTATTTTCAGTATTTCGGCATGTAGTTTTTTCTTCCCAGTTTCGGAAGGTGACCCATCTTTACCATAACCTTTTATGTAACCCGCTTTTACCAAATCGTCTTCGTTTAAACCACTTAAAATAACCATTAAAGACATTGGCTGCACTTTACCCGTTTGGGGTTCGCCCATATCAAAACCACAATCTGCCCGTGCTGCCAATTCACCATTACCTGTTGTATCAATAAAAACTTTGGCTTTCCATGCCTCACGACCCGAAAAACTCTCGGTAGCGATGTAGTCAATTTTGTTGTTTTTATCTTTATAAGCGGCTGTTACTCGGGTATGTAGACGGACTTCTACACCCGCTTCTTTGCACATTTGTTCGAGTGTCCATTTCATCAATTCGGCATCATACTTTTTGGCGGTGTATTGGGCGTCGGTGGCATCAAGGCGGTCTATGATTTCTTTCATAATACCGGTTTTGCCTTCGTGGTCAATGATATTACTCAACAAGCTTGCCGTCCAAACACCACCTAGACAGCCATGTACCTCAATCAAAGTAGTTTTGGCTCCACTTCTGGCAGCACTTAAAGCGGCTCCTATTCCCGCAGGTCCACCACCGCATACAATTACATCGGTTTCTTGAACGATAGATAGTTGGCGTTTGGGTTCTGTCACGGACTTATCAGTGTTAGCCAAATAGTTATCTGACCAATCTGATGTTGGAATCAGTGCCGTTAATGCACTTGATTTTAGAAAATCTCTTCTTTTTAACATGATATGAAATTATTTTCCATAGGATAGAAGGGCATTTAAAAACTCTCCTCTTTTCCAATTCTTACTATTGTATAATATTCTTGCTTTGTGTTGTTGTGCAAGACTTAACTTATTAATCCATTTGTTTGCAAGAGTGCTATCAAGAACGTTTTCAGGTTCTATAGAATGATACTCCATTGCATCCATATACTGTAGTTTATGTACGATTCGGGACTTAATATTGATAGATTCTAAGGGGTATAAATCATGAAAAAAGCCTTTGTTCCCAAAATGTTGGACCGCATCGAAATAGGGGGATGTAGTTTCTACATCGCTTACATAAATAATTTTTGCTTTATTATTTATCAAAAGCTGTTGTAATTCCTTTACATTGATTTGAGATGGGCTAATATTTTTTTTTAGAGATAAATGAGCTGCAAAACCTGCTGCCTGACCTAAAGCTGACCAAGTAGGTTCTAATCGAATGCCACAAAAACCAACATGACTTGAAGAAATAGCCACTGAAACCAATAGATTATTAATTTTATTTGGCAACATTACCTCATACGGTATTTGGAATGGCTGAGGAATGAAGTTAAAATCACCTTCCGTCATATCAGAGTAAACAGGGCCAGGAGCAGATACCCCATGACAATTGAGTGCGTAATCACAAATAGCTACTGAATTGGGATTTAAAGTGGAGCGAATAGAATTAGGAGCCTGATAAGTATTCTTTTCGGTAAATACAACATTGCCCATAATACGGCGTGCTTCACGTATGTAAAGACGGTATGGGAAGTTATCATTATCAACGAACTCGTCCTTGACTAAATCAGATAAATGCCCTAAAACAGGATTGGCCGAAATGCCCGAAAAACCATCAGAACCACCACATTTTAGGCCGATATTTAACTTTGAAAGTGGAGCTGGTTTTCGAGTATATTTGTTAACTTCGATTAGTTCTTTAAATGTTTCTTTGATGGCTGCTGACAGCATCTCAAACTCTGTCCCAAAAGTTTGTTGGTCGTAGTAAAGTAAAGTTTTATCAAAGGAAGGATTACGGACTTTTATGGCATCCATTAAATCACTTAACTGTGTTTTCTGACAGCCTAAGCTCAAAACCGTAATTCCTGCTACGTTGGCGTTATTGGCATAAGCTGCAAAAAGAGTGGCTAACCTTTCTGAATCAGAGTTTGCTCCTCCGCATCCCATTTCATGAGTTAAAAATTTTATTCCGTCGATATTGGAAAATATTCTTTGATTATCGGTAGCTACATTTGGTTGGCTTGGACTATAATTATAAAACTCCTCAAAGTTTCCTGACTGTTCCAGTTTTACTAAATCCTGAACTTGCTTTAAATAAACATCTGGAAAGGCATATCCAAGTACTTTGTCGAAAGCCTCTTTCAGTTTAAGAATATTGCGATTTTCGCAAAAAACTAATGGAATAACTAACCAGTAATTAGCTGTGCCAACCTGCCCATCACTTCGATGGTAGCCCAAGAATGTTCGGTTTTCCCATTTACTTGTATCAGGTGTTTGCCAGTCGTTTTTGGGGATTCTGTTTTTTACTGAAAACTCTTCTGATTCGTGTTTAAGGTTGAAGGTTGTAATTTGTTCACCTCGCTTTATTTTTTGTATGGCTTTGCCAACTCTAACTCCATACATTGTTACAGTATCTCCAATATTGAGGTCATGGGTAACAAATTTATGTTTAGCTTCAATGGCATTTGGTAAGGTGTATTTTTCTCCATCTAAAACTACTTCTTCAAATTGTTCTAATGCTTGAAGAGCCACAATTAGGTTGTCTGATGGATGAACTTTTAAAACTTTGTTTTTCATGCTGAGCGTTGAATTTAAAGTAAGGTTTCACATAATGCGTGAAACCTTGACTACAAGATTCTAATTTTTAACCTAAACCTATTTTTCACCTATGAAACTTTACTTAGCCTTATTAAAGTACAATATGATATTGCAAAAGTACCGTTTGAGGAAATACACTTTTTATGAAATCTTATGGAATACTGATAAAATATTATCAAATTTGTG
>JAFEIL010000302.1 GCA_017495105.1 Emticicia sp. | reverse complement strand
CAATATAATCAATAGCAGGATAATCTTGAGACAAGACACTTTCTATTGTCTCTCTGATAGTTGCCGCAGAATTGTAGGCGGCCGTAACGATTGATATTTTCATTATTGATTGATTCGCAGTTTTAGACATAATTTCTATCTAAAATTATGTTATTTGACTTTTAAAGCCTCAAATTTACTAACATCAAGTGAAGGAATTGCGGTTTTTAGAGAATTTTTATAATTTTCGTTAATAATCTTAATAATTTCATTGGCAATAACGGCAGAACCACGTGGCGTTGGATTGAGACCATCAAGACTAAAAAAGCCACCTGTAAACACTGAATTATCGAATTTCATGCCATTAACTGTGTAAGTTTTGCTTTTTACTTGGGCATAAAGACCGTTCAAATCAGCTAAAACAATGCCTCTTTTTTCGGCTTCTACCTTCAAAATGCCGTTAAAATCACTCAATCGTGAACCAATGACGCTTATTTCGTCTTTATCCAAAACTTCTTCGTTAGTAAGCGGATACGTTTTGGTAAATCCTTTTTTTTGATTCTCAGTATTTGTTTTGCCCACATTCAGGATGGCTTCCATCAAGATTTTGTCATTGGCAGTAGCAGGTCTTACTATTCCATTTCCAGTCGTGATAAAAATGTCCGTTGTTCCAACACTTTTAGCAAGTTCTTGGAAAGTGTAAAAATTAAAAAAAGGCAATTCAAGTACGTTTGGGATATTGGTTAGAATACCTTTAGCTTGATTTACTACCAAAGCATCTAAGAACTTTTGAATATTCATGGCAAATGAAGATGTTTCCGTCGTGGAAGATTTACCGCCAGATGTTGCATAAGACAATAAATCTTGTTCGCCAATGCTCGCCACAAAAAAAGTAGCATTGCTTTCTTTGACAAAATCGGTGTAAGAAGTCTCTTCTTTTCCTAAAGGAAGAATTCGCTCATAAAATGGATTGAAGCCCTGTGTTTTGGCATTACCAAATCCTGCATTATTGACATCCGAAACTCGTAAACCAGCTACTCCATAATTATTTGCTACACTGCCCGAATATTTAGCCAAAGTAAGGGGTGAAGTGGTAAGAACTGCGAGTTTATCAAAAATTTTATCAAATTTAAGCGAAGTATTACTTTGAGTAGTCGCCCAATAACCTGTTCCGTTTTCTTGTCCAACTGCAAAAAGTGCCTGGTCGAATTTTACACCTGCTTGTTGAGCAACTAGATTTGGATAAGACGCTAATTGTCCTTCTCGATAGAGCCCTCCGTTTGTATAACCCGCTGTTAATGAACCACCTACGGCAATAAATTTAGCAAAAATCGAAACATTGCTTGTTGAAACTAGAGTTGGAACATCAGTTTGTTTCTCGCAACTTGTAATAGCTACCAAGCCTACTAAAAGACCTGCAAATTTTTTTAAAGAGGGTTTCATAAATCAGCGTATGTTTGAAAAATTGGTAAATGAACTCTTTCAAAGGTAATGATTCAATTTAATAGGAAAAAGTTGTGATGACTTGAGAATTAAAATAACAAACTTTGTATGCCAAAGAAACAGATTTGAAGAATCAACAACCAAAAAGCAATTTTATTGTCTTTTCGGAAAGGTAACCAATGAAAAAGTGTCAATAGAAATGCTGAAACGATAAACCAACCAATGTAATTTTGGACAGGCGGAAGCAAACCAAACCATGACCACATTTCTAATCGAATAGCGACTGGTTCGACCAAAAAATCGAACATTGTCATTAATAACGAACCATAAACAACTTTAATATATAATGGTTGATTGACTCGGCAAAATGAACTTCCAACACAATAAACCAATAAAAGCCAATTGACACCAATGACTGGCGGTACTTCAAGAATCTCGAATCCTAGGGTTCGGTCATATTGATAATGCCCGAAAATTAAACCGGTTTTTACGCCTAAAACTTCTATAAAATAGCCTACTAGAAAGGTGATAACGGTAAAAATGATAAAGTTCCGATTCCAATCGTTGTGGAAGTAGAGCAAAATACCTAATGATGCCACCAAATTGAAAGGCGTTAGAAACTTAAAAAGTTCGGTAGTGGCATTGATATTTAGACCAATTACCCCTGCGAGATACATGGAGATTAGAAGGTATAGATAAGATTTATATTTCTTCACTTATTAGATAATTGCTTAGTATTTCCCAAATTTATTTCTTTTTCTTACGATGCACAACGTGTTTGCTTAAAATTCGTTTACTTTCGGCTTTTACTTCGATATTTTTTCTGATTCCCCATAGTTGATCTTTCGCAAATTTAGCGGTTTGTTCTAAATCAATTATTGGAAAAGGATAATTTTCTCCTAAATGAAAATTATATAAACCTTGCTCCATTTGGGTCATTTTCCACGGCTCATGGATAAAGTTTTCGGGGCAATTTTCGAGTTCTTTTACCCAAGTTTTAATAAACACACCGTGCGGGTCGTGGTCTTGTGATTGTTTCACAGGATTATACATTCTAACGGTATTCATGCCCGTCACGCCCGCCTGCATCTGAAACTGCGGATAATGAATTCCTGGCTCAAAATCAAGGAATTGTTGGGCAAGAAACAGTGCACCTTCTTTCCAATGTTGAAAAAGTTGGTGCGTAAGAAACGATACAACCATTGCCCTCATTCGAAAATTCAAGTAACCTGTTTCACAGACACATCGCATGCAAGCATCTACGAGTGGATAACCTGTATTCCCTGATTGCCATTGCGTAATAAAATACTGATTTTCAGTTTTTTGTAGTTCATCATATCCTCGATTGATGTTTTCAAACTCCATGCGGTCTTCCATCTCAAACTTCTGGATAAAATGACAATGCCAATGCAGACGAGAAGCAAAATTTTCTAAATCTCGACGGTAGGAAACGCCTCTTTTTGCATTTTGGGTGTATTGATAAACTTGTCGAATCGATAAATTTCCCCAAGTAATATAAGGTGAAAGTCGGCTACAGCTTTTACGAGCTTCGAGCGGTTTTGAGATAGTTTTTGAATAATTTTTAGCTCTATCATTCAAAAAGCTTTGCAAATAACGATGAGCATAAGTTTCACCACCAGGCTGAAAAGTTGGCTTATATTCTTGATTAATACTTAGCTGATAATTTTGAAAAAGAAATTGTTTGTAAATTTCGTTTTCATTATCAAAAATTAAGCACGGATTTCTTAATTTTGTCCAATCTGGATTGTCTAATTTTTGATGCATTTGGATTTTCCAAAGTTCCAACCAATTTTCACGATTTTTTAGTTTTCTGACAATCCCATTTGTCTGAAACTCTTGCCACTCAATGTTGTTTTCTTTGAAATACTTCGATAAAATTTTATCTCGATTATAGGTAATTTTCAGACCCGTTTCTTCGTAAGAAAATACTTTTTTGAGTTGATATTTTTGATGAATGGCAGAGAAGATGGCTTCGGCTTCGCCCTCTAAAATTGTAATCGATAACAAAGCATTACCTGCCGAAAGTTGGACATTAAGGTCATCGAGTGACTGTTGCACAAAATTCCAATGTCGAGGACTATAATGTGGGTCGGACATGACCGTAGGCTCCCAAACGTAAAGCATCAAAAATGATTCCCCATTTTCGATGGCAGCTTTCAGCGGAGCGTGGTCGCTTATGCGTAAGTCTCTTTTAAACCAGACGATATTCATTAAAACAAAACACGTTATCAAGATTTTTGTTACACAGAATAGTTTAAATTTTATTAAAGATTTTTCTGTTAACATATTTATAATTATCTGCCGAAGTTGTTGCACAATTTCTGTAAAAAGCAATTATGGCTTAAATTTGATGTATTTTTACAGTAATATACAAAGAGTGAAAGTCTAATAATGAAGAAAGTAGCATTTATAATATCTTTTCTGACAATAAATTTTTCGGTTTTTTCACAACTCTCAAACAACAAACTGCCTGAGGATGACTATTGGGAAACTCAACTTACACCTATGGTTGAGGTAAATGATATGCTTCGTCATATTTACAGCGACCCTTTCAAAGAAAATTTCATGAAAGCTATTCCTGCGGGTTATCCGATGAAAAAAGAAGTTAACATTAATTCATTTTATGGCTTTCGTAATCATCCTGTACACAAGGTTTCATTGTTTCATCGTGGCATTGATTTGAAAGGTGCAACAGGGGAAGAAGCCATTGCCACTGGCGATGGCGATGTGATTGATGTGGGTTTTAAAGTTGATTTAGGAAACTATTTAAAAATCAAACATTGCTACGGTTTTGAGTCTATTTACGGCCATTTGAACAAAATTTCGGTAAAAAAGGGGCAACACGTAAAGCGAATGCAAGTAATCGGGGAAGTAGGTGCAACAGGTACCGTAACTGGACCTCACCTGCACTATACTTTAAAGAAAAACAATCAATATATCGACCCGTTTGATTTTTTGTTCATGAATTTTGAGAAAAATTCCGTTGGCTTTAACTCTGTTGGTTTCGAGCCCACTCAACCCATGAAATAGGTACGATTTGATGACTTAGCGTGGTCATTTACGGTACCTGAGTGTAGTCTAAAGCGGCATTGATAACTTCATGGATACGTTTACGAATCTTCAAAGTGTTGATTTTATTATTGGCCGAACTATAATAAACTCGGTTGGACAGAAAAATAAAAATTAAATCTCGCTCAGGGTCAACCCATACAGCAGTACCTGTAAAGCCAGTATGACCAAAGGTTTTGGGAGAAGCATCAATCGCAATTACAGGCTTATCGTCTCCTGCTACTGATTTGTCCCAACCAAGTCCTCGGTGGCTGCGTTGCGTATAATTTTTAGCAAAATGCGGAACAGTTGTCGGGAATAAAATCTGACGACCGCCATAGTAGCCTTTCTGCAAATTCATCTGATACAATTTCACCAAATCGCTCACATTACTAAAAAGTCCTGCATGACCAGCCACTCCACCTAACAGAGCAGCGTTAGGATCGTGTACAGTTCCATGAATAAGTGAGGCTCTAAAGATGGCATCGTTTTCGGTTGGAGCAATGTTATTTTTGGCAAATTTTGTATTCGGATTATAAAGTGTCGATACCATTCCCAATGGTTCATAAATATTCTGATCCACAAATTCATTGAGTGGTTGATTCGTGATTCTCTCCACTATTTTTTGAAGAATAATCAAACCTAAATCGCTGTAAGTAAACCGATATCCACCCAATTTATCGTAAATATTGATAAGTTTAGATTGCTGCACCCACCGCCAAACTGAATCTCGAATAGCGGGCGTAATATACAGATTTTCAGCAACTTGTAGGTATGTACTATCTTTTGAAAAACGATAATAATCACTTTTAAATGTAGTTCCTGACTTGGTTTTCTCCCAAAAAGGAATGAAAGCTACCAAACCAGCTTGGTGCATCAAAATATCCGAAACCAGCATGTTTTCTTTATTAGTTCCACGCATTTCTGGCAGGTAAGTTGAGGCTTTATCATTTAAATCAATCGCTCCTCTTTCATTTAAAAGCATGACCGCCTGTAATGTTGCCGAAACTTTGGTCATCGATGCAATGTCGTAAAGGGTTTGGTCATTTACTGGTTCATTGACATCGTAGCGAAGAGAACCAAAATTTCTGTTATAAACTACTTTTCCACTGCAGGCCACTAAAACTTGACAACCAGGAAAAGCCCGATTAATGATGCCTTGCTGGACAATCTTATCAATTTCGTTGAGTTTTTTTGCATTCATACCAACACTTTCAGGCGTCCCAAATGATACCCTTCCAATGCGTTCGGTTTGCACGCCATTTCCTACTTTCTGCTCATTGGTGACCGTCACTGGCAATTTTCCTATGGCTTTTAATGCCCCAAATAGAATCTGTGGAACAACCCGCTGAGAGGCAATTTCATCTTCATAACCGCAAACCAATGTTCGTAGGCTATTATACAATTTCATGCCGTATGGATTCCCAAAACCAACTACAACAACCTGAGTTTTTTGGCGAAGTTGATTAATAAATGAAATCGTAGCTGGCGAAACCCCATAGTTTCTATCACCTCGACTGTTCATGTCATGTACACTCACTATCACCACTTTATATTTTGCAGCTTCTTCCAGCACCCAAGTAATATCTTTATCAGTTGCAGGTTTAAAAGGCACAGTAAAATGTCTAAAAGTGGCATATTGACTAAGCATTTTCTGAAATTCATTACCAGATTCGGCACTGATGGCCACCGATGCAAAACTTGTTGTATCGAGATTGACGAAAGGCAACAAATTATCTTGATTTTTTATGATTGTAACTGCCTGCTCGAACAATTCGGCTTTTAAATCATTGGCTTTTTTGCTATTCAAATCACTGCCTAAACCTGCTATTTCGATTGGCTTATAATTACTTAAACCTACCCAAAACTTAGCTTTCAAGATTTTCTTTACACGAGCATCCAATTCGGGTATCGAAATTTGTCCACTTTCTACGGCCGTTTTTAGTCGATTAAATGCTGCAGGAAGATTACCAGATTGTAGCAGAATATCATTTCCAGCCAAAAAAGCCAATAATTCAGGTTCACCTGCTTGTAAACCTGCTGTAATTCCTCGCATATTGAGGGCATCGGTCACTGTAAGGCCTTCAAAACCCAGTTTTTCTTTGATAATTTCTGTAACAATTTTGCGAGAAATAGATGTCGGAGTATTCGTGCGAGGCTCAAGAGCTGGTACAAATAAATGAGCGGTCATGACACTTGCTACACTATCGGCAATGAGTTGGCGAAAAGGATAAAGTTCAACCTCATTTAATCTATCAATTGAGTGGCTCACCCAAGGCAAGGTTCGATGAGAATCTTGATCGGTATCGCCATGCCCTGGAAAATGTTTGGCACTTCCCATGACATTATACTTTTTCATCCCCTTTATATACATTGCCCCTTTTTCGGCAACATTATACTGCGATTCACCAAATGAACGATAATTGATAATTGGATTTTTAGGATTAGTATTGACATCAACCGATGGTGCAAAATTGATATGAATGCCTAAGCGTTTACATTGTCGACCTACTTCTTCGCCAAATTTCTCAACATAACTATTGTCTTGAATTGCACCAAGTGTTATCTGTTTTGGAAATTCAATACAACTATCCAAACGCATACCTAACCCCCATTCGGCATCAATGCCAATCATCATCGGAATACGTGAAAGTTGTTGATAACGGTTAGTGAGACGAGCCTGGCGATAAGGACCACCTTGAAAGAAAATCAATCCGCCAAGGTGATAAGTTGCGATATTATTTTCAACCTGTTGATAGTAGGCCTCGGTACGATTCGAGAAAGTAGCAATCATAAATAACTGCCCAATTTTCTCTTCCAAAGTCATTGATGAGAGTAAACTATCAGCCCAGCGTTCTTGACGAGCTAGATAATCTGGTCGAGTTTTTTGGGGCAAAATAAACGAAGTAAGTGAACTAAAAAAACTAGTAATAATAGCTAGGAAAAGTATTTTTCTATTTTTAAAAAGCACGTAGGTAATTTTAAGTTTTAGTAATATAACGAACAAAAAAGCCACAGATTATTACAAAAGTAAAGATTCTATGGCTTAATATGAAAGTATTTATCTTTTTGTTAATCAATCTCAATTACCACGCCTTTCGTAATCGGGTGGGCAACACAAGTAAGCATAACACCTCGCTTAAGTTCTTTTTCGGTTAAACCATCTTCCTCATCCATTTTCACTTTACCTTCAGTGCAAGTACCCATACAAGCTGTACACATACCCGCTTGGCACGAATACGGCAAATCAATATTCAAGTCAAGAGCAGCCTCCAAAATCGTTTGGTGAGGTTTAACTTCAAACTCATATTCATCTCCGTTGTATTTTACTTTCACAGTTTGGGTTTGTAGCGAATCGTCTGTTTCTTCGGTTTCGCCTTCAATCATGACCGTGTGGAAATTTTCTTTATGTATTTGCTCCTTTGATACATTATAAATTCCTAAGGCTGCGATTATATCTTCCATCATACCTACTGGTCCACAAAGATAAAAATTGTCTTTGGTAAAATCAGTATCAGCTTCTTTCATCAAGCGAACAGCTATTCCTTGACTAATTCTACCCTTATGACCAACCCACAAATCAGAAGGGTTACTCAATAAAAGATGTACACCCAAACGTTTTCCATACTGAGCTTCAAGTTCTTCGAGTTTTTGCTTGAAAATGATTGAATCTTCACTACGATTGCCATAAATAAGTGTTACACGAGAATTTAGCTCCATTTTCAAAACTGACTTCGCAATAGACATCATCGGGGTGATACCACTTCCTGCTGCAAAAAGTACGATGTGACGAGTTGTATCAGCATCGGGTTCTAAGAGGAAATTGCCCAACGGCTCAAGGACTTCCAAAAAATCACCAATTTTTACGTTATCATTGAGATAGTTAGAAACTAGGCCACCTTGTACTCGTTTGACAGTCACGCCAATAGCAGTATCGCTGTGTGGGGAAGTAGACATCGAATAACTGCGACGTACTTTCTTGCCCCCTTCACCCGCTGGCACAATAATCGTAATAAATTGACCAGCTTTATATTTGATTTGCTCGCTTAATGGATGCCAAAAATAAATGGTTACGCTATCAGCCGTTTCTAGTACGACTTCTTTTACTTGTAGGAAATATGTTTTTAACGACATTTTTATTGGTTTATTTAGACCAACGGTCTATTACTGACTAATTATTATCTTCTTAACTACTTCTTGTTGCGAAGTGTTTATTTTGAGTAGATATTGCCCACTCGTCATATTTCTTATATCAAAATTTTCTTGTTGTTTTCCGCCTACTGCTTTTAGTTTTCGTTGTTCAATAACTCGACCTCCTCTATCTAAAATAGTCATACTGACCTGGGCATTTGGCTCGGCATCAAAAGAGATGTTTAACTGTTCACTAACAGGGTTTGGATAAATGCTTAGCTCAGCATAATTAGGTGCTTCATTTGCCAAAATTGGACTGATTTTTACCTCCGTCTGAGCATTTCCTTGACAATTATTAGCATCGGTCACTTTTACACTATATATACCCGATGCACTTATTGATATATTCAGAATACTTGGATTTTGAACCACAGATAAAAAACTATTTGGCCCAGTCCATTCGTATTTTAACGGAGCAGTCCCTGTACTTGATGCACTGCTCAATCTCAATAATTCACCTTCAAAATATGGACCTGCATTGCTTGCAATAACCGACAATTTAACTGCTTGAATCAGGATTGAATTTGAAACAGCACTTTCTTTACAACCCCCAATCGTACAGGTTGCGGTGTAGGCTGTATTATTAACCGGCGACACTGCAATTGTAGTAGTAGTCGAGCCATTCGACCATTTCAAAAGACCATCTTTGCAACTACTCGTAGTCAGCGTTACTTTTTCATTTCCACCAGCACATAATGACAATTTATCAGATGAAATTATCGGAATTCCTGCATCACCCACAATTATTTCAACGGTATTCAAACTTTCAATAACTGGCGAAGTCGAAACTACCATTATTTTATAAGTACCTTTCTCTAATTCTTGCGTTGTTTTTACATTTACCGTTCGTCGCGTATCTTTACCAATCTCAATTGCCTTATCGAAATTTCCTGTTTTATCAGAAAGTAAAATTTTGAAATTATTATCAAGATTGAAACTTCCGTTTGCAGTTGTAAATGAAATCGAAAAACTTTGTCCTGCACAGAAGCTATTTAAACTTGGCAATGAAACTGTGATACTCGGCGGCACTTCTAAGCCGATTTTGCCTGTATCAGTAAAATAATTTGTAAATAAATCTACCGAACCACCCCGGCCATCTTCCAACTCTTTATTACAGCCATAAAGTACAATCACGCCACTTGTTTTTGGATGAAGCATCAAACGATAATCACTGTAAAAAGTATAATCTTTAATCGCAACACCATCTTCGCCAAATTTCGGATTTCCATTTGAGTCGAAACGCTGAATCGTTAGGTCATAGCCAATATTTTTCGGAAATAACCACAAAGTATAAACACCGTCTTTACCATCCGAAATGAGTTTATTTGGTAGAAAATATGCTTTATCCGAACGAGGCGTAAAAACATCTTTTTTCCATATCATATTACCAGTTGCATTGATTTTTGCCATCTGAAAAGGTCTTGACTTATCGCCAGTTTCAATCCAAGTTGCAATTCCGCCACCGTCGCTCGTTGGCACTATCTGAACATCAAAAGTTGAGTTTGAACCCAAATTCACTCCATTGTTTCCCCAAATATTCTTTCCATCTTTAGTTATTTTATGCACTAAAACAATCTTTCTTGAGTCAGTATTGCTTGAAAGTGTCCTTCCTATTATCGCATTTCCATCATTATCAACTTTAAATAAATCAATACGAGTTTTCCCCGGAAAAGCATTTGGTAAAGCTGCTGTTACCGAAATAAGTGCTTTATTGGAAATATCAAAAGTTTGAAACGAATAATCAGTGCTTGGATCTTTAATTAATGCCACAAATCGGCTGTTTATATCATCGAATAAAACCTTTGTTTCCAAGCCTTTCGCTTCCAATAATTTAGTTTCATCTTCCACTACTTTTCCTGCATAATTTAGCTTTTTTGTAAAAACTACATTATTATTACTCGAGCGATTGAAAACATTGAAAGTTATCAACAACTTATCATTCTTTAGGTCATTCAATTCCAAAACACCATCATTGGCATCATCACTAGTCAATTCTTGTTCAGTTACTTTCACACCATCGGCCGGCCATTGAGCTTTCCCATCACTAGAAACATACTGAGCGTATAAATTTCTGCGGTCAGTTTTATTTACGTCAATGCATCTATGCCATAAAATATAAGCTCCGCCTTTATTATCTGGTTTAATCAATTTTGGTGTATAAATAAAAGTACTTTTATCTAAGATTCGGCCCATACGTAAACCATCTTTAGTCCACTGCGGTATGCCTTTCGTATCTAACTTTTGGGCGTATAAGTCTATGAGATTATCTCGATAATCAGCCCAAACATAAAAGCTATTTCCTTCCTCATCAATCGAATAAAGAACTGCATACTGGAAGTCACGAGCGGCACTTACTGTAGAAGGTGTTGTTTCATTCGATTTCCACTGGGCAAAGCTCGAATGAAGCACAAAAATTGACATCAAAACGATTAGAGAATACTTCATGATTTTTATTAGGTCAAATGCAAATAGTTTATAATTGTAGGTGTGAACACGCATAATGCTGCTACAAATTTACGTTCTTATCTCGATATCTACTAATTACGAATAAAATAATTCGTAAGTTATTGGTTTTATCAAAAGATATTTATAGTTTTGCAGCCCCAAAATACCACCCTCGTAGCGTAGCCCGTTTGTTCGAGGGAGAATTTAAGTTAGGGAGAAACGCTATTTCCGAAGCGAATCAAGTGTTGTTTCAACACCCCATAACTTTGTGGAAAAAGTCATCGAAAAAGAGTCGTAGCAGTTGGGAGTGAAAACTAAAGGTAGATGACAAATGCTTTTTTCAAACCGCTTGAGAAGTCAAGCGTATCGAACATTTAAAATATACAAAACAGTGAAGCATTTAAGTTACAAAACGATTTCTGCAAATAGCGAAACCGTTAATAAAGAATGGGTAGTTATTGATGCTACCGACAAAGTATTGGGACGCTTGTGTAGCCAAATTGCTAACATCATTCGTGGTAAAAACAAAACTAACTTTACTCCTCACGTTGACTGTGGCGATAACGTAATTGTTATCAATGCAGAAAAAATACGTTTGACGGGAAAGAAAATGACTGATAAAGTTTATATCCGTCATACAGGACACCCAGGTGGACAACGTTTTGCTACTCCACGTGAGTTAATGGCAAAAGATGGTCGTCGTGTGGTAGAAATGGCCGTAAAAGGTATGTTACCAAAGGGCATTTTAGGTCGTCGTTTATATACAAATTTGTATGTTTATGTAGGAGCAGAACACCCACACGCAGCTCAAACGCCAAAAACGATTGAATTATAATTTGGTGATTTGTTATTAGTTACTGGTTGTTAGTTGTGAGTAGGTTATGTATTTAACCAGTTTCCAAATAACCAATTTACTGATAACCAAAATAATTTATCTAATTTCAGAATATTTTCAAATTTCTATATACAAATGCAAGTTATCAACGCAGTAGGTAGAAGAAAAACAGCCGTAGCCCGTATCTACATGAAAGCGGGAAATGGTGAAGTTTCTATCAATGGAAAAGGTTTGAAGGAATACTTTCCTTCAGAAATTCTCCAAATTATCTTGAACCAACCATTTGCTACAACAAGCACGGCTGGTCAGTATGATTTAAAAGTAAACGTAAACGGTGGTGGAATTGCTGGACAAGCCGAGGCTGTTCGTATGGCAGTTTCTCGTGCTTTGTGTGAAGCAAACGCAGAAAATCGTCCAGCGTTGAAAAAAGAAGGTTTCTTAACCCGTGATGCACGTATGGTTGAACGTAAAAAACCAGGTCGTAAGAAAGCACGTAAGAAATTCCAATTCTCGAAACGTTAATACAAATTTGGAGATTTGTCATTTTGAAGGTTTAGAAATGATGAAAATCATTTTTTTAAATTACCAAATCGTCAAATTTCCAAATTCATTATTATAGTCCAGACAGCACTTAATCGTGTCCGGTGTGCTGTGCTGCGTAGTTTAATTTATTATTTACATCTTACTAATTTAGTCAAATGGCACAATTAGAGTACAAAGAATTATTGGATGCAGGTGTACACTTCGGTCACCTTACCCGTAAATGGGATCCGAAAATGGCACCGTATATCTTCATGGAGAAAAACGGTATCCACATCATTGACCTTAACAAAACACTTGCTTGTCTTGAAGATGCTCAAGAAGTTGTAAAAGGTATCGTTCGTTCTGGACGTAAAATCATGTTCGTAGCTACTAAGAAACAAGCTCAAGAAATCGTTTCTGAGGAGGCACGTCGCTTGAAAATGCCTTACGTAACTGAGCGTTGGTTAGGTGGCATGCTTACAAACTTTGCAACTATCAAAAAATCTTTGAAGAAATTGCAAAATGTTGAGCGTATGTTGAAAGACGAGGCTACTGCAAAAAACATTGCAAAACGTGAACGTTTAATGCTTGATCGTGAGCGTATCAAACTTGACAGATTGTTGGGTGGTGTTGCTGACTTATCAAGACTTCCTGCTGCTTTGTTTGTTGTTGACGTAAAGCGTGAACACCTTGCAGTTTCAGAAGCTCACCGTTTGGGGATTCCAGTAATCGCAATTTGTGATACTAATTCAAATCCTGAGGCAGTTGAGTATCCAATTCCAGGAAACGATGATGCTTACAAATCAGTAGCCTTGATTACTTTGGCCATCGGTAAAGCAATCGAAGAAGGTATTATGGAGCGTAAAGTTGACAAAGACAACGCTGCATTACAAGATGAAGAAGATGCAAAACGTGCAGTTGACGAAGCAAGAGCAATTATCTCACCTGCGGCTGCTCCAGTAGCAGAAGCGATAGAAGAAGTAGCTGCTCCAGCAACTGATGACGAAGCTGCAGCTTAATCTAAGGCTAAAATGATATACAAACAAAATAGCCCGAAGCGAAAGTTTTGGGCTGTTCTGTTTCAGAATAAAAACTGTTAATACAAACTTAACAAAAACATAAAATGAATATCACAGCAGCAGATGTAAACAAACTCCGTCAGATGACAGGAGCTGGTATGATGGACTGTAAAAAAGCTTTAACAGAAGCCGAAGGCGACTTTGATAAAGCAGTTGAAGTACTTCGTAAATCAGGTCAGAAAGTAGCGGCTAAACGTGCCGATAACGAGACTAACGAAGGATTGGTATTAATTGACGTAAGTGATAGCGGTAAAAGTGCAAAAGTATTAGCTTTGGCTTGCGAAACTGAGCCAGTTTCAAAAGTTGAGGTGTTCCGTACTTTAGCAGAAGCCGTTTTACAAGTAGGTGTAAAACATCATGCAAAAGATAAAGAAACATTGTTGGCTTTAAGCATGGCAGATGGCCGTACTGTTGAGGAAAATATCCTTGATTTAGTAGGTAAAATTGGCGAAAAAATCGTTATTACTGAATATACACACGTTGAAGCTGAGCAGGTAGTAGCTTATAATCACTCAACTGGTAAATTAGGTGTTGTCGTAGCGTTTAATAATACACAAGGAACTGATGTAACTGAGGTTGGTAAAGACGTAGCGATGCAAATTGCAGCGATGAAGCCAGTAGGTCTTGACAAAGACGACGTTGACCCAGCTATCGTTCAAAAAGAAATCGAAATAGGTATGGAAGTTGCTCGCCAAGAAGGTAAAGCAGAAGCCATGTTGGAGAAAATTGCAATGGGTAAATTGGGTAAATTCTACAAAGAAAATACTTTATTGAACCAAGTTTTCGTAAAAGATAACAATTTAACAATCGCTCAATTATTAGAATCAACTTTGAAAGGCTTGACAATCTCAGCTTTCAAAAGAGTTCAAATCTAAAAATTTACTGACGATAAAGTTTAAGGAAGTCTTCGTTTAAAGCGAAGACTTCCTTTTTTTATTTAGAAGAGCCTTTATTTTTTATTTTTTAAGGCTTCTTTTCGCTTTTTTTCTTGCTCTAATTCGGCAGGAATATGAGCGTAAGCTTTGAGAAGTCCTTTATGAATATTCTCAAGAAGTGGGTCACGCTTTAATATTTTCATATTTCATTTTTACTAATAATATTCAAGGTATTCCAAATTTCAACATTCTCAACTATCACCATTTCTTGCGGAAACTGCTCTGCAATAAGTTGCGGATGTCCCGAAGTATAATCTGAATTATCATAAACTGACCATTTATCAACAATCGGCAAGAAAAGATTCATCAAGTTTCTTATTCCACTTTCATAACGTCTTCTGATAACTTCTTCAGGAATATTATGTCCACCTTGGCGAACTCTTCGGGCTACCCTTTCAATGGCTTGGTCGGCATTTTCAATCCAAAAATAAACCAAAACTACTTCATAAACAAAGTTTTGAGCTTTCTTGACTAATTCAACATAGCTTTTGGTAGCCAATGTTGTTTCTATCACAAAATCTATTTGTTTCTCTAAAGCCCTATTTATTTCATTAAGCATCTGCCGACCTGCTTGAATAGCTACACTTTCGGGGGAAATTGGAATTAATTGAGCAGCAATTATATCGGCATTCAGAAAAGTATCAATTCTGAAAACATCGGATAAAAGCACCTTTGCTGCGGTGGTTTTTCCCGCACCATTACAACCCGCTATGATATATATAAATTAGGCGTTTTTAAGTTTATTTGGTCAAATTTACTAAAAATGCCTAATTCTGCAATTTTTAAACATCTCGAAGCTTCGACCTCAAAGCGTACGATAAACCTACCGAAAAACCTACACTTTGGTTTCTAACGGGCAATTGCACCAAAGGAAGATTTAGTACACGAGAAAAACCATGTTGGTAACGACCTTCTATAAAAAACTTGCCATTTTTGAAAGGAATTTCATAACCCAACGCCCCTATCCCACTAAATTCGGCATCTTTGAAAAGTCCTGTACCAAGACCTGTACGAATTGGGAAAATATTTAGCACACTAATCACCGATCTTGAATCGAACAAATACCCTACTGATGGCCCCAATAAAATATAAGCATGCCCTTCGTTTGAGTCACCGAGCTTAAATTTTGCTAAAATTGGCATTTCTAAATGATTATTTTTCAAAGCTATTCGTCCACCAATCGGAATATTAAGTCCCAAAATATTATCTCCACCACCCACATTAAACGATTCTTTAATCACAAAGCCTTTCTGTGTAAAAGCTAATTCCGGTTGAATCGAAATTCTATCCGAAATGGGAAATTCGACAAAAATAGCACCCGATGGAGCTGGTAAAAGTTTGAAATCGGGCGTGATATTTTCAACTAGTTTGAATTTTGTAATCGTCGAACCCGTAAGGCCACCACGCACTCCAACAAAAATTTGAGCAAAAGTCAAGTTTGCCATCAACATAAATACAAGTGTTTTGAACATTGTTCTCATTTTAGTAATCAGTTTTAATTAAATTTGTAGAAAAAATGAGTAATATTCTCGAATAGGCGATTTGGTTAAAATAGTTTGACAAAAGATTTTACATAAGAGACAATAGATTCTAAAAACAGAGACAACTATTCTCATATCTTTTGTCTTGATTCTCATATTTACCTACAAGATGCCATAAAAACCTTGAGCGTTGCACTTTTACTGTTAATGAAAAGTTAATGAATTTACCCGAAAATTTCGTAGCCCAAATGCAGCACATTTTAGGTGCTGAATACTTGACTTTTGCCGAAAGTCTCGAACAAGAAAGACCAACTGCTATTCGACTGAACCCTCGTAAAAAGGTAACAAGCGATATATTATTTGGTCAAAATAGCGAACCAGTAAAATGGAATGCCGATGGGCGATATTTACCACAGCGTCCAGTTTTCACGCTTGACCCGGCTTTTCATGCGGGAGCCTATTATGTACAGGAGGCTTCTTCAATGTTTGTAGCCGAAGCAGCCAAACAAATACTTGACTTTGAAAAACCAGTAAGAGTAATGGATTTATGTGCTGCTCCTGGTGGGAAAACTACTCTTTTAGCATCACTACTCAACGAAAAAAGCCTTTTAGTTGCCAATGAGGTGATTAAAAGTAGAGTTGCACCATTGAAAGAAAATCTCGAAAAATGGGGTTTCCCGAACTATATCGTGAGCAACCACGACCCCGAAGACATGATTGACTTGGAAGGCTTTTTTGATTTGGTGCTGACCGATGCACCTTGTTCGGGTGAAGGACTTTTCAGAAAAGACCCAAAAGCACGCAATGAGTGGTCAGTAGATAGTGTGCAACTTTGTTCGGCTCGCCAAAAGCGTATTTTGCAAGCGGCAGCAATGTTGGTTGCTCCAGATGGTTATTTGTGCTATTCAACTTGCACTTATAACGAGAAAGAAAATCAAGAAAATGCAAAATGGCTCACACAAACCGCTGATTTTGAGGAAGTTAAGCTAAACATTCCAGCTGAGTGGAATATTACTGAGAAAGGTTTTGGCTATCAATTTTTTCCGCATAAAACCAAAGGTGAAGGCTTTTATTTGGCAATTTTCAGAAAAACACAAGGCTCAAGAGCCGAAGTAAGAGGAAAAGTTAAATTTAACCGTGTACCACAAAAGAAAGTTGATTTATTAAAGAAATGGCTGGCAAATCCAGAATATTTTGAGTTTTACGAAAAGCCAGAAGGTGCAATCGTAGCCATTCCTACAAATTTAGCCAACGAATATTCTACGATTTTGAGAGTTTTGCAAAAACGTTCTTCGGGTTTTGAAATTGGACAATTTAAAGGTGAAGATTTTATTCCGAGCCATGATTTGGCTTTGAGCACGGCAATTTCGCCTAATTTACCGCATGTAGATTTATCAAAAGAAGACGCTTTGAAGTTTTTGAAAAAAGAACAAATTTCAGTAGAAAATGTAGAAATTGGATGGATTTTGGCTCGTTATGAAGGGCTAAATCTTGGTTTCATGAAAGTAATTGGCAGTAGAATGAACAATTATTTACCGAAAGAATGGCGAATTCGGATGGATATTCCTGAGTGATATTTTACCATGAAGGTTCAACCATTCATTGCCAACGTGGTTATTTAATGTTTGTTAGAAAAACTTTATTCAAAATAGCTTTGTTTAAAATAGATAGAATCATCAAACAAAAAGCTAATGTTCAATAATTTCGTCTATCAAAATCCGGTAAAAATACTTTTTGGCAAAGGTCAAATTGCACAACTGAGTAAGCAAATCCCTGCTGATGCAAAGATTTTGCTCACTTATGGCGGTGGGAGGATTTTTCAAAAAAGGGTTTATGAGCAAGGTAAAAAATGTCTCTTTTAAACATCTCGAAAAAAAAAAAAAAAAAAAACATAAAAAGACACAGAGAGATAAAGTGAAAGAGAATGAGAAATAAGAGGTGAAAAAGATAGTGATG
>JAFEIL010000248.1 GCA_017495105.1 Emticicia sp. | reverse complement strand
CATGAAGCAAAGATACTATTTATTATCTTTACCCACTCTATTCAACATAGACCCTAAATTTTATTTTACAAAACTTATAACTGCTTCTACAAATTCAGCTGGTTTTTCGGCTTGAATCCAATGCCCTGCACCTTCAATAGTTTGGACGATGGCATTGGGGAAAATATCTTGGATAATAGGAATATCTTCATCATATATATAACCCGATTCGCTTCCTCGTAAGAATAACGTTGGTGCAGTTACTTCTTTAACATCCGTAAAATCGCCACCAATTTGATAAATTTCTTTGCTTAAAACTGGCAGATTTATTCGCCAATCGAATTTTCCATCTTCGGTACGATAAAGATTTTTGAGCAAAAACTGCTTTTCGCCCGCATTTGTCACGTATTTTGATAGCTGCACATCCGCCTCGATACGATTGGTAAGCGTTGATAAATCAATAGAATTTAAGCCTTGTATGATATGTCCGTGATGCGATGGATAAAATTTTGGAGCAATATCAACGACAATTAATTTTGAATATTTATCAGGATATTTCATAGCAAAATGCATGACAGTTTTCCCGCCCATAGAGTGACCAATAATTATCGGCTTTATGAGTTCATTATCTTCGATAAATTCATTTAAATCATCGGCCATAAGTTCATAGCTAAACTCCTCACTACGAGGCGATTGACCATGATTACGAGCATCAATGGCATATATGGCATAGCCTTTTTCGGCTATCATTTTACTAATCGAAAACCAATTATCTGACGAACCAAAAACACCGTGGAGAATCAATATCGGCTGGCCTTCACCTGTTTTTCTAAAAAAAAGCTTCATGTTTTATTTTTTAAAGCACAAAGGTATAAACGAATGTAGCAAGTAAAATGTGGAATGTAGAATTATTTAGGTGCCCTACCCTATGAGTGCTAAATTCTTGAAAGAAAAACTAAAATTTATAAGGTTTTCCGATAGGTATAAAAACTAGGCAATTGGTTCAACTGATTTATCCTCTCTTAAACTTCAACTCACAAACATTCTTACCAATGCGTTTGCCATTTTTTAACCCTTGTTCGTTGGAATTTCGGTAGTGAATACCACCATAAAGACGAGAATTGGCTGCTTCATCGGCAAACTCAAAAAATGAGTCGAACATGCGTGGTTTTAAGCCTCTAACAGCGTGAGAATTGTCAATGAAGTGATAATTAAAACCGAATAAATCAGATAATACTTGTGCTGTTGCACCTGATACCGAAGCATGACCAGAAGTATATTCAGGAAAAGGAGGTGTGTCGAGCAATGGAGTCCATGCACGGTCGATAGTTGTGCGTATGTACGAAACAGGACGTAAAACGTTATGCATAAATTTACATTTCCAGCATGAAATAAAAGCATCGGCGGCGGCAACACCAATTTTGCAAAAAACCTCGGCAGAGCGGTCTAACTTGAGCTTTTCGGTAGCAATAATCTGCGAAGCAATCGAAATGGCATGACCTGATGGGGTAAAAGTCTTACCGGCATCATCTGACCAAAATTTAGCTATTGCGGTCTGCTCGGCTGATAAGTTTTTGCCTACACTATAAACTTCTAAGGCTTGCGAATACATAAGTGATGAAATACCAGCATCACAACGTGGTGGAATAGGTAACTCAAAATCAGCATCCCCTTTCACAAAGGTACGATTCTTACCCCAATTAGGTTGCAAAGGAATTTGTTGCTCACCCGTGGGAGTCCAAACACACGCACCAGTTACTGGCTTATAATCTTTTGGAAAATTTTTTTCATAGCCTTCGTGCCCACCATCGTTTTTTGAATAGTCAAATATCGCTTTGGCGATGGATTCGCCATATTTTATTGAGCGTACAGCAGTTTCTCTACCGACATCATTTTGATACTTTCGTTCAAAAACACCTTTTAACGAGTCAATTTTAAACAAATTGACTTTTGATGTATTGGCATAAAGACTCTTAATGATAAATGCTTGGGCAGCATTGGCACTCAAAATCCATTGGTAAGCTTTTCCACTTTCGATTTTAGGAACTGACTTAAATTCATTTAGAAGTCCTACAAGTGATTGATATTCTGGCATTCCGTTGACCAAAGATTCGTAAAGTGTAAGACCAGAATACCCCAATGCTCTTGAAGCTACTGGAGGTGAAAAGCCAGGAGTTGAAGAAATCAATCTTAGTTGTAGATTAAACCATGCCATAGCCACTTCATTCGAGTACTCTTTGACAAGTTTTTGCGAGAAGGCAGCTTCAATTATAAACACAAAAAAACCAATAACCAATATGGCTCTTTTTCTTAGCTTGTTTGATGTATTTTGTTGCATAAGAATAAATCAAATTTACGAATTGATTTCTAAAACATAACATTTTTTACCAATTTGGCCTAATCGATGATGGTACCAATAAACGCTGACATCGGGATATCGCCAATAGCTTAAACAAAATAAGATATCATTGTTTATGAAATCTTAAAAAGTCTGCAAATCGATGATAATCGGTCGATAAAAAAAGCGTTTTTTTGTAAACTGTAGATTGTTGATATAAGAAAATTTAGTTTTTATACAGCAATTATCTTGCCAAAAAAACATAAAACCACAAACAGAAACTCCTCATAATCAACTAATTATAAGACGTTTAAAAAATTAATAATGTTGTTTAATAATTTAAACAAAAAGCATATTAAACTAAATAGAGATTTTTTTAAGCATTTTAAAAAATCGGCTTAAACTCGCCAGACTGATGTCTTTCTGCCATTTTTACGTAATGAGCGGCACTCAATTTTAGCTTTTCGACATATACAGCAGGCAATTGCTTTACAATCTTGGCTGGCACTCCCAAAACCATCGAATAGTCTGGAATCTCCATACCTTCGGTTACCAAAGCACATGCACCTATGATGCAATGTTTACCAATCTTTGCTCGATTCAGAATCGTAGAACGCATACCGATAAGCGTGCCATCTCCTATATTTGCACCGTGAACGATTGCTCCGTGACCAACCGTAACGTCATCACCAATGATGGTTGGTTCGCCAAAATCAGCGTGTAGAATTGCTCCATCTTGGATATTGGTGCGTTTACCAATAATAATTTCTTCGACATCGGCACGAATAACGGCCAAATACCAAACCGATGAATCTTCGCCAAGCGATACTTTACCAACTACAGTAGCATTTTGTGCAATAAAATTAGGCCTACACCAAAAACGGTTTACGAAAATTTAGGCATTTATACTCGTTAGGAATAGGATTGAGAATTTCGGACATGAAAATTTAGAGTA
>JAFEIL010000308.1 GCA_017495105.1 Emticicia sp. | reverse complement strand
AATAATGTATTTTCTAATAATTTGAATACTGTGCAAAATAATTCCAGCGGCTTGATTTTGAATCAAGGTTTGTCAACCAAGTATAAAATTGATACAATTGGCTCAGAATTGACGAGCGATTTTTCGTATAATTATTTTTCAAATGGTACTACACAAAATTTCAATACGAAATTTATAATTCCTACTCAAGATGCGTTGGGCGGCAATGGCGATATCCAAACCCAAAGACAATCATTTATTGGCCAAATTGACTTAAAATACAAGACCTTCCAGCAAATTACTTTAGAAACAGGTATAAAAAGCTCTAATTTGTTTTTTGGCAATGTAACCAAATATTTTACAAAAGTTGGTAGTCAACAAAGCATTGATTTGTCTCGAACTAACACTTTTGATTATCAAGAAATGATTCATGCGGGGTATGTTCAAGCCTCAAAATCATTCAACAAAGTTTTACTAAAATTAGGCACACGCATTGAAAATACAAATATGTATGGGCATCAACGAATTCCGAGAGATACGACTTTCAAAATTAATCGAACAGATTTCTTTCCATACGTTTATGTTAGTAGAACAATTACGAAAATTGCGGGTTATGACCTTACGAGTTATCTGATTTATCGTCGGTCAATTACCCGCCCTGTATATGATTACCTCAATCCATCGCCCAGATACATTGACCAATATTTATATGAAGCAGGAAATCCAACATTAAAACCACAATTTACGCAAAACTTTGAAGCAAATATTAGTGTTGATAATCGGCCAATTTTTGCTTTTGGGCGAAATTATACACAAGATATTTTCACGAACGTGATTTATCAAAACCCTTCCAATCCGAGTGTTGCGTATAGAACTTATGATAATTTGGGTAAAAATCAAGAAACCTATTTTAGAATATTGGGGGCAATTCCGCCTGGAAAAACATACTTTTTTGTTGTTGGAACACAATATAATCGCAATAAATATGAAGGTTTTTATCAAAACAAACCATTGACATTCGACAAAGCAAGTTGGACGATTTTTACGTTTCATCAACTAAAAATCAATAAAAACTCTTCGCTTACCATGAATGGTTTTCTTCGTCTGAAAGGTCAACTACAGTTTTATGAATTAAGTAATTTTGGCAGTTTGAATTTAAGTTTCAATCGCTCATTTATGGATAAAAAATTACTCTTGACTTTATCAGCAAATGACGTTTTTTTTACCAACAATAATCAATTTTTAATCAATCAAGGCTCGATATCAGCCAATGGTTTTCGAAAATCAGATACACGTCGATTGGGTTTCAATATTCGTTATAATTTTGGAATAAAAAAGAAAGAAAATCAAAATAATATGATGAATTTTGAAAATTTAGAAAATAATTCGAAGTAGTTAATAATCAAAATATTACCAACAATGAGCTACAATATTCAAGTATATACAGTACAAACGATGATGGCTGAAATAGAAGCCGAATCGGAAGATTTTTTTGATAATGACAAAAACTTAATTCCGTTTACTGAAAAACAACTTATCAAATTAAAAGAGAATATTTTAAAGCATAACTTTGAAATTACGAAAGAAGATAAAAAAGGAGTTACCTATAAAAACGATCAATTTGAAGGCATGAAGGCCATTTTGACTTCAAATGCTCTTTACTTACGTTCGAGTTATGATGATTCTTTTGAAATCGGAATGATTGCTTCTGAACTGACCGATTCCGACGAATTTGCTAAATATGATCCTCAAGCCGATGGTTGGGAAGTGCTGGGAGAGTAGTTTTTCAAAACCCAATCGTCAGAAAAACAGAAGATTGTGGTCGAGTTTTTAATTCTCCTCCACCCAAGTTTTGGGCAAGTGGTTTTTGAAAAGTAAATCCAGCCGTAAAGGCTTTATAATAGGCTTGAATTCCGAGGCTACCCAGAAAGGTGTAGCCACCTGTTTGAGAATTTAGCACGCCTTCTTTGTGGTCTTTAAAACCATAGTCAATCGTCGAACCGATGTTTGGCATAATTGATAAATGACCGAAGTTTTTTGTATAAAAAGTTATCAATGAAGCACTTAGTCGATTACCAAATTTATATAATTCATTACTTTTGGTCGAAATCCTCCCTCCTACTTCGGTGTTTAAACCCAATTTTTTATAACGTACTGTGTGAATGGCACTCAACAAAAAATCAGTACTACCAGTGCCAAGTTGAAAGTTTGAGTTCACAGCTTCGCCACCATAACCATACTCAAACTTACCAATTGGGAGTTTCACCCCTCCTCCAATCATCAAATGATGATAAATTCCACTGGCATTGGTTGAGTCAAGAAATGTATTTAGCACATTGTAATGAGCCAAAATTGTTGCATCACCCAAACCATTATTTCTTTCTTTTGTGCTAGAATAAAACAAAGTTTGTTGGTTATTGTTGTAAGGCAAAAATGCCAATACTTGCAAATTTTTGATTGGATAAAAACGTCCCCAGACTTCAAGCGTTTGATAATCTTCTTTAGTTTTGAGCATCTGGCTATTGAGATGCGAATCGAAGCTACGTAAACGATAACGCAAACCGACAAATTTACTACCCGAACGAGGTAAAAGCCCAACAAATGAACTTCCGTTTGAACAGCCACACAAATCACAGGCTGAGACTGATAAACTACTGAATATAAGAGCAATAAGGATTATTTTTTTCATTGTAACACAAGTTTTTAACTTGTGCATTTATTCAAATTACTATCCATGCACAAGTGGAAACTTGTGCTACTTTTTTGCAAAGTGGAACCGCCCGAAGTTCGGTTCGCTCCACAAAATTATTTACAAATCGTAGAATCCATCAGACAGCAGTCTCGAAGGCGTTCTCGTTTATAAATATCGGCTTTCAATTCATCAGCATCAAAGCCGATTGAGGCGATGTATTTTTTCAAATTAGCAAGGTTTGTTTTACTCGAATCGTATTTGATTGTAATCAGTTTTTTCTCGACATCAACAACTACATCTCTCACTCCTTTTTCAAAAACTATATTTCTACCTAAATTATACTTACATTTTTCGCACACACGGTTTGTATGCACAACACTGGCCACAGGTTTCTCGAAAATACTTCCACAAATGCCTGATAATGAAAGTGTTAGTGTAGAGATAAAGTCTTTACGATTCATAGAAACTGCTACTTTTTGATATATTTTTCAGGATTTTTCACGAAACTTTCTTTGCATGATTCGCTACAAAAACCGTATTCAACATCTTTGTGTTTGGCAGTTATTTTGCCGCCTTTCTTAACTTTCATGTGGCAAACTGGGTCTTCGAGTTTGGTTTCTTTTTCGGCCACTTTTTTGTCTTTTTGTTTTGGTTTTGATTCTTGGGCATTGATAGAAAGTGTCGTTAGACAAGCAAAAAC
>JAFEIL010000550.1 GCA_017495105.1 Emticicia sp. | reverse complement strand
ATATATATATTTGTTGTATTTCTTCATAAAAGCATAAAAGAATCATCTTCAATAAACAACTGTAAACGTTAAAATTTATTGTGATGAATATTGTTTTTGTGAGTATGGAAAACCTCCGCAAAATGTTGTTGGGACATCGAGAGGTTTGATAAAAAGTCAAAATTAAGCGAAATTTCCGCTTTTTACGAAATTTTCTTGAATAATTTCTTCAATTATTGATTCACCCGACGATAAATCTCCGCTTGTCCACTGCCATTTTTCGTGTAATCTGATACGGCCATCAGGCAGTATTTCGGGTCTTGAAAGGCATAATCCAGTCCTGATTTCACCTGCAAAATTAATGTGTTCGTAACGCATATCTAAGGCATCATTTTCGATGACTTTTGCCAACAAAAAACCTTTAACAATTGTTCCACCGCTATATTCTGCCCATACAACATTGTTTTGTTGTTGGTAGTAAAAAAGTGTTTGTTCTCCTACTTCTCCATTATCGGAATTGACGAATGATTTGAAGGTTTTTTGGTGGAAATTTATGCTCATTTTAGTTGATTTTTTATAATATTTATCCTTCGGCTAAAACGGGAGGCAATTGAAAATACCAGATTCAAACAAACGTCCAACATTGGACGTTACTAAAAAATTTATCCCAAATAATGGCGAACGAGACACGGTCGTCGCTCGATTCGCTCCACATTAAATGATTGGTTCTTGTTGCGAAAGGCAGTGAAAACTTCCAAGACCCCAAATGATTTCGGTGGCGTCAATACCCACAATTTTATGATTCGGAAAACATTTTTGAATGATTTCTAAAGCAACAGCATCTTTCTCACAACGATAAACCGGAACAATGATTGAGCCATTGGTTATCAAGAAATTAGCATACGATGCAGGGAGCCTTACTCCACTATCATAAACAGCGTTGGGCATTGGTAACTCAATGATATTCAATGGCTTACCGTTTGGTAAACGCATTGATTTCAAGTCTTCGAGGTTTTGTTTGAGAGGATGATAATTATCATCGTTTTCGTCAGGTTCAACAACAGTTAGCACAGTATTTTCATTCACAAAACGAGTGGTATCGTCAATATGCCCGTCGGTATCATCGCCAACAATTCCTTCTGTTACCCACAAAACTTGCTCTACACCGTAATAATTACAGAGATAATCTTCGATTTCGGATTGCGAAAGATGCGGGTTTCGGTTTGGGTTTAACAAACAAGATTTACTCGTAAGAACCGTGCCTTTCCCGTTAAATTCTACCGAACCACCTTCCATGATTATTCCAGGCACTACGTAAGGGAGATTTAAGTAATTGGCGATTCGCACAGGAATTTGGTCGTCATCATCATACGGTGGATATTTTCCTCCCCAAGCGTTGTAGCCCCATTCAACAATCATTCGTTCTTTTGTTTCAGGATTTATCAAAAACGCAGGGCCATGGTCACGACACCAAGAATCATTGTTTGCATGAATCGGAACTTCGATTTGATTTTTATCTATATCATATTTTTCTATCAAACCCCAAATAAGTGCTTGATGAGCCGTATCTTTGGCATTGATACATACTTTTTCACTTTCAGAAATAGCTTTCACAAAATCCATATAAGCCGGATATATTCGCTCTAAACGGTCACCGTAGTCCCAAGAATCTGAGCTTTGAGGAAAACTCAACCAAATCGCTCGGTGTGTATGCCATTCGGCAGGAAAGAAAAAACCTTGTTGTTTAGGAGTCATTTTTTATAATTATCAATAGTAAAGTCTTCAGTAGGCAGCCTTCATTAAGCAATTCTTAGTTTGCAGTCTTTAACTTGCAGTCTTCAGCTTTAAATTCTCAGTTTATGGTTTTCGGTGCAGTCTTCACTGTTTAACATTACCAATTTTGTATATGACACTCTGCAAACTGATGAAGTTTCAATAAACATTCATCTCTCTTTTATTTACTCTCTTTTATCAAAAATTCGTATGAAATGCCTCATTAACCAACAACAAATTTCCAAATCACCAGTGATATAGGTTCACTAAACTATCACTCGCTCAAAGGCGTCAATGTAGGTTTTCTTGCTGGCATTTAAGACATTAATTTTTCGAAATTTGGCAAATGCTCTTAAGATTTCGTAAGCATAAAATACTTTGTGTAATGACAAAAACTGAGCATGAAGCTTTGGACGAGAATTATTTCGTACATCAATTACTTTTTCATGTTTTACATGAGTGGCATTATCATAAAAATGTACTTGACGCATCTCAAATTCATTTTGATCAGTAATTCTGATTTCTTCGTGCCAAGAGTGGTCGGCCCCAAAAAGATAAATATTTTTATAATCTTGCAGTAAAGCCACATAAAGTGATGCCGCCAAGATATTTTGGCATTGTGGCATTCCAAAATTATGCTCAAAAAACCAATTTCTAAAAGCAGGAAAACCTCTGACGATGGTATAATTAAAAAAGCAAATTTGAATATTTGGGCTTTCTTGCTTGATTTTCTTGACGATATATGAATTACGGCTACGGGCAGGTACGAAAAGCCTCATTGACCAATCGGTTTGTTGAATTATGGCATTAAATGTCTTTTTTATGTCTTGTCGGCTGTCGTTTTGTTCGTTAAACATAAAAAAAGCAGGATCGAGCAAAACATAATTTTCTGGTTTCAATGAAGCATAAACCTTTGAAAGAGCAAAAAGATTGACACAATACATTTCGGTTTCTTTCAGAAAACTAAGATTATCGGCAAGAGTTTGGCTGAGTGATGGACCATTGCCCAAAATCGAAGCGTTTGTTTTTTGATTAGAAAACTTCGGAATCCCGAGTTTAGTTAATAATATTACTTTCAACACCGAAACCACCGACTGAAGCGAATTCTCAAAAAAAGCACCAGTTTTTATATAATAGTCAAATAACATTTTTCTACTCGTTTACCGATTCTATGCAATAATTTTTACCACAATAGACAGCATTGAAACAGTTTGCACACAAGTTCTATATAGCAGAAACTTTGTATTAAAAGTGAATTCAATTATGTCTATTGCGGTAAAACTTAGTTTTACTTAAAATCGCTATTTTTCTTATTTCTAAACTCAATTATCAAAGCACCAATCACTATTAGAACCATCAGAATAGATGCTACTAAGTCGATTTTTGCACCTACAACCACCGATTTAGGTTGGAATTTGAATTCGATTTTATGTTTTCCTGTTGGAACAGTCATCGCACGAAGCACATAATTTGCACGGAAATGTGGCGTTTCTTGGCCATCAACATAAGATTTCCAATCTTTATTTCCACGATAATATATTTCTGAGAAAATAGCTACTTGACTTGTTGGTGAATTAGATTCGTAGGTCAAATGATTTGGTTTGTATTCTATCAGTTTAATTGTCCCAGTTGAATCTTGTTTTGTATTGCTCAAATATTGCTTAAATCGCTCATCAACAAAAGCCACGGCACGAGGATTGAAGTTACCAACGGCCTTAATTTCTTCATCAGCATTTTTGACAGTTTTTACCTCACCCACAAACCACGCATTGCCCAAAGCATCAGGATTTTGTTGAGCCACAGGATTACCATTTTGGCCTTGTGTAATGAAGTATTTAGTATTCAACATATTGAAAATCGACAAATTATATTTACCATCTTTAGTCATGGCATTATCGTACAATTCTTGTATTCGTTTCAATTTCGCACCATGATATCCACCGACAGATTTATGAAAATATGAAGCAGTGGCATCGGCAAAGAAACCTTGATTGGTTGCCATATCGACCACTCTAAAATCAGGATCTTTGTCTTGCATGATTTGCTCATCAGCAGCTGAAGGATTAAAGCTTTCGGCTACTCTTGATTTGGTTTGAAAATCATCATTATTGAAATAACGTTTGTCAACCAAAGCAAGGTCAAGAACTGCCAAAACGCCCAAAATTGCTACAAAAACTGTAGATTTGATTTTTTGAGATGTTAAAGCCCAAATCAAACCTGCCGAAACGATTAATAAGAATATTGAACGTAATAAGTCGCCTGTGACCATTGATTGGCGGTCTGCAATAATTGAAGCAGAGAAAGCATTTGCAAACTCCTGTCCGTTTGATTCTGCCATACTTTTGAGCATTTCCGCATCACGAACAGATTGGAAATCAAGCGAGAAATAACCAATTAAAATCAGCAATAATAAACTTCCTAAACTATATATTAAAGGCTTTTTTAGATCAGTGAAAGACAATTTATCGGTAATGATTTTATTCACGCCCAACATCGCACCCAAGACAAAACACAAGTGCATGAGTGTCACAATCATTTTACTATCTCGAAACTTATTGTAGTATGGAAAATAATCGAACATAAAGAAATTGAAACCACTAAAACTACTTCCCCACGAAATAAATAAGTATAAAATTGAGGTAAGAATCAGCACATAACGAAGTCCATCTTTGATAAGAATCAGTCCCAAAATAAACAAAAACAAAATGACGATTCCAGAATAATTTGGTCCAGAAACATACGATTGAGGCCCAAAATAAAGCGGTAAATTTGAACTAAATTGGGCAGCCGTAGAAGCATCAACACCCTTATCAATCAACATTTTGTATGTTTCTGAACTCTCACCTAAGTTTCCCGACGAAGATCCGCCAACAAAATTAGGAGCGAGCAAAGTCAAGGTTTCTATTTGCCCAGGGCTATACGAAAAGGCATAATCACGGCCCAAACCATCAGCCGATTGATTGAGGTTTCCGAGCGTAAGTTCCGATTTTCCACGAGTAGTTTCTTTCGAGTAAACAAAGTTATTCCAAAGGTGCATACTGTGAGTACCAAGACCGATTATCGAGCCTATTAACACTACTGCGTAGGCTTTGAGCAGACCCGAAAAATTACCTTTTTTTACGTGCAAATAACTTTCAAAAAGCACGTAGATTCCGAGCAAAAAGGACAAATAATAAGTAATTTGTGGGTGATTAGCATATATTTCCATTGCCATAAAAAAAGTTGTCATGGCAAGTCCAATCACGTATCTCCCTCTAAAAACCGCTATAAACGAAGCCAAAACCGCTGGTGCAAAAGCAATAGCAATGATTTTGGAAACGTGCCCTGCCTCAAGAAAAAGTAAATTGTAGGTATTGAGAGCATAGGCAACAGAGCCAAAAAAGCCTAGCCAATTATTGACTTTAAGCACTCTCATTAGCACAAAAAAGCCCAACATCAACAATATTAGTACATTGGCTGGTGATGGAATAAGGTTGATATAAAATGAACCTATCTTGGTTGAAAGACTATTTTCGTAGTCGCCCGCAACCATATAGCCCGGCATACCACCAAACATTGAGTTTGTCCACCAAGCCCATTCGCCGGTTTGTTTATGAAAATCATTTAATTCTTTTGCCGATGAGGCTGCCATTTGGGTGTCGTGCATGGCCAATCTTTTACCTTGCAAAAGTGGCGAAGCATACATAAAGCTAACAACCACAAAACCAACAACCGCAATGAGATGAGGAATGTATTTTTTAAACATTGATATAAATATGTAAAAGTTTTTTGATTTTTATATGTAATTGTCTGCGTCTCCACAGATAATAATAACTATAAATCACAATTCAGAGAATTATGCTACTAAACTACAAAGAACGTAAAGAAAATTAATTTAAGAAGACACAAGACCAAAAATCTTTACGAACTTTGCCTTGGAAAGTCCCGTTTCAATGCTCAACAATCAACAAAAAATTTAATTTATTTAAATTTGGAAGGTAAATTCCACAAAAAAACTAATCATGCTAATATTTAATATCACATTCAATGTCGAAAGTCGAATCTCTGAACAATGGGTTAAATGGATGAAAACAAATTTTATACCACTTGCTTTAGAAACCAAACTTCCGAAAGAAATTAAGGTAATGAGACTTTTGAACGAAAAAGAAAACGAAGACCGAACGTATGCTTTTCAACTTCATTTCAAAAGTATGGAAGAATTTATGCAATTTGAAATGCAGCATCGTGAACGAATTTCGGACAGATACCAAATGCTTTTCAGAGGAAAACTCGTTGAGTTTACTACTTTACTTCAAGAAGTTTAAAAATTCACTTTTTCTTCCCTCCTTGATTTTTAAGGTTATAAGTAAAAGTCAGTAAAAAGTATCTACTAATAGCATTTGAACGGTCAATTTCAAAGAAATTTTCGTCCGAACGTTGTGATAGATAGACATTCCGTTTGAATACATCTTGTACGGAAAACATCAATTCTCCTCGGTTATTTTTCAAGAAAAGATGTTTGACTGCCACATTAAGAATCGGAATTGGCTTTAGATTGCTTGATAATCTTGAACTTTGATAATAAGTATAGTCAAAATCAGTAGCAAAAGTAAATTCTTTGGTGATTTTCCAACGGAAATCGGTGTTATTTTTAAAAACCGAAAAAGTCTGATTAAATTCTTTATTGACCGAATATTCGACGAAAGATTTTTGGTAATTGGTATTGAAAACAAAGTTGATTTTATCGGTCAAATAAGTAATCTTAAAATCGCTACGATATTGATTTTGTGTATTGAGATTATTTACGCCATTAACCGTATTATTGCCCTGCGAAACCAAGTATCTTGGGCTTAGCGAAAAACGTAATTTATTCTTTTGTTTACCTACCGAAAAATTATAATATAAGCCTAAATTGGCATTCCAACGATACGGCAAATTCACGGGCTGAGTAGTCCTAACAAGGGTTTCACTAACTGTTTGGGCATATCCAATGGCATTTTGAGTATAATTCATGTTTCCATATAAGCCAATATTAGTAAAGGTTTTTGGGTTAAAAATATTCTCATTGATAATTAGTCGATGAATATATTCGGGTTTAAGGTCAGGATTTCCAAGAACAATATTTTGTGGGTTATTATTGACCGTAATTGGCTGTAAATCTCGCACTGATGGCTCATTAACAGCTGTATTGTATTCGAGCGTAATGCTATTGTTTTTGTTATTTTTTTTACTATTTTTGTCTGAATTTTTCGTTGCATTTTTTCGGAATGAATACCTCATCGAAGGCAAAACATTTTGAAATGAACGCTCCAAAACATTATCGCTTGCACGCTTCACAATACTTTGTAAAACCGATTTTTGGTAAAAAACACCAAACATAAAAGTTTTTTCTTTTGTTTCGCTATTAACCTTAAAACCAGCCTGTTGAAAGTTAAAATTACTACTATACGCATTGCTTGCCGTAAGATTTTGCACCAATTTGTTATTCACAATATCCCAAACATCAAAATTTGAGCGATTTACATTTTGTTGGTAGGCATAATTCCCTTCAAGCGTCATGTTTTTAGCCAAAGGCTCAGTAAATGCCACTTGAATCCGCTGATTTTGTTGCGTTGTTCGGCGGTCATTTTCTTGCTTAATGATTCGCTCAACGATTGCTCCGTTTACTTGATTTCTGTTCAAAGTATTAGTCGAATCATCATTTTTGTCATTATTCAAATTAAAAACGGCATTCAAACTGATTGTTCTACGGGGTAAAGCAAAGCGATGACGAAGTAAAAGATTATTATTGAAACTAATTCCCTGCGAATGATTCCGAACATTTCGATTAGAATTATTTTCGATGGTATCGCCCGCCGTAAACGTACTGATTTTTGAAATGCTATTCGTAAAAGCATCGCCCGAGACAGTGTTTAGGGCAGTCGTAAATTTCAAAAGATTTCGTTCATCGAAATGATGCGTAAGCGTTGCATTAAGTCGATGATTGAAATTATCCCGATTTTGCTTGGTATTTTGTTCGGTATTAATGGTTTTTGCGGGCAAAAAACTTTGTCGGAATAAATTTCTGACTAAATCTGTATGACTGGCATTGAAAAAATAGCTGCTCTGCAAAGAAGATTTTTTGGCATATTGATTATTGTAATTAAAACCAGCTCCTTCGGTAGAAGTTATTCCGGGGCGTTTACCTACCACTATCGGTAGATTGACATTAGCCGAGCCACTACCTCCCCCACCGCCACGATTCGACTGTGAATTTAAGCTCGAAAAATTGGCGGCATCTTGCGGTGTAAAACCTTGTTGATTAAGGTTATTGAACAAACCGATGACCGAAAACTGCTGATTCGGACTAAACCGATTGACCGAAGTTTTAGCATTGTAATAACCGTTGTTGTTCTCGATTGGCGGAACTCCTGCCACCGATGCGAAGCCCATCGTACCTTTTTTGTGAGTGTTTTTTAGCGTTACATTTATCACCATTTCTCGCTCGCCATCGTCAACGCCCGAAAACTCAGCTTGTTCGGTCTTTTTTTCAACAACTTGTATTTTTTCTATCGACTCAGCAGGCAGATTTTTCAGTGCCAGTTGTGGGTCGTTTCCAAAAAACTCTTTTCCATCAATATATATTTTCTTAACTACCTTATTTTGAGTTTTAATTCCACCATTTTCGTCGATTTCAAGGGCTGGCACTTTCCTCAATAAATCTTCAAGGTTATCGTTTTGTTGGGGTTTCAGTACGCCCGCATCAAACTCGAGCGTATCTTTCTTTACGGTAACTGGTTCTTTATTTCCTTTCACAACCACCTCATTCAATATATTATCGGCACTATTTACCTGTAATTTCCCTAAATCTGTTATATTTTCGATAATAGAAATTGTGTGAAAGGTTGTAACATAACCTACAACCGAGATTTTGAAAAGATACTTAGACATCGAAAGCCCCGAAAACTCAAAAGCTCCGTTTTCTTTTGTCAGTTGATTGGCTATATTGGAAGAATCCTTGGATGATAATAGGCTAATTGTGGCGAATGGTATAGGCTGATTGTTTTCATCAACTATAAGTCCTTTTACAGAAGATTTTTGTTGGGAAAACACCAAGGAAGAAAGCAACATAAATAAAAGAATTAATGCTTGTTTCATCTTTGGATGCCTAAAATGGCGTTTCTTAGTTTTTTTGTAGTAGTTTCAATACAAATATAAGCACTGAATAATGGTCGTTACCTTTATTTTACATAAAAAACGTCAAGCGTGCACTTTTAGCAGACAAATAATGCAGAAAATTCGTCGAAAATCTACATTAATTAAATAAATTTGTAAATTTGGAAGGCATTTCGGTTTCAAAACGCAAGTCTTTTTTCGTAATCGGGTGCTTAAAAGCCAATACCCATGCATGAAGTCCGATACGTTTAATCGGGTCGGTTTTTGCACCGTATTTTTCATCACCCACTACCGAATGCCCAATGTCTTTGGCATGAACCCTAATCTGGTTTTTGCGACCGGTTTCGAGGTTTACTTTCAGCAATGAGAAATTTTTATTGCTTCTCAAAACCTCATAATGCGTAATTGCCTGCTGACCAACTTCTGGATTTTTGCTTGAATATACAACCAAAGCCTTACTTTCGACCAAATATGAGGTAATTGTATCTTGTTTTTTCTCGACATAGCCTTCAACAACAGCCAAATATGTGCGTTCTTCGATAGTGGCATTCCATGATTCTTGTAGAAGCTTTTGGATTTTTTCACTCTTGGCAAACATCATCAAACCAGAAGTCTCTCGATCAAGGCGATGTACGACAAAAATTCTATTGCGTGGGTCTTGTTTTTTTACATGACTGCTCAAAGTGCTGTAAGCTGTATTATCTTTTTGTTTTTCGGTAGCGATAGAAAGCACACCTGCTTGTTTTTCGATTACAATAAGATATTGGTCTTCAAAAATAATGTTTAGTCCACGGTATTTTTGTTCTTCGGGAGCTTTTTTCCATTTTACCTCAACGACCTGTTCGGGTTTAAGAGTATGATTGAACTGCGTAATTGGCTGACCATCAACGAATATCTGTTTGTCTCGCAACAAAGTCTTTACATCATTTCGGCTTCTATTTGTAATATTTGCCAGTAAAAAGACTAAAAGTTCGGTATCCTCGATTACCTTGAACTGTGTTGAATCTGACCTTGTAGGTTTATCTGTTTTCGGCTTAAATTTCCTATCTTGCTGTCTCATTTATACTATTTTTCTCTAAATATTTGGTCAAAGGTAGGTAGAAATTCGTTTAAAATTTGGGAAAAATGGCTTAATCAATCATTTTTGATGTAGACAAAGAACCAAAACCTAAGAAAAAACGTAATATAAATTCAGTAAAACAATTTAATACAATGACTTGTACTTTTGAAGAATTAGTAGGTTCGGAAGAGCCTGTTTTGATAGATTTCACGGCCGAATGGTGTAAACCTTGTCGAAAAATAGATGCAATGCTCAATCAGTTGGTTGAGGAACTTGATGAAGACATTACAATTATGAAAATCGATGTTGATAAAAACCCAGCCCTTCGAAAAAAATATGCTATTGATGCTGTTCCTACCTTGATTTTATTTCAAAAAAGCAAACAATTATGGCGACATACAGGACTAATTTCAGTTCCCGAAGTATTGAGAGCGGTAAATAAAGCTTTATAAATAAGTTCATGTGGCAAACCTGTTTTCAGTGATAAACGAGGTGTGCCACATTTTTAGTTTTAATGGATAACAATTTGACTAAAGCCTCGATTATTGCGTTCGAGGCGAATTTGAGTAGCAATCCGTTCTTTAATTGACTCTACGTGCGAAATAATTCCGATATTCTTTTGGGCTTCTTGCTGCAATTTTTCGAGTGTATTCAAAGCTAAATCAAGAGTTTCGGGGTCGAGCGTACCGAAGCCTTCATCAATAAATAGACTTTCGAGTTTGATATTTTTTGATGCCAAATCAGATAAAGCCAGTGCCAACGACAAACTAATCATAAAGGTTTCTCCTCCCGAAAGGGTTTTCACTGAGCGACGTTCTTTGCCCATGTATAAATCTACAATCATTAGTTCATCTTCTTCCTGTTCGCCAGGTTTATCGAGCAAATACCTATCCGATAAATCAGTAAGGCGGCGATTTGCCAACGCCATTAATCTCGAAAGTGTCAATCCTTGAGCGAAAGTGGCAAACTTTTTACCATCGGCATTACCAATATATTTATCCAAAAGCTCCCACTTTAAATTATCTTTTTCTAAGATTAGTAATTGCGTCTGTAATCCTTCAATCACTGCTTTAGTTTGGGCTTGAGTTGCTAAATTGACTGATATTTCTACTTTCTCTTTTCTAATCTCTTCTTGCTTGGCTTTGGTATCACGTTCTTGTGTGCTTAAAGTATCTAACTCAACGCTAATATCATCTTTTAGCTTGACTTCATCCAAATCTTTTGATGTTCTTTTATCTGCTCAACCAAAGTCTGAATTGCCAAAATTAAGGCTTGCTTTTTCTCTCTTAAAGCTTTCGCACTTTCGATACTCAAAATTGCCAATTGACAAGTTTTCAAATCTTCAAAACCGACTAATTTTACTTCATTTTCAAGATTTACTTTATCAGTTTCAAATGTTTTTTGTTTAGGAAAAAGTTCTTCTTTGAGGCCTTTGATAATTGTGGCAGAAGTCTGAATATTAGCTTGCGTCTTTACAAACCCAGTCTGAATATCATTATATTCTTTCTCGAAATTTACACCACTATAAAGTTCTTTTATTTTGATTATCAACAAGGTATACTCACTCTGCAAAAGTTTTGTGGCCAAACATTGGCGATATAAACTTTGTAAATCTTTGAGTTTTTCGGCTTTGTTTTCGATACCATTCAAGGCATTTTGTTGAGATTCGATTGCCTTTATTTTGGCATCAATAACTTCGGTGTTCCCTCCTATTTTTTCAAGTTTTAGTGCTTGTTTTTTCTCTTCAATTTTTACTTTTACCTCCAAAATTTGCTCATTAAAAGCAGTAATTTTATCAATGGCATTTTTGAGTAAAGCCTCCGCCGAAGCTAATTTTGAACTGAGGTCTTGAAAAGATTCATTCAAGGCTTTTTCTTCTTTTTTTGCTTCGCTAAGTTTCAAATCAATTTCGACATAATTATTGGCATAATGACTCAAAAATGGATGTTCGAGTGAGCCGCAAAGTGGACATGGTTCGTCTTTTTTGAGTAAATTTTGTCGGTCTTTTTCAAAATTATAAGATTTTCCGAGTGTTTCTTTTTCGGTTTCCAATTGCTTGATATTCTGACCAGTTTTTACAATTAATTCTTGTATTTTTTCAAGTTCTGGCTTTTGGGTAATTATAAAATCATTTTGCTGTTTTCCTACATCTTGCTCTTCTTTTGAATCTTTTATAATCTTTACATACTCCCAAACATGTAGCTTTAAAGCAGAATAATTTCGGTGATCTTCAGCCAAATTTTCTCTTCTGGTTGGCACATCATCTAAAGTGGTAATTTGAGCAATTCTAAAAGTTTCATCGAGTTTAGTTTTATGTGTAAGACCTACAGTTTTAATGCTCTCAAGTACTTCATCAGTGATTTGTCGGAAATCAAAACGCAACGATTTTTCCGCAATTTTATTGATTAATTCTTCAATCTGATTTTCATTAGCTTTTTTAGTTGCCTCTTGTGTATTTCTTTGTTTTTCGAGCTCGTAAAATTTATCTCTGAAATTTTGTAGAATTTCAATAGCATTTTCAAGATTAAGCGTATTTTGTTCTTTTGTTAATTCACCTATATTTTCAAATATTTCATTGAGCAAAGTTGTGTTTTTGTCCAAACTTCCCTCTTCACTCGCCAATCGTTCTTGTAGGTTTTGAAGTGCTTTTTGCTGACTTTCAAGTTGCAAAATAAGCGATTGAAAAGGTTCAGCCTTTTCATGATTTTGTAGTTTTATTGCCTCAAAACTTTCGAAATCGTTTAAATTTTGCTGTTCTTTCGCTTGACGTTCACTTTTTTCGGCAATACTTTTCTGAAAATTCAAAACCTGCTTTTTGAGTTCGATTTTGGTATTAAAAATCTGAATTTGAGCCTCTAAATCAATTGAAATTTTCTCAATCTCAGATTTGCGATTCAGCCAATTTTGCTCTTGCTCGGGTGTGCTAAGTTTGCGTTTTTCGGTATCAATGTTAGTGCGTAAATCTTTTAGAGCTTGCCCTTTTTCTTTAGCAATTTCAAAGGCTTTTTTGCCTAATTTTCTATAAATCTGTGTGCCTGTTATATCTTCTAGTAGTTTTCCCCGTTCGTCTTTTCCTGACTTTAAAAACTTAGCAAATTCTCCCTGCGAAAGCAAAATTGACTTGATAAATTGGTCGTACGAAAGTCCGATTAGTTCTTCGTTTCGCTTCGGAATTTCACTTTTTTTGAGAGGCAATAATTGGCCAGTTAGCAAGTCAGTAATTTCCATGCCATAATCATTGAGATTCTGATTACGGTTCATTTCAATCCACCATTTCGACACAAAATTGCCCGATTTGCATGAAAACTCAATTTCAACAGCACATTCTCGCTCACCTTTAGTCAGAATCGAGCCAGCCGAAGCCACAAAATCTTTCGATATTTTTTTATCAAATCTCGGAATTTGGTTAAAAAGTGCAAGCGTAATGGCATCTAAAAGTGTAGATTTTCCTGCACCCGTTGGGCCAACGATGGCAAAAAGTCCAGCCGAACTCAATGGGTTTTCGGTAAAATCAATTCGGTGCTCACCTTTGAATGAATTGATATTTTTGAGGTATATTTTATTAATTTTCATCGTCTTGTTCAACTATTGATAATAATTCTGTAAAAGCTTCCATCATCAAAGTTCGGTGTTCGTCAGATAGTGAATTCTCTTTTTCAAGGCGTTTTTGAAGCATTGATTTCTCCGAAATATCTTCCAGATTCTGGCCTTCAACGAAAAGTTCTTCGCTGCTTGTTACTTCGTTTTTAAAACTAATTTTATGTTTCAGAACGATAGCATTTTCATCATCAAAAACACCTATCAAATCATTTAACTCCTTAATAATTAATGGATTAAAAATTTCTTCGACAACTTCTATTTCCAAGAAAGATTTTAATGGAGCATCATTCTGAAAGGCAATAAGCTTAGATTTCACGGTTTCGAGTGTTCCAGAAATACGTTTTAGTTCTCTAAATTTTGGTACTTCGATTGTTTGTATTTCTTGAATTTTATTTTCAGCAATTTCAAGAATTAGTACTATTTTTTGGTCGTTTTTCTCGCTAAAACTTAATGGAATTGGCGAACCAGAATAACGAATTCGCTCATTTCCACCAATGATTTGTGGGCGATGAATATGCCCCAAAGCCACATAATCAAAAGTTTGTGAGAAATCGTTGCCATCAACTGAAGCTAAATTTCCAATCTGAATTTCTCGCTCCGACTCCGAACTTATTGAACCATTAGCGTATAAATGCCCCATCGCAATTGTAGGCAAATTGGGATATTTTTGTTGGCAAATTTCCGCTAATTCATCATAGTGTTTTTTTATACCCAAACGTACATTTTCGATTCTTGAAACACCATTTTCACCTTCAATCGCTTGGCGTAAATCGGCATCACGCAGATACGGAACGGCACAAACCACGAGATTTTCAAGTACAATAATTTCGTTTTCAATCGAACTTGTTGCTCCGCCAACTACTTTTATATCAAGCAGTTGCAGAATCTCTTTAGGTGCATCGAGCATCAAAGCCGAGTCGTGGTTTCCGCCCGTGATAATGATTTTGCATTTAAGTTGAATCATTTGGCGTAAAAACCAATAATACATTGTGCGGGCTTCGATGGGTGGATTTGCCAAATCAAAAATATCGCCCGAAATGAGCAGTAAATCTATGCTTTGCTCGTGAATGAGATTTATCAACCAATCCAAAAATAGTTGGTGGTCTTTCGAGAGGTCGTGTTTATGCAGTTTTTTGCCTAAATGCCAATCGGCAGTATGAAGTATTTTCATGTGTTTTTTTCTAAACAACAAAAATGGCATTTCCTTTTGAGATATGCCATTTATTTGCAGGAAATATGCGTTACATTCTAATTTTCGATTGACAAACCTCAACTTCCTTCGGCGAAATATCGGTCAGTACATAAATTGGCTGGTTGGTTATTTTCATTTCGTCCAAAACATCTACTGTGTTTTTGTAATTCGATTCATCCGTTGGGCGAATGATGACCGTAAAGTTTTTGATGTTTTCAGCCTGTTTTCTTTTTTCAAGAATTAATCTGCTCAAAGTCGTGCCGTAAGAAGTTTCGGTTAAAAGGCTTGTATTCAAATCTTTGGCACCTTTTTGATGATAAAATATTCGGTTGTCTTTACCCAAAATCAGTGTTAGCGTATTTTTGTATTTGACAGGTGAACCAATTTCGTCAGTGTTATCAGGCATATACAGAGGCATCATTCTATTTGATGTAAAGGTTGTGGTAAACACAAAAAATGTGATGAGCAGAAAACCCAAATCTACCATAGGGGTCATATCAACTCGTGGGTGGCGGGTGTTGGTGGTGAGTTCGGCCATTGTTGTAAAAGTTTAGTTGAATAGTATATTATTTAATTATTTAGATAAATGTCTAAATATATTTTTAAATTTCAAAGAAAAACTTCAAAAATAAAAAAGGAAGCCTTCGAACAGAGTGATGGCTTCCTTGATACCCTAATTTTCTTCATTTCACTTCCGTTCAATCGAAAGAATCTTGAACTCAGTTCGGCGATTTCGTTGGTGTTCGGCTTCGGTGCATTGTACGCCATCTCCACAAGTGTTTACTGGTTCAGATTCTCCTTTTCCAACGCCTCTCATTCTGGCACGAGTTACACCTTTATCGATTAAGAAATCAACTACTTCGTTGACTCTTCGCTGCGACAAACTTAGGTTGTCGAGGGCATTCCCTCGGGTATCGGTATGCGAACGAATCTCTATAATTATATTGGGGCTTTTCTGCATCGTTCGCACGAGTTTTTCAAGTTCTCGAGCGGCATCTTTACGTATTTTATAACTTTTAGAATCATAATAAATATTGTCAAGTTTCACTACGTCACCCACTTTATAGAGCTTTGTATCGAATAATGAGCTAGGATTTGATGCGGAAGTTTTCTTGCGAAAAATATTGATAATATTGCGTTTCTCTTCAACTTTTGCTACTAATTCTGACGATTTACCGAAATTTTCTTTGAAAGATTCTAAGGTATAATCGCAGTCTATTTCACGTTTAAATTCATAAGAACCGTCTGAACCAGTAATCATTTCTTGGGCAATGCCTGTGCATTGATTGATAAACTTAATTTTTACGCCCGGAATTGCTGTGCTGTCTTTTCCAGCCGTCACGATTCCTCGGAAGATTGTCGAAACTGGGTTTCCATTTCGGCGTGCGACTAAAACATCGTTATCTTCTTGTTTTCTTGTTTCGTCAGGTTTATTTTTCTTGTTTTTATCAACGACAACAATTTCTCTTTTCAGATAAATATCCAATTTTGAAGATTCGAAATCAGATGCTTCCTTATTTGAAAAAGTAACAGACTCGTTTTGAAAACCATTTTGTTTTATAATAAAAGTAAAATCATTATCAGCTTCGAGGCAGAGTTTAATTGCACCCAAACTGCTAGTAATGGCACTTTCACGACTAAGTGAGTTTCCCTTGATTTCGTAATCAAATCTGAGGCGGTCGAGAGGCTTTTTGGTTTCATTGTCATAGATATTTACAATCAATTCACGACAACCATAGAGCGTACCGAGGCGAGTAAATTTGTAAATATCATCATCAATTCCACCACGCTTGCGGTTACTACTGAAATAACCAGATTGGCGTTCGGAGTCAGTTATCATCCCAAAATCATCTTTATTTGAATTAAGTGGAGCCCCCAAATTACGAACTTTTCCAGTTGGCATACCTAACTCGGTATTCATCGGAATAAAGAAAATATCTAAATCGCCCAATCCAGGGTGAAAATCTGATGAAAAATATAGATTTCCTCGGTCGTCAATAAACGGAAACATTTCGTTGCCTCTCGTATTTACAGTTCCACCCAAATTTTGTGGTTTTGTCCACGCTCCTTTGTTATAGCGAGTCATCCAAATATCAGTTCCACCATAACCACCAGGCATGTCCGACACAAAATACATGATTTTATCGTCAATCGTTAAGGTCGGATGTCCACACGAATAATCATTGCTATTAAATGGAATTTCCTTTATTTTTCGCCAGTCGTTGTCTTCAAATTCAGCCGAATAAAGTTTTAGGCGAGTTATTGCAGTATTTTTTTTCTGACCAAAAATCCCTCCTCCACCGATTTCGCTATTTCGAGTAAAAATTATTTTAGAGCCATCGTGAAAAAATGCACATGGGCCTTCGTGGTATTTTGAATTGAGATTTTTACTAAATTTTTCCGTTGAAATGCTTGGATTTTCTTCGTAATCTAAATCTTTACTTCCTGTGATATATTCACTGCCTTTTCGCCCAATGGTTTTTGTATCATTAGAGGTAGGAGGTGTATAATAATCTGTACCAAGTTTTTTAGAAGGTGGTGGGGTCTTTTGAATGGACTTTTGCGAACTCGAACCTATGGCTGATGCTCCACTAGTTTCGTTTCCTATGGCCTTTAGGTCTTCGAGATAAAATAAGTCGAGAAAAACAGAAGTATCCCAATTAAAAACCCTTCGAATACCAGAATTGGCACTTCTTCCAGAAACAAAAACTAAGCCTTTTTTGTAGTAAACTGGACTAAAATCTGCACTGCTCGAATTGATACCTACGTACTCTATTTTATAACTTCCTGCGTTGCGTTCTAATGCGTCTCTATTACTATTGAGTTTAATAAACTCTAGCCCTCGTTTGTCTTGTTCTTGTAATTCGTTGAATTTTTGCCAATATTGATTGGCTTCTGTGAATTTCCTATTACTTGTAAGAACTTGGGCAAAATGTTGATAGGCTTTAATATCTTCACCCTTCAAGATAGGATTGGCCGTCAAAAGCTCACGATACATCCTTTCTGCATTGGCATAGTCCTTCACTAATTTATAGCAAAATGCTAAATTGAGTTTGACCTTTACGATTTCTTCTTCGGTAGCCCCTTTTGGCTTCTTCAGGGCGGTCTCATATAGCTCAATGGCTTTTGCATAGCCCAAGGTTTCAAATTGTTTATTAGCTTCCAGCAAAACCTTCGAAGTATTTTGGGCAAACAATGCAAAAGTTGCAGTTGTGAGATAAATAAAAAATATGAGTCTTTTTAATGGCATCTCTAAAAATAGTGCAATTTTTTTAAAAAACGAAATATTTGCAAAAATCATGCCTTTAAGTAATGAAATTATCTAAATTTTCCACAAACAAAACTCTTTCAAGTTGCTCAAGTGGAAAAGATAAG
>JAFEIL010000507.1 GCA_017495105.1 Emticicia sp. | reverse complement strand
GTTGACGACGGCTCACGGATCACCTGGGTGGTCGTTCGGGCTGGCGGGGTGAGAGGGGCTGCCGGCTGCTGATGCTCGGTCCGTGGGATCGAAGGCGATGGCACCTTCGTGTGTGACGGAGTGGCAGCGGTTTCGATCTGGCTTAGCAGCGCCCACGCCGCGGCGACATCGCCCTGCACCGTGCCGAGCATCTCGTCGACGCGCGTGAGAGTCTCCGTCGCCTGATCGAAGCGACGTCGGTCCTCATGGGTAAGGGTGGGCACCTCCACGCGCACTTCGATCGGCGGGCTGACCGCCGGCGCTGCAGCCGGCCGTGAGGCGAGCTGCCGCTCCAGCTCTGTGATGCGAGCTCGCAGTCGGCGGGGATCCTCTGCCGCAGCCTTATCGATCGTGGCGCGGATGACGGAGCCAAGCTCGTCCAGATCGATCGGGGCGCGGGCCTGCGGGACAGCGGTAGCAACACCGACCTTCGGGGTGGCCGAGGAATCGAAAGTCTTCCGTGCCCGGACATCGACCATCTGCAAGATGCCCAACCAAGAGGGAGACCACACCCATGCCGTGCCGGTGGGAAGGCTCGCCAGTGTCGACTTCACTCGCAACGCCTCTGCCTGGTCGGCATGCAGGCGCACCCACTCGTCGATCGCGGCGACGTCGCGCGGTCCGGTGAGGCCGTGGGTGATGAGGACTTCGATCTGTGTGAGCACGTCCTTATTGAGCACAGCCGGCCGTTGTGTGACCAACGTCACACCCAAGCCGCGTGCGCGGCCGCGTCTCACGAAGTCCTCCATTGCGCCCAAGAGTCGGGCGCCCTCCGCACGTGGATTCTGGGGCGCGAGCTCGTCGGCCTCATCGAAAACGACATGAAGCGGATCCCGGTTGCGGTGGTAGACCTCCGTCACGAAATCCGTCAGGAACCGCCGAGCCGCGCCCTTACTGAGCAGTGATGTGTCGATTACAGCGGGGATGCGGCGCTCGACGATGACCTCCGCGATCACCTTGCCCGCGGTTTCCTCGAGCGGCACGTCAGCATGAGATCCGCCGAACACGACCACAGGAAGACCCGGTCCCTTGCCGGACTTGCTGGAGCGCAGGCCCCACCACACGCCGACGGTGTCGACGACACACACAGGAACGCCCAGGCCGATCAGTTCCTCGACGATCACACCCGCGGTATTCGTCTTCCCCTTGCCACGGCGCCCCAGCACTGCGATGGCTTCCGTCGCGAGATCTATCGGCAGCGAGAGCTTCGAGCCGAGCTGGATCTGAGCAGCAACCGTCCGACTCATAACCGGCCTCCCATATGTAAGTCCGTTGTGTAACTGAGTTACACCATACGGTCATGGCTGGGAGAGCGCTAGCTGTTGCTGGCCATGAGGTTGTTGACGTTCTTTGTGGGTGGCGATGCAGACGGCTACGATGAGGCGTATGTCGAGCCCTGAATCGGACACTCAGGGGCTTTCGGTCACGCCGTCAGCCCCTCACCTCCGCTGAGCCCCTAGCTCTCTGCTGCTCAGTGCTGCACGCAGCACGACATTCGGGTGCCCTCTAGGTGCTGACCGTGGTGACGAGACGTTCTCTTGTTCGTACTCTCGCTTCGGAGCTATCTCGATGCCTTTTGCTCTCTATCTTCTTGCCCTGGTGGTCTTCGCCATGGGTACTTCCGAATTCATGCTCGCCGGCCTCGTGCCGGACATCTCCACATACTTCGGCGTTTCCGTGGGGACCGCTGGTCTCCTGACATCGGCGTTCGCCGCAGGGATGGTGATCGGCGCACCTGCGATGGCCGCGCTCACGCGCCGCCTCCCCATGAAAGCGACACTCTTGGGTTGTGTGGTCGTGTTCGCGCTGTCCCATGTCGTCGGGGCACTCACGCCGGACTTCACTATTCTGTTCATCACGCGTGTGATCGCCGCGATCGTCAACGCAGGCTTCTTGGCGGTCGCGCTGGGTGCGGCGACGAAACTCGTGGCACCCGACGCCAAAGGTCGGGCCGTGGCGATTCTGCTGGCGGGCACCACTGTCGCAACCGTCGCAGGCGTCCCCGCGGGTGCTCTGCTTGGTACGGCACTCGGTTGGCAGTCGACGTTCTGGGCGATCGCTCTTCTCTGCGTCCCCGCTGCGATCGGCATCGCCGCGGGCTTCACCAATCAAACTGACGACTCATCAAGGGAGGAATCGTCCTCGACCCCGCTGCGGGCGGAGCTGGCCCAGCTTGCCTCCCCGCGCCTCGTTCTGACGATGCTGCTGGCTGCCCTGGTGAACGCCGGAACCTTCGCGACGCTGACCTTCCTCGCGCCGATCGTTACGGACACCGCCGGCCTGAGCCAGTGGTGGGTGTCGGTGGCGCTTGTGCTCTTTGGCGTTGGCTCCTTCATCGGTGTCACCGTTGCGGGACGACTCTCGGACGCCCGACCTCGACTCGTCGTCGTGGGCGGTGGAAGCGTTCTTGTGCTCGGGTGGGTCGCTTTGGCGCTCTTCGCGACGAACCCCGTTGCCCTGCTCGGGCTCGTATTCGCTCAGGGAGTGTTGGGGTTTGCTGTCGGGAGCACGCTGATCACGCGAGTGCTCTATGCGGCGGCGGGTGCGCCTACCATGGCGGGTTCGTACGCGACGGCGGCACTCAACGTCGGTGCAGCAGCAGGTCCAGTCCTCGCCGCTGCCGCACTCGGTGTGATGCCCGGCGCGCTCGGGCCGGTGTGGGTGGCCGTCATCGTAACCGCAGCCGCATTGCTGCTCGCCATTCCCGTTCTTCGACTGGTCGCACCCGCCGAGAGCGAAGTGGTCAAGTGACGCATGCGAACTCGCCATTGACGGTCGAAGGTCGTCGCCGACTCATCGAGCGCTGTCGGACTCGACCCCTCGCGCATGTCGCCGCCGAGATGGGCATCTCCCGAGCCACCGCATCCAAATGGGTCGGACGGTACCGCCGATTCGGTGAGGTCGGCTTGCATGATCGTGCGTCTACCCCAAGCCGTCAGCCAACGGTAACGCGGCCCGAAGTCGTGATGATGATCGAAGCCATGCGACGCCATCACAAGTGGTCAGCCTCACGTATCGCGTTCGAGCTGGATCAGCGTGACATTTCCGTCAGCCGCCGCACGGTCACGCGCCTACTCGCACATCTCGGGCTGAATCGCCGGAAGATCATCGACCCGACCGGTGCAACGAACCGAGAACCGCAGAAGATCGTCGCTGAGCGACCCGGACACATGATCCACATCGACGTGAAGAAGACAGGACGCATCCCGAACGGCGGCGGTTGGCGCGTGCACGGCAAGGGCAGCATCGAAGCAAAGAAGGTCGCGCGGACGAAGAAGAGAGGTGCCAAGGCTGGCTACGTGTTTCTCCACTCCGCGATCGACGGATACTCCCGACTCGCCTACACGGAAGCACTGTCC
>JAFEIL010000384.1 GCA_017495105.1 Emticicia sp. | reverse complement strand
AGAAAACTGCCAACTAAAAACAGAAAACTGCCAACTGAAGACAGAAAACTGCTAACTGAAGACAGAAAACTGCCAACTGAAGACTGAAAACTGCCTACTGAAGACTGAAAACCGTCAACTGAAGACAGAAAACTGCCTACTGAAATTTACGCCACAGCCATTGCTCCCTCTTTCATTTTTTCGGCATTATCGGCCATGCGTAGTTGCTCAATGAAGCCACCAATTTCACCTTCCATTACGGTTGGTAAATTATACACTGTGTAGCCAATACGGTGGTCGGTTACACGACTTTGGGCATAATTATATGTTCTGATTTTATCCGAACGGTCGCCATTTCCTACCAAACCCTTGCGTTCGGCCGAAATAGCTTCGTTGTGCTTAGCCATTTCCATTTCGTAAAGTCTCGAACGCAAAACCGAAAGTGCTTTCTCACGGTTTTTGATTTGCGAACGCTCATCTTGGCAAGAAACTGTAATCCCAGATGGAATATGCACCATACGAACGGCAGAATAGGTGGTATTTACCGACTGTCCACCTGCACCCGACGAACAGAAAGTATCAATTCTGACATCATTCATATTAATTGTTAAGTCAACTTCATCAGCTTCAGGAAGTGCTGCCACTGTAGCGGCTGAAGTATGCACCCGTCCTTGAGATTCGGTAGCGGGTACACGTTGCACACGATGAACGCCCGACTCGTATTTGAGTTTTCCGTACACATCTTCACCTTCAACTTGCACAACAATTTCTTTATAACCGCCGGCTGTTCCTTCGTTATGGTCGAGGAGTGTCATTCTCCAACCAGATTGTTTTTCAATAAAACGTTGGTACATTCTGAATAAATCTCCCGCAAAGATGGAAGCTTCATCACCACCTGTTCCTGCTCTAATTTCGAGAATTACGTTTTTGCTATCGTTGGGGTCTTTCGGAATGAGCATTTCCTTCAAAATTGCCTCCATTGCGTCGCGTTGAGGTGTCAAAGAATCCAACTCTTCTTTTGCCATTTCACGCATATCCTCATCTTTTTCGTTGGCAATAATATCTTTTGCTCCTTCGATATTTGAAAGTATATTTTTAAAGACTTTCAGTTGATTAACGATTTTCTCTAAATCTTTATATTCTTTACTCAAACGGGTAAACTTCGTCATATCAGACACGATTTCGGGCATCGTCATCTGCTGCGAAACTTCTTCATAGCGTTCTCTTATGGCTTCTAATTGCTCTAACATATCATTAGTTATTTATTTACTTGTTATTTGAAACTGGTGTTTTGTGAATTTTTTCTGCCTGTGGGAACGTCCAATTTGGACGTTCCCACGAAAATAAAAACGTGGCACATCTCATTATCGTTCATAATCAGATGTGCCACGTTTAGGTAATTTCTCTAATATTGTTGTTTACATTGGGTCAAAACCGCTTGGTTTAACTTAATGTAGGCATCATCGCCTGCTTTTTTAGCCAATTCCATTGATTTTTCGGCATTCGGGATGGCTACTGCACAATTATTTTGTTTAGCTGCAATACGTGCAACGAGTTGGTATGTCCAATATTCTTTTTCTTTTTCGACAACTTTATTTGCCCATGTTAATGCTTGGTCAAGTTTTACGCCTTTTTGATAATAAAAGTCGGCTGCTGAGAAATAGGTATCAGTTGTGGCATCGGTCTTTGCTGTTTTATCGGCAATTTCAGCCATTATTCTTTCATCAATGCCTCTTTGTTCGATTTTGAATCTTACTTCAGTATTTTCCCATCTGATTGAAACGTACGTACTTGTAGGTGAAAACTCTACGAAGTCGATGTTCATTTGTTCGGTAAATTCTTGCGGTTGCATTGGTTGAACGTTGAAACGAATAACATCTTTGTTGATGTCGTAGCCATAAGAACCCCATTGTTTATCATCACGGTTGAAGATAATCGTCCATTCATTTTTGCCTGGGATTGTATAAAGCCCGTAACTTCCTGCTTTCATTATAGCTCCGTGAACATATACTTCATCATCAAATTTGATAGAAGTGATTTTATTGGCACCCGTACGCCAAACTTTTCCATAAGGCACTAAATCGCCAAATATTTTGCGACCTTTAACCGATGGACGGCTATAATCAAGTGTGATTTTTGTAAGGCCAAGGGTTTGAGTAAGGGTCGTTGACGGACTCGCCGCTGGCGTGTTTATTTGTGCAAAACTCGTTGATGATGCTAAAATTATGTACAGCAAGTTTTTTAAAAAACGGTTCATTTTTTTAAGCTTAGTAATTTAGGGTAAAGTTACGCTATATCTTTTGTTGTTTACGTGTTTTGAAAGTTTTTTTGCTGTTTATGCTTGTTTAACGCGGTATTAATTGCCTTTGCGAGAGATATTTTCATAGCAAATGGGTTGCACCCCTTTGCGATTAATAACGATGTTATAAAAAGAAAAACATTACTTTTGTGCAAACTGCACATCAAATAAAAACAATTTTTTCTTTTCAAAGTACTAGAATAAATATATCTTGCAAAGACCAAATAACCATTTTAAAGCCATGTTTAACTTATCAACAATCTTAGAACATCACGCCCGAAACTCTTCAAGTAAAGAGGCTTTAATTTTTGCCGATAAACGTATTACATTTGCTCAACTCGATGCCGCTGCCAATCAAGTTGCCAATGGCTTGGCTTCGCTAGGCATTGGTCATGGCGATAAAGTGGCTTTGACTTGTCCGAATTTGCCATATTTTCCTATGATTTATTTTGGAATTTTGAAAACTGGGGCAACGGTTGTGCCATTAAGTGTGTTATTGAAACGCCATGAAATTGCTTATCACTTGCAAGATTCTGAAGCAAAAGCCTATTTTTGTTTTGTTGGTACAACCGAAATGCCAATGGGAAATGAAGGACATGCAGGTTTTGAAATGACCGATTCTTGTGAACATTTCTTTATGATTACGCCAACGTTTACTGATGCTTCGCCGATTGAAGGAACAAAAACAATGGGAATGTTGATGGCGGGAAAATCACCTGTTTTTCAGAGTTACTTTACTTCGCCCGATGATACTGCTGTAATTATATATACTTCTGGTACAACTGGCCGACCAAAAGGAGCAGAACTTACGCACTCAAATCTCTTCTTGAACGCCAATTTGAGCAAGGATTTGCAAGATTTGAATTATAATGATAAAACAATGCTTGTTTTGCCACTTTTCCATATTTTCGGGCAAGTTGTGAGCATGATTGCCAGTATTTTTCGAGGTGCAACGGCAGTGCTTGTACCAAGATTTGATGCCGAAATGGTGCTTTCCTTAATTCAAAGTGAAAAAATCACGCATTTTGCGGGCGTGCCAACGATGTATTGGGGACTTTTGAGTTATCCAGAGGCAAATAAATTTGATTTAAGTTCATTGCGAGTTTGCCTTTCGGGTGGAGCGGCTTTGCCTGTGCAGGTTCTGAAAGATTTTGAAGCAAAATATAATGTTGCGATTTTGGAAGGCTACGGAATGTCGGAAGGTTCGCCAGTAGTGACGTTTAATCACCCAGACCGTGTGCGTAAGCCTGGTTCGGTCGGAACGCCAGTTTGGGGAGTTGAGGTTTGTATAAAAGATGAAAACGGCAACGAACTCGGAGCAAATGAAAAAGGTGAAATTTGCTACCGTGGGCATAACGTTATGAAAGGTTATTACAAACGCCCTGATGCAAATGCCGAAAGTATTCAAAATGGTTGGCTACATTCCGGCGATATTGGTATCAGAGATGACGACGGCTATTATTTTATCGTTGACCGAACCAAAGATATGATTATTCGTGGCGGTTATAACGTTTATCCACGAGAAGTTGAGGAAGTAATGATTCAACATTCTGCCATTTCGATGGTAGCAGTTATTGGCGTACCAAGCGACGAATATGGCGAAGAAATAAAGGCCTGCGTTGTGCTAAAACCAGAAATGAATCTTAATGAAAAAGAATTAATTGTTTGGACAAAAGAACGCATCGCCTCCTATAAATATCCTCGCATTGTAGAATTTATGAGTAGTCTTCCAATGGGAGCCTCAGGGAAGATTTTGAAAAGGGAATTGAGAGGAAAATAGTGTTATAAAAAAGGAAGTCTTCGCTCAAAGCGAAGACTTCCTTAAAATTTATATTCTTAATACTTAAACGGTTTTCCGCCAGCCATTACTTCTTGTGTTTTCTCATCGAAAGTAACTTTCATACCTGTACGGTAAGCGGCTGTTGCCATAATATTAGCAATTGAGTGCGAATAACCTGCTTCAATCGGAGCATTTGGTGTTTTACGGCTACGTACACATTCCATCCAGTTTTTGATGTGGTTGAATGTCAACGGGTCATTGCCAGTATTGGCATCGCTTGCTACTTTATCACCTTGTAAAGTCATTTTTGGCAACAAATTGGCTTTCATTCCCATTGTTTTGGCATGTCCTTCTGTCAAACCACCTGTTGATGAAATTTCATTAGTATCCAAATTAATCATACCACCATTTGAGTAATATAATTCTTTGGTTTCACCTGCTGAGTTTGAAAAACGAGAAGTAAATTGTACTTGGAAACCTGTTTTTGGGTCATTTGCTGGGCCATAATCAAACACGACTGTCATTGTATCGGCATTTGTACGACCATCTTTCCATTGGTAGATTCCGCCATTGGCAACTGCACTTCTTGGGTGAGCTAAACCACTAAACCAGTGAACCGTATCAATTTGGTGACTCATCCATTGGCCAGGGATACCTGATGAATAAGGCCAGAAAAGACGATATTCTAAGTATTTACGTGGGTCGAATGCCTCAAACGGGCGATTCATTAAATAACGTTTCCAGTCGATTTCCGATTCTTTCAAATCTTTTACGAGTTCTGGTCTTCTCCAACGCTCAGGTTGATTTACATTCCACATCAATTCAACCATTACGATTGGGCCGAATTTACCAGATTTAATAAAATCTTCGGCAGCAAAATAGTTTGCTCCACTACGGCGTTGTGAACCAATTTGCACTATTTTTCCTGAATCCTTTACCGCTTTCAATACCGCACGGGCATCTGACATAGTTTCGGCCAAAGGTTTTTCGGCATATACATCGCAGCCAGCTTTTACTGCCTCAACTGTGTGCATGGCATGTTGAAAATCGGCAGTACTCATAAATACCGCATCAACCATTTTGGCATCGTATAATTCTTCGTTGTTTCTAAATGCCTTTACATCAGTACCGAGTTGTTTTTGGTAAAATGCTTTTCCTTCTTCACGACGGCGGCTCCATAAATCTGAAACTGCTACCATTTCAAAGTTCATACTTTTTGCAAGTTCTTTGAATGGGCCTACATGAGAAGAGCGGTGACGGTCAGAAAAACCAATTGTACCGACACGCACACGGTCGTTTGCCCCAACGATTTTGTTATAACTTTTTGCTGAAAAGCTTGTTGGTTTTGCAAATGCAGAACCTCCAACGGCTACGCCAGCACTTGCGATAACCGATTTGATAATAAAATCTCTACGAGTTGTCATAGTTTTATATTGATTGAATTTTGCTAATTGTTTTGTTGTAAATCTAATTAAAAATTTGAATTTTCAGTAATTTTTTCTACCAAATTACTTATAATTTAGTCCATCGCCGAATTTGAATAGAGCATAATTTAGTTCTAAATAACCAGGAACATCTGATTTGTTTTCTTGTACGGCTTTTTCAGAAATTGGTATCGTAAATGGCATTTTTCCTGTTGGGTTGAATGCTCCGCTCACAATGTCCAATAGGGCATCTTGGGTTGTTCCAAAAGTTGCTAAAATTGACTTCGCTTTGCCTTCGGGCGGCGTTCCGCTGTCAATCTCATCAATCACCCAAGGATTTGTAAAGTTGATAGCCAAAATAGTAGGTTTTGCATTCAAAATTTCATTGACATGTACTACATCAATTTTATTTTTTGAAAGACTCAATTCAATGGCTTGTCCACCCGAACTAAATAAACCGCCAGCACTCGGAATCAACCATAATAAGACAACATCGGCTTCTTCTTTGGTTGAAACAAATTCGATGTTAGGGTTTTGAATCTTGGGCTTATTCACATTAATGGATGTTCCTTGGCTTTGCCCTCTTCCACTACTTTCTTTATAAGTTTCAAAATATACTTTTGTAGGTTGACCATCGCTTTTTTTGCTTATTGGTAATAGTTTTTCATCATTTCTGAGTAAAACAATTGATTTTCGCTGAGCTAAATCGGCTTTTTTCTGAAATTCAGCATTTCCTACTGTTTTTACGGCGTTTTCTACATCAACATAAGGGTTTTCAAATAAGCCTAAATCAAATTTTTCTTTCAATAATTTAGCGATTGACTCGTCGATTCGGGCTTCTGTAACCATGCCTTTTTTGACAGTTTCGAGTAAAAGGGCTGGGTCTGCTCCACCCGAAAAAATATCAACTCCTGCATCCAATGCTTTTTTGTATCGTTCGGTAATGCTCAGATTTTCAACACCCCATGGCATCATGTCAATCGGGCCAGTATCGGAGTTAATGATGCCTTTAAAACCAAGTTTTTTGCGTAATAAATCTTGAATAATTGCCTTATTATAAGAGAAACCTACCGCTTCCATGCTTTTATCTTTCGGGGCAGAATAATAGGGCATGATAGAAGATGTACCTGCATCTATGGCCGCTTTGAAAGGTTTTACGTGATAATCAAACATTCCACCAGGGTAATGTGCATACTTTCCCCAATCGAAGTGCGAATCTTGTCCGCCCTCTTGTGGGCCGCCACCTGGAAAATGTTTGGTTGTCATAGCAACCGAGTTTTTATTGAGTTTTGTGCCTTGAAAACCCAAAACGATTTCACGAATCATGCTGGAAGCTAAATCAGCATCTTCGCCAAATGTTCCTTCTGTACGCTGCCAACGTGGTTCGGTCGATAAGTCGGCCATGTACATGTAGCCTTTTCTGAGTCCGACTGAAGCCCATTCTTTAGCGGCGATTTCGGCAAACTCACGCGTCAATTTCAAATCTCGCATGGCAGCCATGCCCAACTCTCCAGGCCATTTAGAGAAAATGGTTGTACCAACACTTAAACCAACCGAAGCATCGACTGTTACGTGGTTTCGTGGATTTGAAGCAACAATGGCAGGAATCCCCAATCGTGAGGTTTCGCATAATGCCTGCAAATTATTCGACCAATCAGCTATTGTTTTGGCACTGGTATTAGCTCGTAAGATGAAATGACGTAAATTAAAATTTATCACCCCTTTTGTTGTTCCTGCCGACGACATCATCGGCACTGTCAATGGTTTTCGAGTGAACATATTGTTGGGTTGTATCAAATCTTCTTCATTAAACCCACTTGTGATTTCGGTTCTTGGGGCATTTGCCTGAAAAACGTTATCGCCAGCCATCCGAGTAGTGCTAATGATCATAAAGCCTATTTTCTCTTCCAGAGTCATTTGCGAAATCAAATCTTTGATTCGGGATTCTTGAGGTAAACGCCAATCTTCGTACTTGTCGAGTTTATCGTTTTTATTAAGGTCTTTAAATTCTAAACCATTGGCTTTCAATGTTTTTACCGAACGAAAACCTAAGGTTGGCTGACTAGGTTTTTGGGCATGAGCAATCGATGCACAAAATAGAGCAACCGCAACAAAATGTATTTTTTTCATGATTAATTAAATAGATGGCGTTGAAAAGACAGTTTATTTCAATTCTCTGATTTTGATGTTCTTGAAAGAAACATTATTTCCGTGGTCTTGAAGCAAGATATTCCCTTTATCACCAGCACCGAAACCGTTGTAATCTTTGTATTTACTACGAGCTACTAAAACATTGAAAATATTGCTTTTACGCTCATACTCTAAAACTTTGAAGCCATTGAGCCAGTGCTGAACAATATTATTTGGATACACAATCACTCGGCCTTGATTCCAATCTCCGATTTTTTTAATAAAACGGGCATCCATTTTTAAGTCTTTATCAATTTTGTAAGAAGGAATCAAATCATACAAACTCGCCAATGTACGATTGCCAACTGCTCCCATTTTTGCATCGGGGTGTTTTACATCATCAAGTACTTGAAATTCAAGACCAATACCTGATTTCCCATTTGAATCAAAAGCTTCGTTTACGAAATATTTTACGCCCGAGTTTGCACCTTCGCTGAGTTTAAATTCAAAAACCAACTCAAATGCACCAAATTGCTCATTGGTAACAATATCATTGCCAGTTTCTGAGCCATCTGATGGGCTAACATTGATTGTGCCATCAACTACCGACCAGTGTTGTTTTGGCATTTCCGTTCCGTGAACGGCTCTCCAACCTGTAAAGTCTTTGCCATTGAAAAGCATTTTGAAACCTTGAGCTTTTTCTTGTTCTGAAAGGTTATTCAAAATCAAGTTTACAACTGGACAATTATCTGTTGGACTTGGTTTGAGATTTTCAGTCTGGATTTTGATGTTTTTCCAACGAATTTTCATTCCTTCCTTCATCGGCCCGTAGATTGAGTGTACTTGCAAAGCAATAAAACCTTGTGCGGTCATATCATCAATTACATGAGCAGTTGGCACGCCATTAATAAAAGTACGAAGGGTATTTCCGATTGCCTCGATGCGATATTTATTCCATTGTCCAACTGGCTTAAATGCCTTTTTGCCTTCTGGATTATTGTTCGGAATATAGAGCCAATCACGGCGACCTTCATCATAAATGGCACCCGACCAAGCACGTGCCGAAGGGTCAACTTCCATTTGGTAGCCATGCACACGCCCATCTTTATAATCGGGTTTTGAAAGGCTACGAAATTGTACGCCACCGTTCATTTCGTTATCTAGTTTGAGGTCGAGTTCGAGGATGAAATCGCCGTAGTCTTTTTCAGTGCAGAGAAACGAATTTGGCGTATCTTTAACAGTTGTACCTACGATTTCGCCATTTTCTACTTTATATGTAGCCTTGCCTCCACGTTGAGTCCAGCCCTTTAAATCTTTACCATTAAATAGGTTTGTCCACCGAGCGTCGGTCCGATTCTGAGCAAAAATTAATGATGAATGAGTGAGTGATATAATGATAGAATAAATAAGAATAGAAGCTATCTTTTGTTTCATTTTGGACAGTAATATTGAGATGAATAATGAATCAAAATCAGTGATTAAAGGAATACCAATCTAATATGTATTTAACCAAAAGTATTAAGATTTTGATATTTAATTGACCTAATTTTAGTGTTAAAGGTCAAGAATTAGGTAATTGCTTTTAATATGTAAATAACCAATGTTTGGGAAAAACGATTTTCTATATGTTGGCTTCAATAAATCAAGAAATAATTCATGGCAGAAATAAATCTTTTTTCTCCCCTCCAGATAAAGTTGATGGCTTAAAAAAATGGAAATTTAGTGTTGCTCATGTGCCAATATTCGGCCAGCGATGGATTTGTAGATGACCAGCACTTTGTGCATTTGGGTAGCCGAGCTATTGGCAGTGAAGGGTTGATTATTACGAAAGTAATGACGGTTTCATAAGAAGAAAGATTTCGGCAGGAGATTTGTTTTTGTGAAAAGATGAATACATTGCTCCGATTCGCCGACTTACAGATTTTATCCATCAGCAAGGCTCGGTTGCAGGCGTTTTGAATTTGAATTACCGAATCAGTTTTACGAGAGAAATAGTAAAGGCGAACAAGATGTTTGTTCGCCCCAAGATATATAGTACATTGATATTAAGTTACTTTGGCTTCATTGTTGTTGCAGTTTGTTTGTAAGATATTGATAAACAACTACTTACAAAAATATGCAAATTTTTTAAAACTAAAATAACCTAATTTACAGTGTATTTAGAAACTTACTTTAATAGACTCCAAATATTTTTTGCTCGTTTGGCCGCATTCGAGAGCAGTGCGGCCTTTTACTGGCACAGAGTCAAGTTCAATGATATTCCAGCCTTTGAATTTGATTTTGTCTAAATTAGCGAAAATTGCAGGGAAATCAACTCTTCCTTGCCCCAGTTCCACAAATTGATAACCAGATTTTGAGTCAGCTACTTTCGTATCTTTTATATGCGTTGCGTATAAAATGTCTTTATATTTTAGCACTGCATCAGCTGCATTTCCACCGCCTTGCGTATAATGAGCCACATCCAACAATGCCAAGATATACTTATGATTCATCTCGTTGAAGATAATATCTACTTCTTCTGGGGTTTCGCCAAGTTGATTCATGTGGTTGTGGTAAGAAGGTTGAATACCAGTTTCTCCTTTTACGACTTTGGCCACTTCACTCATGTTTTTAGCATATTTTTTTAGTTCTTCGGTTGTTGGAAGGCGGTCTTTTGGACGAGAATTATTGGTTATCTGCAAAGAGTTTCCGCCCAAAGCCTTAATGAATTTTGCGTGGTTGAGGTGCGTTTCGATGTCTTTTGAAATATCATCTTGAATACTCACATTTCCACTCGAAAACATAGCTAGTTGTAAACCATTTTTTGTAATGGTATCTTTCAAATCTTGTGGTTTATCCTTGAATGGAGCGTAAGTATTAGCTCTTAGCTGAATTCCTTTGAAGCCTAAAGCGGCAATATCACCGATGGCTACTAAATCATTACCATTCCAAGTGATTGCCGAATAGGCGATTTTGTGTTTGCTTTTTGCGGCAAGTGCTTCAAGAGAAAACATTGAAGATGCCGTAAGGATGGATGCTTGTGTGATAAAATCTCTTCTGTTCATAGTTTTGAGGGTTGACAAGTTTAAAAGTAAAAGTCAAAAATAATTAAAGTTTCGCAATGGACAAGTTTTTGTAATAGATTGACATTTCATTACCTGGGTGTAACTGCAAGCCAATTGGCCCACTTTCGGGGATACTTTCGGTGGTATAGTCCATCACTTCAATGCCATTTAGCCAAACCTGATAACTTTTACCCACAACTTTCACTTTCATGGTGTTCCAATCTTGTGTTTTTAAAATATCTTTTACCTTAGTTGCTTCTTTCGGATACATTTTCCCGATGACATAAGGTGAAGCTGTCATATCTCTTTTTAACGACCCAGAAATGCCAATTTGTACTTGATTTAATTCTGATTTCAAGAAAATACCAGAATCTACCCGACCATCGCCCATTTTGAAATCAACTTGAATAATAAAGTTTTCATAGTTTTTCTCTGTCCAAAGTATAGAACCTTTTTTAGTGGGTTCACTTTTTACTTTTAATAAACCATCTTCAACTGTCCAACAATTTTTATCATCGGGAATAATCCATCCTTTTAGGTCTTTGCCATTAAAAATTTTCTTCATTTTTGGTTTTTGAGCAAAAACCGAGACTGAGAGAAGTAGCATTAAGAGTATTTTGTTTAACATTGCACAAAAAGTTTAGGTTAATAGAATAAAGAATAAACTTTAGAAACTGCTTTTATACAAATGTGCCACAACTCATTATTGATACAACAGGTTGTGGCACATTTATTTTTTATTTCAAAAAAGAGGACTCCTCGAAATGGAGAAGTCTCTCCTGAAACTATGATGAAACAAATCTACTAAATATTAATATCCAGGGTTTTGAGCAAAAGTTCCGGCGGCAGCACGATCAATTTGTGTTTGTGGTATCGGACGTAGATAGTGTTTATCTGCCACAGCCTGAGCTTGTGGATTATGTTTTTTTACTCTATCTATCAAAAGACCCCAACGTTTCAAATCTAACCAACGCGTTTGCTCACCAGCTAATTCTCTTGCACGTTCTTCTACAATAAAATCAAAATTCAATTGAGCCTGAGTGATTTTCATTGCATCTTTTTTGCCTGGCCAAGCTGCTCTTTCTCTTACTATGTTTACATCGGCAAGAGCATCTGCTCTTTTACCAAGTTGCAAATTTGCTTCAGCACGCATTAGATAAATATCAGCTAATCGCCAAACTAAATAATCTCTTGAACCTCTTGGTTCAGTTCTATCTGAACGCTTGGAATCAAAAAATTTCTGCAAAGTTGGGAATAAAGCTTCATCATATCTACTTGGAACTAATACTTGATACTTTCTTTTAGCTCGCTCTGCTTGGCTCATTTCAAAACCTGGGATAAAGATTGTAGTATCACCTGCAGCAAACGTCACACGAGACTTTGAGTTATCGAACGATGTATTGAATGACCCTGGGCTATTACAAGTCCACGTATCTCTAAACGATTTCTTATAACGAGAATCATTTGTTCTTTCTCCAAATACAGTAGTTAAACAGTAGTTTGTCGGTCTCAAACGCTTAAACGGACGGCCAAAGAATACATCACGCACCATACCCGCTTGGGTATCATACTGCATACCGAAAAATAAATGAAGGTTATTTCCACCACCACCTTCACCACCTACATTGGTAGCATTAGTAATTTGGTCAGTTGTATATTGTACAGCAAAAACTACTTCCGAATTTTGTTGATTATTTTCATCGTGTACCGATGCATAATCATCTAAAAGTCTAAAGCCATATTTTGTTATTAGTCCCGAGCATAAGTCAGCGGCTTTTTGAAAATCATCAGCGGCTTTGTTTGGGCCATAAGCTTTTGCTAAATATACTTTTGCTAAAAGTGCCTCAGCTGAAGCTTTCGTAGCTCTGCCATAATCATTTGAATGACCTTTATTTTCTAAATCAGCGATGGCTTCAGTACAGTCTTTGATTATTTGAGCGTAAACTTCTGCAGAAGTATTCCTTTTGGTCTCTTTGGTAGGAGCCAAAGTCTCGGTTAGTCTCAAATCAAGAGGGCCATACTGCTCGTGTAATATATAATAATAGTGAGCACGCAAAAACTTAACCTCTGCAATTCTCAATTTTTTGGTTGCATCCGAAACACCTGTCACTGCTCCAGCTCTTGAAATTACAGCGTTACAGGTATTTATACCTCTATACATTTCATCCCAAAGGATAGACAAGTAATCAACAGTTGGTTGAATTTGTGTATCGTAAAAATGAAAACCTTTATAACCACCATCAGCACCAGTGGCATAGATATCTGTACCATATTCGGTAAATGTTAGACCTAATTGCGTGCCATAAAACGTTCTGAGGGAAGAATACGCTGCCTTGGTAGCATCTTCAAATCCTTTGGCGGTATTTATATAATCATTACCGATGTTTGAAATTACCTCTTCTTTTAGTAAATCTTGGCAAGAAGTACTCATAAGTAGCATGCCACCTAATGCAAATGCCTTTATTTTATTTATGTTCATGATAATTAATACTTTAGAATGTAATATTTAAACCAAATGTAGTCACAGTAGTAGAGGGAGTAACTCCACTATTTACCTCAGTAGTACCCGTTGGTGAACCAGTGATAGCTGCTTCAGGGTCTACACCATTATACTTAGTCAAGTAAGAAGACCAAATTTTAGGTTGCTGTATTGATGAATACAAACGCACCGATTCTGCACCAATTTTCTTAGCAATACTTTTATTAAAAGTATATCCAAAGTTAATATTTCTTAACTTAATAAAAGTTCCGTCATAGTAAAAAAGTGTTGAGTTATACACTGGAAACTCTTGATTACTTTTTGGACGTGGGAATTCATTGGTAGGATTATTAGGAGTCCAATAGTCCACTTTTATTTGTTGGTAACGACCAGCAAGTTGTAGCTGATTTCTGTGGAAACCAGACAAAATAGTATTTCCAAAACGACCGAACAAGAAGAAGCTTAAATCAAAGCCTTTAAATTCAAATCTGTTGGTTAGTCCACCCGACCATTTCGGTACGTCGTTTCCAATAATAACACGGTCAGCTGCAGTAATTCTACCGTCACCGTCAGTATCCTGCACCTTGATTTGTCCAACCTCCGAACCATAAGATTTAGCTAAATCAGCCTCATTAGTTTGCCAGATTCCTGCTTTCTTGAAATCAAAGTAAGTATTTAACGGTTGGCCAATAAACCATCTATTACCTAAGTCATCTACTTTACCATTATACAATTCAACAATTTCCTCTCTGTTTCGAGTAAACTGGAAGTCTGTTGTCCATTTAAAGCCATTTTTTGTATTAACGTTTACAGTAGTAATTCCGAATTCAATACCCTTATTTCTAGTATGCCCAACGTTGTTACTAAAGAAGTTAAATCCAACAGAGCCAGGTAAGAAATCATTTAAGAGAAGACTTTTGGTATTTGTTTCATAAAACTCAAATGAACCTTGTACACGCCCACGGAAGATAGAGAAATCTAAACCAACGTTGGCATTTCCTGAAGACTCCCATCTTAGATCTGGATTACTAATTGTACCTGGTCTAAATCCAAATGCTCCTGTTGCTCCGAAAGCATAAGTGGTACGTCCGAGTAAACCTTGTGTTTGATAAGGTGCTACCCCTTGGTTACCGACTTTGCCCCAACCTCCGCGAAGTTTTAACATGTCTATAAATGTAACGCTTTTCATGAATGGTTCATTAGTGATATTCCAACCAACTGCGATACCAGGGAAATTACCATATTTGGTATTTTCACCGAAACGGCTCGAACCATCACGACGCATGGTCACTGTTAATAAATATTTATCATTAAATGAATAATTTACACGACCCATTAATGAAGCAATAGTCCATTCTGTTAAACCTGAAGCAACTCCCAACACCGAAGTTGCAGAATTTAAGCTGTAAAACGATTGTGCTTGAGCTGGAATTCCTTGAACCTCAGTTCTGTATCTTTCAAAATTATCTTTTTGGATAGATTGTACACCCGTTACATTCAAAGTATGTTTCCCGAAAGTTTTATTGTAGTTCACGATGTTTTCCATTGTGAAGTTGAAACCAAAACGATTTTCGTTGAATGCTTGTGCATCACCACGACGACGGTTATTCGTTTCTGAACCAATAAAACGCCCGTAACGTGACTGAGTAAAGTCAGGGCCAAAGTTTAAACGATAGGTAAGACCTTCCAATATTTTTACTTCTGCATAAATAGAGTTAAATATTCTATATTTTTTTGTGTTATCAATATTAACACCTGGCTCTACTTCCGAAAGTGGGTTAGACAATAAAGCGTCATTTGTAGGTTCAAATAATAATGAACCATCTGCATTATATGGCGTGCCAAGTGGGTTTGCATTCAATGTATTGGCATAAGGGTTGAGGTTCTCGCCGTTTCTAATCGAATACATCATGTAGGTTGACATACCAACTTTCAATCTTTTATTTACTTGATGGTCAATATTAGCACGTAGTGAATTACGTGTAAAATCTAAACCTTTTGAAATACCTTTATCTTGAAAAAATCCTGCAGAGATGTAAAAAGAAGTTTTTTCGTTTCCTCCTTGAATACCTATGGTATGGTTTTGCATCATACCTGTTCTCAAAAGCAAATCTTGATATTGTGTATTTCTTCCAGCCGCAATACCAGCTGCAACATTAGGGTCACCACCTAAAACTGCAACTTTAGCATCAGCTGATGCATCCGCAACCCCAGTTGCAACAGGATTTCCTGCAGCGTTTCTGTACAAGCCAGTAGCTCTGTAAGCCTCTCTTACATACTCCGCAAATTCATCTCCCGAAAATAATTCTAATTGGCTATAAGCATTTGATGCACCTGCATAAGTATCCAAAGTAACAGTTGTTTTTCCTTTGTTTCCTCCTCTTTTGGTTGTTACTAATACAACTCCGTTTGCACCTCTCGCACCATAAATGGCAGTTGCTGTTGCATCTTTCAATACTTCCATTGACTGAACATCATTTGGATTAATATCTTCAAAGCCAGCCGATAATGGGATACCATCTACTACATACAATGGATCGTTACCCGCATTGAATGATCTACGACCACGAATCAAGATACGTGGTGCTGCACCAGGCTTTGAACCTGATTGAGAAACATCCACACCTGCAGCACGACCTTGCAGGGCTTGTCCTAAATTTGTGAGGGGCATTTCTGTAATTTGCTTTGCACTTACTTGTGAAATTGCACCAGTCATTTGACTTTTCTTTTGTGTACCGTAACCAACAACCACTACCTCACTTAATGCAGCAGCATCTTCTTCTAATGTTACATCATAGTTGCTTTGGCTTCCCACTTTCACTTCTAGTGCTTTGTAACCAATGTAGCTAAATACCAAGGTCGCATTGTTTGGTGCTTGCACCGAAAATTTTCCTGCTACATCTGAGATTGCTCCTTGTGATGTACCTTTTACTGTTACGCTTACTCCTGGTAGCGAATTGCCACCAGCATCGGAAACCTTGCCTGATATTGCTCTGCCTTGGGCGTCGGCAAATTGCCAGCTAATCAGAATAGCCAAGCTGAGCATCATCTTTTGTAGTAATTGTTTCATTCTCAATTAATAAAGGATTAGTTAATAAATAAAGGTAAAAATAGACTAACTGAAAATAAGTAAATTTTAAATTAGAATAATCACAAAACTACATCTATAATAAAATTTCTACCACTAAAATTTGACCCATTTCTAATATTTTTTTGACAAATAAGTGCATAAAGAATGCACTATATACGGTTTATGTCGTAAATTAGCTGTCATATATCTATTATTTAGCCACACAAATAGAGTTTTTCTAATAATTTTTATAAAAGAAAATAGTCAAAACAGCTATTAGTACAGACCTAAACACGATTCTTGAAAAGATGAAACCTCAGTTACTCAAAATATCAAATCCTGCTGATTATTCATTCAATCTGTTTGTGCAAGAAACGCCCTATTTTTCTACACCGTGGCATTATCATCCAGAGTACGAAATTGTATTGGTTTTAGAAAGTACAGGCAAGCGTTTTGTGGGAAGTAGCATTACTGATTTTAAAGCTGGTGACCTTTGCATGATTGGGTCGTACTTACCGCATTATTATCGCAATGATGAAAATTTTTATACTAAAGATGCCAAGCTCAAAGCTCGCTCTTTGGTCATACATTTTTTAGAAGATTTTTTAGGAGAAAAATTTCTTCAATTACCTGAAAGTCAAGCAATAAAGGCTCTGCTCGAACGCTCGAAAAGGGGACTAAGTTTTGGCGAAAAAACGGTTGCAAAAGTAGCACCTAAATTTAAGAATTTGCCGAATTTAGTGGGCATGGAACGCCTTTTAGAAATGATTGCGATTCTGACGATTTTGTGTGAAAGTGAAGATAAACAAGACCTTACAACCAACCCGATTTCACTCAGAAATGAGGTAGATTCGGCTCGTATGAATAAGGTTTTTGAGTATGTGATGCTCAAATATCAAGAAGAAATTCAGTTGAAAGATGTAGCCGATTTGGCAAATATGAGTGAGTCGGCCTTTAGTAGATATTTTAAGAAACGTACTCGCCGAACTTTTACGCAGTTTTTGGCCGAAATACGCATCGAACACGCTTGTAAGTTACTTATGGTCGATAAAATGAGCGTAGCCGAGATTTCGTTTGAAAGTGGTTTTAATAATCTTTCAAATTTCAATCGCCAATTTAAAACTATCAAGAAAATAACGCCCTTGGCTTATCGGACTAAGTTTTTAGAGTAAGCAGGAAGTTTTCAGTCCACAGTGGGCAATCTGCAAGCATTTTTGAAGACTGCCTACTGAAAACCGCCGACTATTTAATGTTTCGGGCAATCGCATTGGCTTTTGCCTTTGAATATTCCCCACATAAAGCCTTTTTTCTTTCTGTAAGAACCATTTTTTTTTCTGCGACCTCCGCCATTTACTTCTTTCAATTCGCTAACGCTACTGGTCTTATAATTAGATGCTTGCGAAAATTCAGGCGTTAAAGCCATAATTCCTAAAAGAGATAAAATTGCTATTTTTTTCATTTAACTTCAGATATAAATTATAAACTGACTAAAAACTAATAATTGTAGGAAGAAAATCAATCCTGTAATCGTAAAATCTTGATAATCGTAACAAGACTATTATTGAACGTAATTTTTGCTCAAAAAATTACGCTACCGTCAGACTTTCAACTGAAAAGGCCAAAGGTTTTTCGGAAAAGAGCACTTTTGTTTTGGCCCAAGTGGTTTTGAAGAGTTCGGAATTTCGGTAATTATTCAAATCAGTTTCCGACTCCCAATGACTGTGGGTCATATAAATATTAGGCTGATTTATATCTCGCATCAATTCAAGATGACAACAACCCTGCATGGCTCTAATTTTATATTTTGAACTATTAAAAATTTCCTCAAACTCGCTTACTTTATCGGCCTGAAAAGTCATTCTGACATAACGTATAAGCATATACCTTTTTGAATTTTAACAAAAATACGAAATTTTTTCTTCTGACCTCGCCATCAATTGTATGAATGCTTTAAGTTTTACGAAAAGTTGTATTATTTTTGAGGAAAAAACTTTCGATGGATGATTTTAGGCTAAAGGTTTTTTATTCGGTCAGCAAATCAAGAGCTTTACTTAAATTGGAAATATTCTGTTGGCACACTTAAATACTGAGACAAAAGGCGGTTCGCCACAGAGATAAAATGCTTACTATCAAGCGTAAATTATGCCACCAAGTCTTTTAAGATTCCCTCGTTTATTATTGGTTTTATCTTGGCTTCGTGCCTTTTTAGCTTTTTTCCTGCTTATAAAAGCCTTTATTTGTCACTTTATGGTGCTTCAATGTAAATAATGGTAATTAGTCTATTGTTGATTGGCTCAGGGATTTCGATTGAAAATTTAAAAAAATGGATTTATACTCAAAAGTAATTGATTTGCAAAAAAAGCGATAATTTTCTAATTTTAT
>JAFEIL010000408.1 GCA_017495105.1 Emticicia sp. | reverse complement strand
CATTAGTAACGTTATGTTGGTTGACCCAGCGACTGGCGAGACTACTCGCACTGGTCGCAAGGAAAACGACAAAGGAAAGTTACAAAGATTTTCTAAGGAAACTGGAAAATTTATTTAATCAATTACCATTTGATTTTCGTTTCGGATGAAACTTTTATCAATAAATATGAGGGTCGGAAATCCTCCTATTATATAACTAATGGCACGTTTAAAAGACAAATACACTAAAGAAATTGTACCATCTTTGAAAGAAAAGTTTGGATACAAATCGGTAATGCAAGTTCCGGCATTAAAAAAAATTGTGGTGAACCGTGGGGTTGGAGCTGCAACTGGGGATAAAAAATTAATTGACAGTAGTTTAGAGGAAATCACTACAATTACTGGTCAAAAAGCAGTAGCTACTCTTTCTAAGAAAGCAGTATCGAACTTTAAATTACGTGAAAATATGCCTATCGGTGTAAAAGTTACTTTACGTGGAGATAAAATGTACGAGTTCTTAGATCGTTTGACTGCAATTGCTCTACCACGTGTTCGTGATTTCAAAGGTATTAGTGACAAGGGTTTTGATGGACGAGGTAACTATACTTTCGGAGTCAAAGAGCAGATTATCTTTCCTGAAATCTCTATTGATAAAATCTCTAAGATTCAAGGTATGGATATTACGTTTGTTACATCAGCAGGAACAGATGCTGAAGCATACGAGTTATTAAAAGCAATGGGAATGCCTTTTGCTAGCATCAAGAAATAATATTAAGGTTTCGATATTTATAATTCAGTCATACAATGGCAAAAGAATCAATAAAAGCAAGAGATAGAAAAAAAGCAGCTTGTGTTGCTAAATATGCTGTAAAGCGTGCTTCTTTGAAAGAGGCTGGTGACTTAATCGGCTTAGACAAACTACCTCGTAACGCTTCCCCTGTACGTTTACACAATCGTTGTCAATTGACAGGCCGTCCGAGAGGATATATGCGTAAGTTTGGTATCAATCGTGTTACTTTCCGTGAAATGGCAAGTAAAGGATTAATACCAGGAGTTACAAAAGCATCTTGGTAGTTTTTGATTATGTACTTATTATGATGTAAATATTTAAAGTTGTTTTATAACTTAATAAAGAATATTTATTCTTCTTGATAATTACTTGTACAGATACTACTTTTTATAAAAAATAATTTCTAATTTTGCAGCCCAGTTAAGAAAGTCGTGCTTACGATACTGCTTAACGCTGGCCTAGGTATCCAAAATTAAATATCAAAAATGATTACAACGGATCCAATAGCAGACTTCCTTACCAGAATTCGAAATGCCATAAAGGCACGACACAGAGTGGTAGAAATTCCTGCTTCGAACATCAAAAAAGCGATTACTCAAGTACTTTACGATAAAGGCTTTATTCAAAGTTATAAATTCGAAGAAGTTGCTCCTCAAGGGGTAATCAAAATTGCATTAAAGTACAATCCAGTTACAAAACAATCTGCAATCGTAGAATTGAAGAGAGTTTCAAAACCTGGATTACGTAAATATGCTGGTACGACTGATATTCCACGTGTATTAAATGGGTTGGGTATTGCTATCGTTTCTACATCAAAAGGTGTGATGACTGATAAAGAGGCTCGTGCATTGAAAGTAGGTGGTGAAGTGTTGTGTTATATATATTAATACTTTATTGTATTTTCGACCTTGTGTGTATTATTTACACATTAATGTCTTCATTCAAGTAAATAATTTGTTGACCGCTCCTAATAACTCGTGCCAACGAAAGTGTTTTGAAGCCTTAAACTATTTCAAAAAATGTCAAGAATTGGTAAAAAACCAGTTGCCCTTCCAAATGGTGTAAGTATTTCAGTTGATGCACAAAACATCGTTACTGTAAATGGTCCAAAGGGTACACTAACTCAGAAAGTTGACCAAGATATCATCGTTTCTATCGAAGAAAACGAACTAAAGGTTGAGAGGCCAACTGAACAGAAAAGACATAAAGCCCTTCACGGTTTATATCGTTCTTTAATCAATAATATGGTTATTGGCGTGAGCACTGGTTACAAAGCTGAAATGGAAATCGTCGGTGTAGGTTACAAGGCTACTAATAATGGTAATGTCCTTGATTTAAGTTTGGGTTTTTCGCACAACGTTTATTTTGTAGTTCCAATGGAATTGAAAGTAACAACTGCGATGGAAAAAGGTAAAAATCCTATGGTAACGCTTGAAGGTACAGATAAGCAATTAGTAGGCTTAGTAGCTTCAAAAATTAAGTCTCTTCGTAAAGTTGAACCATACAAAGGTAAAGGTATTAGATTTGTTGGTGAAGTTATTCGTCGTAAGGCTGGTAAAACATCTGGTAAGAAGAAATAATCATTAGACACAAGACGTAGGAGAAACAAGAAAGATTAATTATCAAACTTGCTGCTCTGAAAATCACAAAATAGCAAATACAATGTCAAGTGTAAAAACTGATAGAAGACAAAAAATTAAGTGGAGTATCCGCAGAAAAATCTCAGGTACAACTGAGAGACCACGTTTGTCGGTATTCCGCTCAAATACTGCCATCTACGCCCAATTAGTTGACGATTCTAAAGGTGAAACTTTAGCCGCTGTTTCAACAACCGAATTAGGGTTGAAAGGTGTGAAAATCGATAATTCAAAAGAAGTTGGTAAAAAAATAGCTGAAAAAGCGACAGAAAAAGGAATCCTTGCCTGTGTATTCGATCGTAATGGCTATTTATATCATGGTAACATCAAAGCTGTGGCTGAAGGAGCCAGGGAAGGCGGTTTGAAATTCTAATCTTGAAATTCTGAATCAATGAACAAAGCAAAAGTAAACGAGGCAGAACTCAAAGAAAGAGTAGTCGCCATCAATCGTGTAGCAAAAGTAGTAAAGGGTGGACGTCGTTTTAGCTTCTCAGCTATCGTTGTTTTAGGCGATGGTAAAGGAGTAGTGGGACAGGGTTTGGGAAAAGCACTTGAGGTAACTGAGGCAATTGCCAAAGCTATCGAGGATGCTAAGAAAAACTTAGTTACTGTGCCTATTATTAATGACACTGTACCTCATGAAATTCATGGAAAATTCTCGGGTGGTTTCGTTTTTGTTAAGCCCGCGGCTCCTGGTACAGGAATTATTGCAGGTGGGGCAATGCGTGCCGTTTTAGAGGCAGCTGGTGTTCATAATGTATTGGCGAAATCTAAAGGTTCATCAAACCCTCACAACGTAGTCAAGGCTACTATTGATGCTCTTAGTCAAATGAGAGCTCCGCACACAATAGCTTTCCAACGTAGTGTAAAAATGACTAAAGTATTCAACGGATAAATTGTACTAAGCTTTAAGTTTGCTAATCATACTTATTTGTATGAAAGTTATCTTAGAGCTTATTGCGTGTAGCTAATAAAAAAATGGCAAAGGTAAAAATTACTCAAGTAAGAAGTATCATTGGAAGACCAGAAACTCAAAAACGTACAATCGCGGCTTTGGGACTTGGAAAACTTAATCGTACTATTGAAAAAGAACTAAACCCTGCAATGCAAGGGATGATTAATTCGGTCAAACACCTATTAGTTGTTGAAGAAGCTTAAGCTATTCAAATGTTTTTTTTCAAAATTGATAATTATTAATAAGTTTTTTCAAATAATTGTCAAAGGCATAGCCGAGTAAATCTGAAGGTCAGATTTGCGTATTATTAACCCGATTAAATTAATCGAATTACAATGAAATTAGAATCTCTAAAACCTAATAAAGGTTCAGTAAAAGCAAATGACAGAGTAGGTCGTGGTCATGGTTCTGGTGGTGGTGGTACTGCTAAACGTGGTCACAAAGGTGCAAAATCTCGTTCAGGTTACAGCCAAAAGCGTGGTTTTGAGGGTGGTCAAATGCCTTTACAACGTCGTGTTCCTAAGTTTGGTTTCAAAAATATCAACCGTGTTGAGTACAAAGCTATCAATTTGGATACAATCCAAGCATTATTTGATAAAACTGGCATCTCTGATATCGATTTAGGTGTAATGTACAATAATGGTCTTATATCTAAATCTGATTTGGTAAAAGTATTAGGTCGTGGTGAATTGACTGCAACTGTTAATCTACGTGCTAACGCTTTCTCTGCATCGGCGATTGCTGCTATTGAGAAAGTTGGTGGTTCTGCCACCGTTGACGCTACATTAAATAGAGAAATTTCTGCTGCCGTTGAGTTACCAGTTGCTGAAGCTGTAGTTGCCGAAAAGCCTGCGAAAGCAAAAAAAAAGGTTGAAGGTGACGATTTAAAATTAATCGAAGGAGTTGGTCCGAAAATTGCAGATTTGTTAATTAATGCAGGAATTGTTACATTTGCAGATTTAGCAGCAACATCTGCGGAGAAAGTTTCCGAAATTCTTAGTGCAGCAGGTTCAAACTTCGCTTCACATAACCCAGCTACTTGGGCAGACCAAGCCACTTTGGCTCGTGATGGTAAGTGGGATGAGTTGAAAGAATTGCAAGACAGACTCAACGGAGGTAAAGCTGAGTAATTTCACTAAAACGCCTTGTTTTTCCTATCAAAATGAACAAATTCATTACGACACTCCGAAACATTTGGTCAATAGAGGAGCTGAGAAAGAGAATTCTCCAGACTATATTGATTATCTTAATTTTTAGAATTGGTTCACACGTGGTTTTACCAGGTGTTGATGTAGCAAAATTGAAAGACCTTACCGAATCTAATGGTTTGTTGGGTCTATTGAATACACTCGTCGGTGGAGCTTTTCAAAATGCCTCAATTATGGCACTCGGAATCATGCCTTATATTTCGGCGTCCATCGCAATCCAATTGCTTACCCTTGCTCTACCATATTTTAGTAAATTACAAAAAGAAGGTGAGTCCGGTCGTAGAAAATTGAATCAAATCACTCGTTGGTTGACAATTATAGTAGCAGCAGCACAAGCATTAACTTATGTAAAAGCTACAATTCCAACCGACGCGATTACAATCAGTCAAGGATTATTTTACGTAAGTTCTGTAATTCTAATCGTTTCTGGTACTGTAATGTGTATGTGGTTAGGTGAGAGAATGACCGAAAAGGGTGTTGGTAATGGTATTTCAATGATGATTATGATTGGAATCGTTTCAAGATTCCCTGGAGCAATCATCGGTGAAGCACAATCACGAGGTGGAAATGGTCAAATCCTATTCTTTGTACTTGAGTTAGTAGCTTTATTCTTAGTTGTTTTGTTTGCTGTTGCAATTACACAAGCTACAAGAAGAATACCAGTACAATATGCTAAACAAATTGTTGGTAATAAAGTAGTAACAGGTCAGCGTCAGTACTTACCGTTGAAATTGAACATTGCAGGTGTAATGCCAATTATCTTCGGTCAAGCATTAATGTTTATTCCAGGATTAGTACTAACATATTTGGCGGAAAGTACTAAAAGTGATACATTCCAAAGCTGGGCGATTATTATGAATAGTCCAACTTCGTGGCAGTATTGTTTAATCTATGCTATCTTAATTATTGGATTTACATTTTTCTATACTGCAATTTCGATTAATCCTAATCAAATTGCCGATGATATGAAACGTGGTGGTGGATTTATTCCTGGTGTTAAGCCTGGTCAACCAACATCTGATTTTGTAGCCAATATTTTGGATAGAATTACTTTACCAGGTGGTGTTCTTTTAGCAGTGATTGCCATTTTACCTGCATTTGCTGGCTTGTTAGGAATGACTCAAGGCTTTGCTTCTTTCTTTGGAGGTACTTCATTATTGATTCTTGTAGGTGTTGTTTTAGATACATTACAACAAATAGAAAGTTATTTATTGATGAAGCGTTATGAAGGTTTGATGCAGTCAGGTCGTATTCAGGGTCGTCAAATTGACGCTAATGTTCCTGCCTAAATAAAACGACAATGCAGTCATGAGTAAAAAAGATAAAATAATTTATCTAAAGTCTGAAGAGGAGTTAGAAATTATTAGAGAGAATGGCCATATTTTAGGTAAAGCTCATGCAGAAGTTGCTAAATTAATCGAGCCAGGTGTTTCAACTAAGGCTCTCGATAAAATAGCTTTTGAGTACATCAAAGATAACTCAGCTCAACCTTCCTTTTTAAATTATAATGGTTTTCCTGCAAGTTTATGTATATCAGTAAATGATGTTGTAGTTCATGGAATTCCGAGTAATAGGACCTTAAAAGATGGTGATATAGTTTCGATTGATTGCGGAGTATATAAAAAAGGATTTCACGCAGATAGTGCTTATACTTACACTATTGGAAAAGTTCCAAATGAAGTACTTGATTTATTAAAACATACTTACCGTTCTTTATTTAAGGGTATTGAACAGGCAAGAGTTGGTAATCGGGTAGGGGATGTAAGTTTTGCTGTTCAAAACTATGCCGAATCGCATCGCTACGGTGTTGTGAGAGAATTAGTTGGTCATGGAGTTGGAAAGTATTTGCACGAGTCTCCTGAAGTTCCAAACTTTGGTAAACGTGGAAATGGACCTAAGCTTCTTGAAGGAATGGTAATAGCTATCGAACCGATGATTACTTTAGGTAGAAAAGGAGTTGTTCAAGAGAATGATAATTGGACGATTCGTACTGAAGACCGTAAGCAAGCTGCTCATTACGAACATACTGTGGTTGTTAGAAAGGGTACTGCTGAAATTTTAACTACTTTTCAATATATCGAAGAGGTTTTAGCAAAGAAGAATTTAGTCATTGCATAGTACAAATACACAAGGGCTTTGATATTAATATTTTCAAGGTCAGCATATTAAATTAAATGGCAAAACAATCAAATATCGAAGTTGACGGCATCATTACTGAAGCTCTTTCAAATGCAATGTTTCGTGTGCGTTTAGAGAATCAGCATGAGTTAATCGCTCATATTTCGGGCAAAATGAGAATGAATTACATTCGTATTTTGCCAGGTGATAAGGTAAGACTGGAAATGTCTCCTTATGATTTAACAAAAGCTCGTATTACGTATCGTTATAAATAATGCTGAATAAGCAGATGAGTGAGTGAGCGGATAATTTATAATATTCATCAACTCACACATTTACTACTTCAATAATTCAAAAAAAAATGAAAGTAAAAGCGTCGGTTAAGAAGCGTAGTGCTGAATGTAAAGTTATCCGTAGAAAGGGTAAAATTTACGTTATTAACAAAAAGAATCCTAAGTTTAAACAAAGACAAGGCTAATTTCTATGAGGATTGCAGGTGTTGATATCCCAGACAAAAAAAGAGGCGAAATCGCCCTTACGTACATTTATGGCATTGGACGTAGTGCTTCACAAAAAATTCTAACTAAGGCTAATATCAGTTATGATAAAAAAGCTGGCGAATGGAATGACAGTGAGGCTAATGCCATTCGTGGTATAATTACGGAAGAAATGACTGTTGAAGGTCAGTTGCGTTCAGAAGTCCAACTTGCTATCAAGCGATTGATGGATATTGGTTGTTACCGTGGCGTTCGTCACCGTAAAGGTTTACCTCTTCGTGGACAACGTACCAAGAATAACTCACGTACCCGCAAAGGTAAACGTAAGACTGTTGCTAATAAGAAGAAAGCAACTAAGTAACCCTTAGCTCTTTATTGAGTTTAAAGAAGGATTTTTTATATTAGGGTAAAAAATCGAACAGAGTACAGGTTTTTCTGTACTGCCAATCATTTTAACAATGTTTTGTCACAATGGCACAAGCAAAAAGAAAAGATAAAGCTAAAAAGAGAGTTGTGATTGTTGAGCCTGTAGGCGAGGTACATATCAGAGCTTCTTTTAATAACATCATTATTTCTGTTACAAACAGCCAAGGTCAAGTTATTTCTTGGGGTTCGGCTGGTAAAATGGGTTTCAAGGGTTCAAAAAAAAATACACCTTATGCTGCACAAATGGCAGCTCAGAGTTGTGCTCAAGTAGCCTATGAAGCAGGAATGCGTAAAGCTGAAGTTTTTGTAAAAGGACCTGGTTCTGGGCGTGAGTCCGCAATCCGTACTATTCAAAACTCTGGTATTGAAGTTACTACAATTACTGATGTAACGCCACTTCCCCACAATGGATGTCGGCCACCTAAGCGTAGAAGGGTTTAATAGATTACAAAAGAATATAAACAATTGTCGTAAATCTACTGTTTTTGCATTTATGTTTAATGTTTACATTCCTTTGTTACAATATTACATAATAATTTATAATTGTTCTCGTTTTTAGACGGGAAAAGGAATAGAAGGCAAATTATTGCGATTTTGTTTTTCAAAATGATTGATAGTTTGGACATTGGGGCTAATCAATCTCTATTTCATTTTAACAACCAACAAAAAATGGCAAGATACACAGGTCCAAAAGTTAGGATTTCAAGAAAGTTCGGTGAACCAGTAATGGGAGCCCATAAAGCATTAAGTAAAAAAGCTTATCCACCAGGTCAACACGGTAAGGGTCGAAAAAGTAAAAAATCAGAATACGGTCAGCAATTAATTGAGAAACAAAAGGTGAAATATACTTATGGTATATTAGAGCGTCAATTTGCTCGTTTCTTTCATTTGGCCTCAGTAAAAGAAGGACGTACTGGTGATAATTTATTGAAACTTTGTGAAGGTCGTTTGGATAATACAGTTTTTCGTTTAGGAATTGCTCCTACTCGTCGTGCAGCTCGTCAGTTGGTTACGCACTGTCATATTACTGTTGATGGAGTTGTCTTAAATGTTGCTTCGTTTATTTTAAAACCAGGTCAGATTGTTGGTGTGCGTGAGAAATCTAAAGCATTGCTTACAATTTCTGATAGTTTAAAAGCACGTAATGCAAAACGTTATAACTGGTTAGAATGGGATGCTACTGAAATGGTTGGTAAATTTATTAACTACCCAGAGCGTGATCAAATTCCTGAGAATTTCAACGAACAGGCTATCGTCGAATTATATAACAAATAATATTTGTACAGTGGTTATGCCATTACTGTTAAAAGCGGTAATGGCATCACTACGTTTTTTTATTGGTGGTGTTGCTAACCACCTTTTAGTTAACGAAAACAAACACACTGCATACGTATGTCAATATTAGCATTTCAAATGCCTGACAAGGTTGTCATGGAAAAAGCTGACGACTTCCATGGCTTTTTCGAGTTTAAACCACTCGAAAGAGGATATGGTGTGACCATCGGAAACGCACTTCGTCGTATTTTGTTATCTTCTTTGGAAGGTTATGCAATTACATCGGTAAGATTCCCGGGGGTACTACACGAATTTTCGAGCATTGATGGGGTAGTTGATGATGTTACAGAGATCATCCTTAACCTTAAAATGGTTCGTTTCAAAAAAGTTTCTGATTACGTAGATAACAAATTTACGGTTAGAATCAAAAACCAAGGTGTTTTGACTGCTGGTGACCTCGGTAAGTTTACACAAAGTTTTCAAATCTTAAATCCTGATTTGGTTATTGCTCGTTTAGACGACCAAAAAGAATTAGAGATTGAAATCATTGTTGATAAAGGACGGGGTTATGTTCCTGCTGACGAACAAAAACAAAATGATTTGCCAATTGGGTTTATTTCGATTGATTCTATTTTTACACCAATCAAGAATGTTAAATATAGCATTGAGAATACACGTGTAGAACAAAGAACTGACTACGAAAAACTCCTGCTTGAAATCAAAACGGATGGTTCGATTCATCCTGAGCGTGCTTTACAAGAGTCTGCTCATATTTTGATTCAGCATTTCTTGAAGTTTACGGATGAAAACATGGTATTTGATACCAAGAAAGATGATGAAGACAATATTGTTGATGAGGAATTCTTGCACATGCGTAAGTTGTTGAAAACTTCATTACAAGATTTGGACTTGTCGGTTCGTGCGTACAACTGTTTAAAATCTGCTGATATTCGTACACTGGGTGACTTGGCAAGACTTGAAGTAGCTGATATGATGAAATTCCGTAATTTTGGCAAGAAGTCTTTGACGGAATTGGAGCAGTTAGTTGCTGATAAAGGTTTACATTTCGGAATGGATGTATTGAAATATAAGCTTGATGAAGATTGATATTAAACAGGTCTTCTTTCCATTTGCTAGGAAGATTTTTTTATAGGTTATCGAATCGCAGTTATCGAGTAAATTTAATTAACAATCGTAATAGGTGGAATTGCCAAGACTGCGTAGGCTTTTTTGACCGTTACTTACGAAACAATTACAATGAGACACGGAAATAAAATCAATCATTTAGGGAGAACTCACTCTCACAGAGAAGCGATGTTGAAAAACATGGCGATTTCATTAATTCAATACAAACGTATAGAAACTACTTTGGCCAAAGCTAAAGAATTGCGTAAATATGTTGAGCCTTTGATTACGAAATCGAAAAATGATAGCACGCACTCTCGTAGAACTGTATTCTCTTATTTGCAAGACAAAGAGGCTATCAAAACATTATTTGGTGAAATTGCTGAGAAAGTTGCTACTCGTAATGGTGGTTATACTCGTATCATCAAATTAGGTACACGTTTTGGTGATAATGCTGAAGTTGCCTTGATCGAATTGGTTGACTATAATGAAGCTTTATTGACTTCAGTAGAAGAAAAATCTACCAAAACACGTCGTAGTCGTCGTGGTGGTAAGAAAGCTGACGGTACTGCTGAAACTGCTGTTGTTGCTGATGAATCATCAGTTGAGGTTGTAGAAGATACTCTTGCTGTTGAGGAAGTAGTTGAAGCTACTCCTGCGGTAGAGGATGTTCCAGAAGCACCTGCTGCGGATGGCGATGAAACAAAAGCGTAATAGCTGAAAAGTTTTATTTAAAAAACCTCAAGCGTAAGTTTGAGGTTTTTTTGTGCTTGATACTACCTTTTTTTACACTTTCAATCAGAATTGGAAAATAAAAAATTCTGTAAGGGAAATCCTTACAGGTTTTGTTTACTGATTTTATTTCCTAACTTCCAGCTTTAACTCTGCTTTGTTCTATTTCGGTGGCTGTGCTACGGCGGCGAGCTGCTTTTACATTTTGATTACCAAATTTGTAAGTAAACGTTAAACGTGCAGCACGGCTATCCCAACGGTTGCTTATTGTCATTTTTACTCCTGCAAAGTCAGTTCTGCCTTTGAATCTATTGGTCAAGAAAATATCATTAATGTTTAATCTCAAATTGGCTTTTTTGTTCCAAAAACTCTTCTGTAAACCCGCATTTACAGCATATTGAGCATTTCCACGCATCATACCGTAAACGTTTGGTGAGTTGTACCACATCGAAATTTCGGCTGTCAAGTTCTTTGGCAATTTCAAACTTTGGTTTGTATAAGCGTTGTAGGCAAATTGCCCTACATTGAGATTTTGCTCCAATAATTGTCCCGAATAGCTATTATAGAAAACTGAGATATTATTTTGGGCTGTCCACCATTTTGTAATCGGAATCGGTACGCTGAAATTGACATTGATGTTTTCAAATTTTGCGATATTCTCACGAGTGGCAAAAGTAATTTTTTCAGGGTCAATTCCTTGAATATTATTGTATTTCTTGATTTTAGCCAAAACCTCAGGGTCATTCACCGCATTTTTGATAACTTCAATCATATAATCGTTGGTTATGCTATATCCAAGGCTCGTTACAAATGCTTGTTTGAAAGTATGCGTTAGCTCAAATGAGTTGGTATATTGTGGTTTCAAATAGCCATTACCGAGTTGATAAGTATATGGGTCAAGGAAATATACAAATGGGTTAAGCGACTCATAATCAGGGCGTTCGATGCGGCGGCTATACGAATATGAAAGCTGATTATCTTTATTAATCGTCTGATTCAAGAAAATACTCGGGAATAATTGTGCGTAATTACGTTCACGTTTTTCGTCCAAAGTAACCGATTTTCCTACTGAATGCGTGTGTTCCATGCGTAAACCTGCTTGAATATTAAATTTCTTGCTCAATTCTTTGCTAAAATTTGCGTAAGCTGCATTGATGTTTTCGATATAAATAAAGTAGTTTGTGCGACCTTTATCGACTTCACCATTCTGGAAAAAACGAATATCATTGTCAGATTTCACCCAGCTGCTTTTCGCTCCAAATTCCAATTTTGCCTTACTTTTTGGCAACGGATGTACATAATCAGCTTTCAATGCAATGATATTATACTGATTTGGTGTATTGCTCGTAATATTAAGCGGTGCGTTTGATTCTACTTCTTTTAGGTCGATGTACTTATAAAATCTTGAAACCATTCCACGCTCAATGCCCAAGTTTTGGTAAGTCGAATAATCAACATCGGCTGTTAGTTCTTTACCGGTCGAATCAAAAGTGTGCTTAAAGTTAGCGTTTACCGTAACATTTTGCCAAGTTCTCAACGTACTTGCCGTAGTCACTAAACTCGAATCTGGCACATTGTTTCCTGCACGTTTGATGTAAGTTGTGTTTACGTTCGGTGCATTTGGTTTGTTTTGAAATGAACCAATACTTCCATTTACCAAAACACCCAATGTTGTTTTCTTGGTAGCATAGAAATCGGTTCCTAACTTATAGCTAAAGTTTTGATTGGCATTGTAGCGGTAGGCATACTGCTCGAAAATTTTGCCGCCCAAATCGCGGGTGAAAATATTATTATTGAAACGCTGATTATCTGAAAAAGTAAGGTTAGCAAAAGTATTAAATTTTCCTTGGCGATTGTTGAGATTTAAGCTTGTATTGTATTTTGGCATAATACCAGGTTTCACGGTTTCGATTTTACTAAAATCTTCGTTCAAACCTTTTGATAAATATGGCGGAAAACTGGCCGAAAATCCTGCTGAAATGCTACCGTTTGTGCCAAAATTCTTATTTTTCTTCGTAACGATATTGATTACGGCTTTTCCTGCGGCATCATAGCGAGACGATGGATTCGAGATAATTTCAATCTTTTCGATTTGGTCGCTACTCATGTTTTTGAGTTGATTTGTCAAATCACTCTGTGACATATACGTAGGTTTACCGTCCATAATAATTAATATGCCTTGTTTACCTTTTACGCTAATATTATCATTATTATCAACCGTTACGCCAGGCGATTTTTGCAAAACCTCCAAAACCGTACTTCCAGTGGCTACAATGCTACCTTCAACGTTTACGATTAGTTTATCGGCTGCTTGCTCGATAAATGGCTTTTTTGCCGTTACGGTTACTTCTTTAAGGTTTTGAGTATCTAAATTTAGCTGAATTGCCGAAAGTTTTACTTCAAGATTTTCGTCATTCAGAATAATTTTTGGCGAAAAATACTTCTTATAACCCACCATCGAAACCGTTACGATGTACTGAGCATCGTTACCGACTGCAATTTGCTCGAAACTAAATTTTCCATCTAAATCACTTATAGCACCTTTGGTAAGCGTTGAGTCTTTGGTTTTTAATAATAAAACATTGGCGAAGGGAAGGGATTGTTTTTTTTCATCGAAGAGGCTTCCCGAAATTTTACCTTTGTACGCAACTCTGTTAGTTTGGGCAAAAGTAAACACGCTCGCAAATGCGAGTAGCATTGTAAATAATAACTTTTTCATTTTTGTAATTGTTAAGTAATAGCTTTTTCTTTGGTAATGGTCTGACCGAAGGTCTGACCCGTAATGTACTTTTAATATTATGGTCAGACGTGCTGTCAGACTTGTAATTAGATGTAAAAAATATCTTGCGGGTTACAATCTCTAAAGATTTTGATAAACTACCCCAAAAGTTTTGAGGTAGTTTTAACTTCTTCAATTGTATAATGTTTGCTTCTTCATAATTTATGTTACAAATATATCGGTACTTTGTAATACAAGGTAATTGTTATTACATAAGTGGTTTTTATCTTAGGATGAACGGTTTGGCATTCAAAATGTAGCTTTTGAGTAGAATATGCAATTTTGAAGTAGAGAGTTGTGTGGATGCTAATATGGGCGGCATCCCGTTATTTTAATATTATGGATTGTTTTCGGGTACAAATTCTAATATATCGCCAGGTTGGCAATTAAGTGCTTCACAGATGGCTTCCAAGGTAGAAAAACGAACTGCTTTGGCCTTTCCCGTTTTTAAAATAGAAAGGTTTGGAAGTGTAATATCTACCTTTTCGGCCAATTCTGAGAGCTGCATCTTTCGTCGGGCAAGCATTACATCAAGGTTTACTACGATGGGCATATTGATAGTTTTTTAAACAGTTAATTCGTTTTCTTCTTGTAATTCAACGCCACGCTTGAAAATTTGCGAAATTAGGTAAATAATTCCTGCCATAAACAAATAAGAAAACTCATTTGACAGCGAAAATTTTATTGTAATACCAATAAAGAGTGTTTGTATATATCTACCGTAAGCTGTTCCAAATAATTCAAGTAGCCAAATACTGAAGATGAGGTAAGATATTTTTTCTATCATAGAAGCAGTAGAATACGAAAATGGTTGTTTTAGATTTATATCCGTAAGTGCATTTTTTGCAACTTCCCAAATTTTTACAACTAAATATGTTTCAAGTATCACAATACCAACAAAAGCTATAAATTGAACGGGATATTTTTCTCGAAATATTTTGAGTGTTATTTCTGAACCTTGAATTGATATTTTTGGCCATTTAGCAAATTCGGAATCAAAGTTTAAAAATCCAAAGAAGGTCATAATTATCAATATTCCAAATATAATTAGCCAGCCAACATAGCCAATCCAAGCAATGATTCTTAAAATATTTAAGATTTTTTCAGTTTGTGTTTTCATAATTTTAGTTTTTTAAACAGTTAATTCGTTTTCTTCTTGTAATTCAACGCCACGTTTGAATATTTGGGCAATAATATTGACAGTGAGAGCCAAGTATTTAATAATCTCTAAAATTGTTTTGGTTTACGTTTTCATAAAAATGGATATGAAATTAGATTGATAGCACAAATGTAAAGTAAAATTATTGATAAACAATAAATATGTTATGTTTAATGCTAAATAAATATTGATAAACAGTTTTTGTGTTGTATTATTGGTGCGTTTTTAGGGTCAGATATTTAGAAAATGTTTGATAAACAAAATGTATGTAAACGCTGCACCCGCAGTTTTTGTTATCTTTGCACGAGAGGTTTATTTGTTGAAAATATACACTAAATTTTAGAAACCGAGTGGAGATATTCACTCATTCACTCATTAATTTAATGAAACTCATAAAAGTAGCGGCAGGAACACTCAACCAAACACCTTTGGCGTGGGAGCAGAATCAGAAAAATATTATAAATTGTATAAAAGAAGCTGATAGACAAGATATTAGCTTATTGTGTTTGCCCGAATTGTGCATTACGGGCTACGGCTGCGAAGATACCTTTTACTCATGGGATTTGGTAGAGCAGGCCAAAGAAAGTCTACTCGAAATTGTGCAGTACACATCAGGTATGATTGTTTCGGTTGGTCTGCCTATCCGCTACAATAATAAAGTTTATAATACAGCGTGTCTGATTGCTAACAAAAAAATATTAGGATTTGTGTGCAAACAACATTTGCCAAATTATGGGGTTTTTTATGAAGATCGTTGGTTTCATCGTTGGCAAGCGGGTGTGCGTGATGAAATTGAAATCGACGAATTCAAATATCCAATTGGTGATTTAGTTTTCGAATTAAGTGGTGTTCGCATTGGTTTCGAGATTTGCGAAGATGCTTGGGTGGCCAATCGGCCTGGGCGTGCGATGTTTGATAGGGGAGTAGATATTATTCTCAATCCAAGTGCTAGCCCATTTTCGTTTTCAAAATTTGTAACTCGAGAGCGTTTTGTAATTGATGGCAGTCGCTCGTTTGCGTGTAGCTACATCTACACAAACTTACTTGGAAATGAATCTGGACGCTTGATTTTCGATGGAGATTCCATGATTGCTTCTGATGGAAATTTATTGGTTTCTTCACCACGTTTTGGCTATGAAGATTTTTACGTTACATCGGCCGTTATTGATGTTGAAATGCCAAAAGTTAATCATTCACAAGTAAAATCACCAATTACACAAGGAAATTGGAAAGTTCCAGCATTGTTTGATTTTCCAGAAATCAAGCCAATTGCCCCACAAACTGCCGAACTCGAAAAGTTTGAGCATGGAGGATTTCTAAAAGAAGAAGAGTTTGCACGTGCAGTAAGTTTGGCATTGTTTGATTACCTCCGTAAATCTCGTTCGCAAGGATTTACAGTTTCAATTTCAGGTGGAGCAGATTCTTGTGCATGTGTGGCACTTTGTGGCTTAATGATCCGTTTGGCCGATGAAAGTATTGGTTTAGATGCTTTTAAGAAAAAACTTTCTTTCATTAAGAAAATACAAGACTGCACAACGGTTGAGGAAATTGCCGAAAAGATGATTCATAGTATTTATCAAGGCACAGAAAATAGTTCGACGGATACTTATGAATCAGCCGAAAGTTTAGCAAAAAATATCGGAGCAACTTTCTATAATGTAAATATTAATGGACTCGTAGAATCTTATAAAGACTTGATAGAGAAGCAGATTGGTCGAGATTTAACTTGGGAAACTGACGATTTGTCACTACAAAATATTCAAGCTCGAGTGAGGGTCCCAAGTGTTTGGTTGCTTACAAATTTACATAATCACCTACTTTTAGCAACATCCAACCGCTCAGAAGTGGCCGTTGGTTATTGCACAATGGATGGCGATACGGCAGGAAGTATCAATCCAATTGCAGGAATTGATAAGTTTTGGCTTAAAAAATGGTTAGTTTGGCTCGAAACTGTGGGTTGTGATGTAAAAGGAAAGCATATAAAAATCGAAGGATTAAATAAAGTAAATAGCCTGCAACCGACGGCTGAACTTCGTCCGCTTGAAACAAAGCAAACCGATGAAAAAGACCTAATGCCTTATGAAGTGCTAAACTCAATCGAAGGCCTTGCCATTAGAGACAAAAAACCACCTTTAGAATGTTTACTTTTTATGGAGGCTCAATACGCTGACCGATTCGACCAAGCAACGTTGGCAAATTGGGTAGAAAAATTCTTCAGAATGTGGAGCAGAAGTCAGTGGAAGCGTGAGCGTTATGCACCGAGTTTTCACTTAGATAGTTATAACCTTGACCCACGAGGCTGGTGCAGATTTCCAATTTTATCAGGCGGATTTGAGAAAGAATTAGCCGATATGCGAGAATATATCGAAAAAGGTGAACGTCGAAAATCGAGAGGTAGAATTGGATTTTGATGAATTTTAAGCTTTTCAATATCGTAGTAAAAAAATACCACGATATTGAAAAGTAAGTCCATTACTTACCAAGCCAAGTCAATTGACTCCAATAAGCGGGGCCTTCATTGGTTTGGTTTTTGCCTTTTGTGCTTCTTCCGTCTTGAATTTGCTTTGTAAGTAAGGCCGTTAATTCTTTTACAATTTCTGGATGTTGGGCATAAACATTTTGAGTTTCACCAATATCATTTGATAAATCGTATAATTGAACAGGGGGGAGCATTTTAGCTTCTTGGCTTATTTCCTTAGGCTTTCCATTTCCACCCGAATGTGAACACATAATCAATTTCCAATTATCTTTACGAATCGCAAAAAAACCATCAGATGAATGATGGATTCCCGATTTACGAGCCTCATAAGTTGTTTTTTTGCCAGTAATTTCACTTAAAAAACTAAAACTATCTTCTGCTATATTATCGTTTAGTTTTTTATTATTCAGCTCTGCAATCGTTTGGAAAAAGTCAGTGGTACAAACTAATTGCTTACTTACTTTCGGCGATAGGATGGTTTTTTTCCAAGAAACAATAAATGGTACATGATGCCCTCCCTCAAAAATATCAGTTTTTAGCCCTCTATAAATCATAGAAGGGTTATGCCCCTTGTCAAGTTGTGCTTTGAGATCGGCGGGGTTGGCAAAACCATTGTCGGATGCAAAAACAATGATAGTATTTTCATAAACGCCGTTCTTTTTTAGGGTTTCAACGACTTGTTTTACGACATCATCGACCATCAAAACAAAATCAGCGTAAGGCGAGATATTACTTTTGCCTACAAATTTTCCGATAGGTAAAATGGGCGTGTGTGGTGCCGCCAATGGGAAATATAAAAAGAAAGGCTTCTCTTTTTTAGAATTTTGATTAATAAAATTGAGTGCTTTTTCGGTGAATTTGCCTAAAACTTCCTCAGGCTGAAAATCAGGTGCAATAATGCCCGCACGAAATAATTCAATACCTTTTCGGCCGATGCAAGTGTCTTTTGGTATGGCCGTGCAAAAACCGTTTTCTACATAAGCGTAGGGTGGCATATCAAGCGAGGCAGGAATACAAAATGAATAATCGAAACCGTATGTGTTTGGGCTATTTTTTATCTGTTTTGTAAAATCAACTTTTTTTTCTCCTGCTTCAATATTTCCCCAAGTCCAACCCAAATGCCATTTGCCGACAATTCCTGTTTTATAGCCTTGTTTTTGTAAGAAAGAAGCCACAGTTTCTCGTTTCGGGTCAATTAATGGCTTATCATAACCATGTAAAACACCTTTTTTAAGTGTAGTTCGCCAGTTATATCGTCCAGTCATGATTCCATATCGAGTAGGAGTACAGACGGCTGAGGTTGTATGAGCATCTGTAAACTTTACTCCATTTTGAGCTAATTGGTCAATGTTTGTTGTCTGAATTTTTCCTTCTGGATTATAGGCTGACACATCGCCAATGCCTAAATCATCGGCAAGTATATAAATTATATTGGGTTTTTGTGCAAAACTTTTTATACTGAAAGTTAAGCAAATAAGGGTTGAGA
>JAFEIL010000378.1 GCA_017495105.1 Emticicia sp. | reverse complement strand
ACACAATCCTGCAGAAATTATCTTTTTAATAAATAGTCAAGATAACGAAAAAGATAGTAAAGCACAAGAAACTATCAATGGCGTTTGGCAAGACTCAAAAGTTGGCGATATTATTTTTTTACAGTCAAACGATTTACATGGAATCAAAAACGTTGGCAAAGGAACTTGCACCTATTTTGCTTTTCAGTTTGATTGATTTCGTAATTAGTCGAATCTATTATTTTATTTATCACAAAATATTCACAAAAAATAGAAACTTTTGAATAGTTTTAATTTGCAATAAAAATATTTTTAAAAATCAACCTAATTTGTAAAATAATGAAAAAACTTACATCTATTTTAATCTTAATCTCAGTGCTATTTTTAGGTATTAATCAAGAAATTTTTGCCCAGCCAACTATTAAAAACCTTTATACCTATCCATTTGGTGTACAAGCCTATACATTCAGAAATCATTTTCCGAAAGATGTATCGGGAACTTTGGATAAAATCCAGAAAATGGGTATCACCGAAATAGAAACTAGTGGAGCAAAAGGTGTTACAGACGAAGAATATAAGAAAATGTGCGATGCTCGTGGTATTGTCATTCCTTCGATTGGAGCAGGTTATGACCAATTAGAAAAACTTTCGATGGATATTGTTAAGAAAGCCAAGGTTTTCGGAGCAAAATATGTCATGTGTGCTTGGATTCCTCACAAAGGTGACAATTTTACGCTTGAAGATGCTCAGAAAGCAGTTGAGGTATTTAATAAAGCTGGTAAGTTTTTAAAAGAAAACGGCCTAACTTTCTGCTATCATCCGCATGGTTATGAATTTCGTCCTTATGAAAAAGGAACTTTACTTGATTATATGTTCAAGAATACAAATCCTGAAGATGTGTCGTTTGAAATGGATGTTTTATGGGTACTTCACGGTGGCGGAAATCCTGTAAAATTGTTGAAAACTTATGGTAATCGCTGGAAATTGATGCATGTAAAAGATTTGAAAAAAGGTGTCGTCGGAAATTTCTCAGGAAATACACCTGCCGAAAATGATGTAGTTTTGGGAACTGGTCAAGCTGACTGGAAAAATATTTTCAAACTCTCTAAAAAGTTCGGTATTAAACACTATTTCATCGAAGACGAAAGTGAACACGAACTCGAAAACGTACCTTTGAGTATTGAGTATTTGAAGAATTTGAAATGAAAATTGAAAAGCCAAGCGATAGTTTGGCTTTTTTTAGAATATTCGTTTTGAAGAACTAATTTAAGCATTGTTCATCTTGTAATTGTTTTAAAATATAAAGTTTTTTCATAAATTGACCCCAATTCCATTGACCTTTACCAAAATCTATAAACAAATGAAAATTAAAATTTTTACTATAATCTTCTCACTATTAAGTATTTACAGCACTGCTCAAAGTTACAGTCCAAAGCTTTTCGATAGCTTGAAATGGCGAATGATTGGCCCTCATCGTGGTGGTCGTACTGTTGGAGCAGTCGGTGTTCCACAAAAGCCCAACGTTTTTTATATCGGAGTAAACAATGGTGGTGTTTGGAAAACAACCGATTATGGCCGCACATGGTTACCGATTTTTGACGACCAGCCAACGGGTTCGGTAGGTGACGTGGCTGTCGCACCATCAAATCCAAATGTAATTTATGTTGCTTCGGGTGAAGGTATTCAACGACCAGACTTATCAGTAGGAAATGGTATTTACAAATCGACAGATGAAGGTAAAACTTGGATAAACACTGGACTAAAAGATGGTCAGCAAATTGGTGGTTTGGCGATTGACCCAACCAACGAAAATCGAGTTTTTGCTGCAGTTTTGGGACATCCGTACGGGCCTAATACGGAAAGAGGAGTTTATCGAACAACCGATGGCGGAAAAACTTGGGAACGAGTTTTGTACAAAGATGAAAATACTGGTGCAATTCAAGTAACAATCGACCCGAAAAATTCAAATATAGTTTATGCCGACCTTTGGGCGGCTCGCCAAGGCCCGTGGGAAAATGGTGCTTGGCAAGGCCCCGAAAGTGGAATGTATAAATCAATAGATGGTGGCACAACTTGGAAAAAACTAACCAAGGGTTTACCAACTTATGAACAAGGTGTAGGTCGAATTGGATTTTGTATTGCCCCAAGTGACCCCAATCGCCTATATGCAACCGTTGATTCGCCCGAAGCAGGCGGTGTTTTTAAATCAACTGATGCGGGTGAATCCTGGACACTTGTAAGTCAAGACCCAAGAATTTGGGGACGTGGAAGCGATTTTGCCGAAGTAAAAGTTCATCCAACAAATCCTGATATTGTTTTTAGTGCTGATGTTGACACTTGGAAGTCAGAAGATGCAGGAAAAACTTGGACAGCCTTTCGTGGAGCTCCAGGAGGCGATGATTATCACCGACTATGGATAAACCCAAACAATCCTGATATTATGCTTTTGGCAGCTGACCAAGGAGCAATTATTACTGTCAATGGCGGACAAACTTTTTCTTCGTGGTATAATCAACCAACTGCACAGTTTTATCATGTAAGTACCGATAATGCTTTTCCATATAATGTTTATGGTGGGCAGCAAGAAAGTGGTTCGGTTGGTGTTGCATCTCGTGGAAATGATGGAATCATTACTTTTCGTGATTGGCATCCAGTAGGAGTAGAAGAGTACGGATATGTAGCTGCAGACCCACTCGACCCCAATATTATTTATGGTGGAAAAGTTACTAAATATGACAAACGAACTGGGCAAACACAAAATATTGCACCAGAAGCAGTTCGTTCGGGAAAGTATCGTTTTATTCGGACTGCACCAGTATTATTTTCACCAATTGATAAAAAATCGTTATTTTTTGCTGGAAATGTACTTTTCAAGACAAAAACAGGTGGTGATTCATGGGAGGTAATTAGTCCAGATTTGACGCGTGACACCTATGATAAACTTCCTCAAAGCTTCAATGTTTTCACAACTGAGGCCATGAAAAAAATGCCTCGACGAGGAGTGATTTATGCCGTTGCACCTTCACCAAAAGACATTAATGTAATTTGGGCAGGAACTGACGATGGATTGATTCATGTAACAAAAGATGGCGGAAAAACTTGGCAAAATGTAACTCCACTAACACCTCAGGGTGAGCAAAATGATTTTTGGATTTGGTCGAAAATTTCGCAAATTGATGCAGGTCATTTTGATGAAAATGCAGCTTACGTGGCAGTAAACAGAATCAGACTCGACGACCAACGTCCACATATTTTCCGCACAAAAGATGGCGGAAAAACTTGGCAAGAAATTGTGAAGGGTTTACCAAATGAACCAATTAATTCAGTTCGTGAAGACCCTTCTCGCAAAGGGTTATTATTTGCGGGTTCTGAAAATGCTGTATATGTGTCGTTTGATGATGGTGAAAATTGGCAATCATTAAGGCTAAATATGCCCGCCACAAGTATTAGAGATTTGGTAATAAAAGACGATGATATTGTGGTAGGTACTCATGGACGTAGTTTTTGGATATTAGATGATATTACACCTCTACGCCAAATGTCTGCTGAAGTCACCAAAACTGAAGCGTTTTTATACAAACCACAAAATACTCATCGTGTGCGTTGGAGTACTTACACTGATACGCCTATCACACAAGAAGAACCTCAAGGTCAAAATCCACCCGATGGAGCAATTATTAATTATTACTTGAAAGAAAAAATCAATAATTCTGTAGTTCTTGAGATTTTTGATTCATCAAAAAAACTAATACGTAAATTTTCAAGCGATGATAAACCTTACGAATTGCCTGATTTAAATATTCCACATTATTGGATTCGACCACAACAAATTCTTTCGACCGATGCTGGTTCGCATCGTTTTATGTGGGATTTGCATTATCCTCCGTTAAATTTGCCGCCATCGTATCCTATTTCGGCAGTTTATCAGAATACTGCTCCTGATGCCACTTCACCGTGGGTGATGCCTGGCTATTATATCGCCAAATTGACAGTTAATGGAAAATCTAGCGAACAAACTTTTTTAGTAAAAATGGATCCACGCGTAAAAACCTCAGCCGTTGATTTAAAACTTCAACATGATTTATCGCTGTCTTGCTATGAAGGAAGAAAAAAAATTGAAGCTGAATTAGCAAAAATGAAAGATTTGCGTCAAAGAATCAGAATGACGGATGAAGGTTTGAAACAGTTTGATGCGAAAGAAGCAGATTTGAAAAAGATTCAATCAGGTTTAGCATCAATTCATAATATTTTACAAGATGCTGATAGTAAACCAACTACGCAGGTTGTGGTTAGTGCGAAAGAATTATTGAAAAGTATGAATGTTATTTTGAAGTGATATTTTTAAGATTTAGAAAGCCACAATCTTTTTAAGTTGTGGCTTTTTTTCTACCTTTAATATTCAATATACTTGAAATTAACCTATGAAAAACCTTATTTTATTTACATCCCTGTTGTTTAGTTTGGCTTGCCAACAAACGAAAGATTCTACAAATACCTATTATAAAGAGCAACACCGTCCTCAGTTTCATTTTACTCCAGAAAAAGGTTGGATGAATGACCCTAACGGCCTCGTTTATTACGATGGTGAATACCATCTATTTTATCAACATTATCCTGATAGTACCGTTTGGGGACCAATGCATTGGGGGCACGCAATAAGCAAAGATTTAGTTTCTTGGGAACACTTTCCGATTGCTTTATATCCCGACTCGCTCGGTTATATTTTCTCTGGAAGTATTGTCGTTGATGAAAACAATACAACTGGTTTTAAGACTGGAGAAGAAAAACCTTTGGTTGCGATTTTTACCTACCATGATATGGTGAAAGAAAAAGCAGGACGAAAAGACCGGGAATCGCAGGGAATTGCTTATAGTTTGGATAAAGGCCGAACTTGGCTAAAGTATGAGAAAAATCCAGTAATTCCTAACAAAGGCGATGCCGATTTTCGTGACCCAAAAGTGTTTTGGCATGAGGCTACTAAAAACTGGATTATGCCTTTGGCAGTTGGAAAGAAATTAGAAATCTTCACCTCACCAAACTTAAAAAACTGGCAAAAAGCAAGCGAATTTGGCTTAAAAGAAAGCGTAAATGATGGGGTTTGGGAATGCCCAGATTTGATTTCTTTTAAAACTGAAGATGACACAGAAAAATGGGTTTTAATTCAGAATATTGGTCGTGGAGCGGTAAATGGTGGTTCGGGAACGCAATATTTTGTGGGTAATTTTGATGGAAAAACTTTCACCAATGATAATTCGCCCGAAATCAAACTTTGGGTAGATTATGGAGCGGATAATTATGCTGGTGTTTCATGGTTTAATGCACCTAATAGCGAAAGAATTTATATCGGTTGGATGTCAAATTGGGATGATTATGCAAACCTCGTTCCAACTTCAACCTGGAGAAGTGGCATGACAGTTCCTCGAAAATTATCTTTAAACAAAACTCCTGAAGGTTATCGTTTGGTTCAAATGCCTGTCAAACAATTGGAGTCTTTGCGGATTTCGAGTTTAAATATTCCAAAACAAAAGATTAAAAATACCCTAAGAATCGATAATAAATCGGTTTTAAATGAACTTGATTTGACTTTCGATTTAACATCATCAACCGCAACTGAGCTTGGTTTTATTTTATCTAATTCAAAGAATGAAAAATTGATTGTTGGTTTAGATAAGGTCTCAAAGCAAATTTTTATCGACCGAACAAATGCTGGAAAATCTGATTTTTCTTCAAAATTTGCCAAGAAACATGCCGCACCTTTTACTGATGATAAAGTATTGACAATCAAGGCTTTAGTTGATATGGCATCAATTGAGGTTTTTGTTAACGGCGGAAAAATTGCATTAACAGATTTGTTTTTTCCTACCGAAGATTATACAAAAATTGAACTTTACAGTAAAGGTGGAAATGCAGAGTTAACGTCTGGTACATTATATCCATTGAAATCAGTTTGGGCTAAAAAATGAATTTTATTATTTAGATTTTGCTCGAAGGAACGTCCAATTTGGACGTTCCTTCGAATATTTCATAATTTGAACAATTAGTGATTATCAAAGAAAATGTCAAAGAAAAATATAGTTTGTTTTGGAGAAGTATTGTGGGATTTGCTTCCTTCTGGTAAAATTGCGGGTGGAGCTCCAATGAATGTGGCGGTTCATGCCAATCAGCTAGGCTTGAATGCTGAAATAATTAGTGCTGTCGGTAATGATGAACTGGGCAAAGGAATTATGTCTTTTTTATTGAGTAGAGGTTTATCAGTAGAAAATATTCAAAAAAATGAACATCAAACTGGTATTGTAGAAGTAACGTTAGATGAAAAAGGTAGTCCGTCCTATAAAATCATAGAACTCGTTGCGTGGGATTTTATTCGTTCAACTGAACTCGCAAAAAGTACTATTCAAGCTACAGATGCATTTGTTTTTGGGAGCTTAGCTTTAAGAAATGAAATCTCAAAAAAAACGCTTTTGCAACTACATACAGATGCCAAACTGAAAATTTTAGATATTAATCTGAGAAAACCTTTTTATACCTCCGAATTAACCGATGAACTGTTGCGAATTGCCGATATTGTGAAAGTCAATGACGAGGAATTAGAAATGATTTGTGCTTGGTACGGACAAACTGGCGATGAAACACAAAATGCAAGTTTTCTGAAAGAGCGTTATCAACTTAAAGGAATCATTGTGACAAGAGGTGCAAATGGTGCTTTTTTTATTGATGAAAACAATGTAGTGTTTGAAAATCAAGGTTTTAAAGTAACTGTAAACGATACCATTGGAAGTGGAGATTCTTTTTTGGCTGCATTTATAACCAAATGGCTCAATGGTGAAAGTCCAGCTATAGCTTTGAAATATGCTTGTGCGGTAGGTGCGTTTGTAGCAACACAAAAAGGTGCAACGCCACTTATTTCAGAGGAAGATATTTTAAAATTTATGGAATAATCGGTTACAAGAATTTATTTTGTATAAAGATAAGCCCAAGCAATCAAGACTATTTGTAGAGGAAGTCTCAGCCATAATAACCACTGTGGTATATTTTTGAATTTACCCGAAGTAGCCATATAGATATTGGCAGGAAAAACAGCAATGAATAATAAAATAATCCCCCAAGCGGCTAAAGATTTTGTTTGGCCAAAAAGCAAACCAATTCCCAAAATAATTTCTACAATTCCGCTAATAATCACCATTTCTTCGTGTTTTGGAATGTACGGAGGCATGACTTTCATGAAAAAAATTTTCTTTGTGAAGTGTGAAATTCCAGCAAAAATTAAAAAAGCTGCCATTATATAAAGAGCAATAGTCTCCATAAGTCTCATCATTAAATTTATTTATCGCAATTTAAGCCAAAAAATAATTTTAATAGTTTAATTTACATACAATCTTTTTCGACAAAAATAATCTAACATTATGAATAAAGTTTTCTTATCTAGTTTTTTTCTTCTACTTTCAACTTTCTTCATGCTTTGTTTTGCACAAAAAACCAAAACTGAAGCATACTTTCCTGCTTATAACCAATGGATTATTAAGAATCCTACTGAATTGGGACTTAATATTGATAAAATAAATGAAACCATAAAATTTGCCCAAGAGAATGAAATAAAAAATCCAAGAAATATGGAAGTGTCTCATTATCAGTCTTTTGGAAAAGAACCATTCGGTTTTGCGGTTGGGCCTTTCGCCGATCGAGGTGAACCAACAGGTTTAATTATTCATAAAGGATACATTGTTGGTCAATGGGGAGAACCAAACCGCTGCGATATTACGCATAGTGTGACAAAAAGTTTTTTATCGAGTGTAGTTGGATTAGCCCTTGATCGTGGCTTAATCAAAAATGTTTCTGATACCGTTGCTGCATACGTGCCACCAATTGAAATTTATGGAAACCCAGTCAATCGTTCGGCAGACGATTTTGGAAAACCAGAACTACTTAAACTTTTTGATACACCCCACAACAAAACGATTACTTGGAATGCACTTCTACGTCAAACTAGTGATTGGGAAGGTACACTATGGGGAAAACCAGATTGGGCGGACCGCCCAGACAAGGATGCTACAAAATGGCTAAATAGACCAAGAAATATACAAGGAAGCGTTTATGAATATAATGATGTAAGGGTTAATGTACTTTCATTGGCAGCTTTGAGTGTTTGGAGAAAGCCTTTACCACAAGTTTTGAAAGAAAATCTAATGGATAAAATAGGTGCCTCAAATACTTGGCGTTGGACAGGCTACCGAAACTCTTGGATTGTTTTGGACGGGCAAACCGTTCAGTCAGTTAGTGGTGGTGGACATTGGGGAGGTGGAATGTTTATCAATGCTTATGATATGGGGCGTTTTGGTTTGCTATCATTGAATAGAGGAAAATGGAAAGACCAACAGATTTTATCAGAAAATTGGGTAAATCAAGCACTTACACCTACAACTGCTCAATCTACGTATGGTTACATGAATTGGTTTTTGAATACGGACAAAAAACTATTACCGAGTGCTTCAGAAAAATCATTTTACCATCTCGGAAATGGCACAAATATGATTTATGTTGACCCTGAACATGATTTAGTAATGGTTGTTAGATGGATTTCATCTGAGTCCATGGATGGCGTTGTAAAGAAAGTTTTAGAAGCATTTCCAAATAAATAAGCTTATGTTTTTTAATTATAATTATCTATTTAAAATAAATTAAATTAAAAATGAAAAAAATCAACATAATTGTAGCCTTTTTGTTTTTTGCAATCGGTACTTTTGCCCAAGCAAAAAAAGAATTTTATGAACTTCGTACTTATGAATTAAAGTTTGGATCGTCACGTTCAAGTATTGAAAATTATTTTAAAAATGCTCTTTTTCCTGCTTTAAATAAATATGGCGTAAAAAATATTGGGGCATTTGGAGAAATGGGACTTTCTGACCCTGGAAAAATCTACATATTAATACCTTATGCTTCAATTGAAGAGTTTTCAAGAGTCAATGAAAAAATTAAAGTGGATGAAGATTTTTTGAAAGCAACAATAGAATATAATGCTTTGCCACCCGAAAAAGCCCCGTATGCTCGTTACACATCTTCAATTATGAATGCTTTTGACGGAATACCGCAATTAGTTAAACCAACTGCTGACCAAAAATTGTTTGAAATAAGAATCTATCAAAGCTATTCAGAGGATGCAGCTCGTCGCAAAAGAAAAATGTTTAATGAGGAAGAATTGAAGATATTTAGAGATTCTAAACTCAATTCGGTATTTTTTGGAGAAGTTATTGCTGGAGAATATATGCCATGCCTCACTTATATGTTGGCTTTCAAAAATATGGAAGAACGTGATGCCAATTGGAAGGTTTTTAGTGCAAACCCAGATTGGAAACGTATATCAAGTGCTGCCGAATATGCCAATTCTGTTTCTCATATCATCAGAGTTTTCTTAGTACCTTTGCCTTACAATCAACTCTAAAACCATGAAAAAATACTTCATATTCCTATTTATGATGTGCTTTTCCTTATTATTGAAAGCACAAAATGAAACTTATGCCGAGAAATTAGGTTTTCCAAAAGGAGCTAAAGTTATAATCATGCACGTTGATGATGTTGGCATGTCTTATGACTCAAACGTTGGTGCAATCAAATCAGTTGAAGAGGGTGTAGCTACTTCAATGAGCGTTATGATGCCTTGTTCGTGGGTACCATCTTTTGTGCATTACCTTAAAAATCATCCTCAAATCGATGCGGGATTACACCTTACCTTAACTTCTGAGTGGAAAGATTATCGTTGGGGGCCATTGGCTGGTAAGCCAACTGTGCCAAATTTGGTCGATTCAGAGGGAGCAATGTGGCGAAGTGTTCAAGAAACCGCAAAACATGCCTCAGCCGATGAAATTGAGAAAGAAATCAGAAGTCAATTGGAAAGAGCAAGAGCAATGGGTTTTGAACCAACGCATATGGACTCTCACATGGGAACATTATTTGCTCGTCAAGATTATTTAGAACGCTATTTTAAGGTTGGTATTGAAAATAAAATACCAGTCATGTTTCCTGGTGGACATGATACCATGATTATGCGTGATGGTGATTCTGGTTTAACACTTCAACAAGCCCAAAAAATTGGAAAAATGCTTTGGGATGCTGGTTTGCCAGTTTTAGATGATTTGCACAATATAAGTTACGGCTGGACGATGGATAAAGTAAAAAATCCTGAAGAAAAGGCTTTACAGAAGTATAAAACCCAAAAGTACATTGATTCATTTAAAGATCTACAGGCTGGTGTAACTATGGTGATTATGCACTGTACTTCTCCAACTGAGGTTTTTGAACATATTTCAGATTCGGGAAATACTCGTCGGGGTGATATGTTGGCCATGATTGACCCAGTTTTAAAAAAGTATATCCAAGACAATGGCATTATTTTGACAACCTGGAGGGAATTGAAACAAAGGAGAGATAAAGTTAAATAAGATTTTTTGCAATGCCCATTCCTCGTAAATGGGCATTGTTTTACATCCTACCGAAGACATCATTTATATCGAACCCTCTGCGATTTCTGCTTTTTTGTTCTTTTCTATATTGGTCAATTAGGTATTTTACTTGTATGCTATCTTTATAAAACGGAGCTTGTTTTTCTTCATCTTTGATGATTTTCTTCAAATTTGCAATTTCTTTTTTAAACTTATTTTCTAAGCTTTGATATTTATCTGACGCAAAACGTTCGTATAGCGAAGGCCCAAAGAATGAGCGTTGACCAAATGATGTTAATCCTGCAATTTCCTGTTCTAATTCCGCAACTTGTTGTTTCAATAGTTTTACATAATATTTGAGGCTTTCATCGTTACTATGCTCAAAGTCTGTTCCCAAAAGTTCGAGTCTTAGTCGAAGTAATTCAAAAAGGTCGTCTTTTTCGTTTGCCTCGGTGATACGGTGCATCAAAAGTGTTTTGCGTTCTTTTTCTAGTTCATCTTTTTCACGGTCAGGGTGAAATGCTTTTACCAATTCCATGTAAATTTGTCGACTCGTTTTGTTTAAATTCTTTGCTTCTTGTTGTTGTTTTTCTTCTTTTTCTATTTGTTTGGCTGTTTTCTTTTTATTAGCTTTTCTTGCTTCATATTCAGCTTCCTCTGCTGCAACTTGCTGGTCGATGTATTCTTGAAATTTTTCTGGGTCGCTCAAATCAGCATCATCATCGAATTTCATTCCAAAAATTGAAGAAAATGATTCTTTTAAGGTTTCAGATACTTTTTTACTAGCTTCCTCATTGGCTTCTTCAAAACTTATACCATCGTTGTGTCGAGTAAAAATATCTTCTAATTCAGGTGATTCTGTTCTGCTTATAAACTCGGTAGTTCTTTCAAATATCATTTCAGAAAGTGTATCATTGTCACGCTTTTTGAATATGTTTTGTTGAAAAAGAGCATCCAAGTAAATTATTTCTTTAATCTGAACTTCTATCAATTTTTTCTCCAATGGAAGGATTTCAGAAGTAATCTTTACTTGAATTTGGTCAATTTCCTTTTTCACATATCCAATTTTACTTTTCAAAAAATCTATTTTCTGAATACTGGTATTAAATTGTTTTTGAAGTTTTGTTAAAACTGCCGCATTTTCAGTTTTAATTTGAATGAGTTCTTGCATCGATATAAAAAGTTGATAATTTTGTACTAAGTTGCTTGTGTATAATTAGTTTATATTATATTGAAACTTCAAGTTTGGCTCCGTTATAAATCACATATCATTAAAAATGCTTTGTTTACTACCAAAAATTTACCCACAATGAAGTCAAAAGAATTACAATAATACAAGCTTTTTTAGCCATATACTTACAAATAAAAAAGTTATTTATGCTTGGAAATAATTAGTTTAGTGAATGATTTGTATTTAAAGTGCTAGTGTTTTAGGAAAACTAAAGCGAACTGCCTATGGCCAAGTAGATTCGCTTTTTTGATGCAAGTTATTAGAATAGATGTGTTTTATCAAATAAACTTACCAACAAAATAACCATTCTTGGCATTTTGTCAATAGAAAGAAATCTAAATATCGGATTTAAATTTCAAAAATATTTGAGTTTAAAATTCGTTATATTTGTATGAAAATTTGATTAATGTAATTGTTTATGATAGCACTCAAAAAGAATTTAAGTTTAGCATTAGTTTCTTCAATTTTGTTAAATTGTTCTAAAATTGAAGATTTTAAGAGTAAAGATGCTATAAATAATAGTGAAAGCTATCGAATTAAAACCAAATTGACCTTAGCTGAATCGCAGAACTATACGATTGAGTCTCCTCAAACAATTGTTAATGCTGGACGTACATTTATTGAAGGCGATTACCTTTTTATTGGTGAATTGGGCCTAGGAATACATGTTTTCGATAATTCCACGCCTACCAATCCTATAGCATTGGCTTTTTTGAGTATCCCTGCCAGTACCGATTATTTTGTTAAAAATGATGTTTTGATAGTTGATAATGGAAATGACCTCGTTTCTTTGAAAATAGATGCTTTGGATAAATTGAAAAAGAAAGAAAAAACTATTGTCGAACTTAAACGTAGCCTCCTAACAAGTAAACGAACCTCAGAAGTTTTTGTTTATCCAAACTACCCTATTCAACAAAATGTATATTTTGAATGCCCTGATAAAGAGCATTTTGTGGTTGCTTGGGAAAAAGGAGATTTTTTAAATGTCTCCAATTGTTATCGTTAAAGAAATAAATTTTAAAATAACACTAATAATTTAATGTCAATAAAACCTTATTTCTTTGTAATTCTTCTATTTTTACTGTCGTGTAAAGGTTATCACGCACCTGAGCCTGTCCGTATAGTTGGTAGTCAAAAAGAATTTCAGCATTTTCATCCTACAAGCAATCCTTCACAATATTTTGTGTTGGCAAATCGGACAATTAATTTTTTAAATGTCAATTCTCCCTTAACTTTAAATCTCACTTCGGTTTTACCACTTGAAATAGATTTTGAGAAAGTAGCAGGTAATACAGATACTTTATATGTGCAGACTGCTTCTGAATTGAAATTGATGCACCTAGACACAAATGCTTGGAGTGAATTGGGGGTAATAGGGGACTTAAAACCTTGTGATAATTTTTTAACAATGAATAAATTCATTGTTATTGCCAAAGGAAATGATGTTTGTAGAACCAGCAATGAAGTACCAACAATAACAGTTTATAATTCAGATAGCCTTGAAGTTCCAGTTGATAGAATTATTACGAGCAGTACTTTAGGTACAAAAAGCCTTACTTTACAGCGTTATGGAAAAACTATATTTTTAGCTAACCCTGTTGATGGTTTAACTATATATGAAATTTCGGCAACTGGCAAACTAATAATAATCTCAAATTATCCGCAGATAAAAACAGACCGTATTGATATTTTTGAAACAAAAAAGATTGCTATTATTAAAACCTTGCGAGGCATTACTCAGTATTCATTAGCTGATTTGAAAAACTTGAAAGAACTTGGAAGCGTAAAATGAAAAATAGAGTTATGAATAAATATTTTGTATTTGGTTTTGTAATATTTTTTTGTTTACAAACTGCGGTTGCACAAAAACGTAAACCAATTTCTTTTACGCATCAACCTTTTTTATTGTTGAAATTTACGCCTTTGCCATTGCTTGCAACCGAAAATGCGTTTCAGATTGGTGCTGAGTTAGCTCCTCCAATTGGCAAATTCAGCTTTAATTTTGATTACGGAACAGGCAAAGGAAAATTAAATATTGATAAATATATTCGAAATAATATGCCAGATATGAAAACCCAATATTATAGGGGTGAAATTCGAGGATATTTTTCAGATTGGTATCCTTTTTATGCACTTGATAGAAAACCATTTGGCCGCTATTGGGCTTTAGAATTTGCTCAAAGGAAAATAAACCGTCAAGAAGTCAATGCAGTAGCGATTGGAGCGGCAAGTTTGCCAAATTATGCAATATTTGAAAAAACAAATGTCATACAAACAGAACAAATAATCAATATTAAATGGGGCAAAAATTTTCTTATCCATCGACATTTTTTTATTGATGCTTATTTAGGTGCTGGTATAAGAAAATACAAAGTATCAAGTGAAAATGATTTGTTTTTACACAGTGGTTTTTTATCAAAATGGAAGTTTTGGGAAGTAGGCAGTAAAGGATTGTTACCAAATGCAACAGCTGGATTTCGACTTTGTTTAGTTATCTAATTTATACTTTCAATGAAAATATTGCTTGTCACGAATAACCTTAAAATATATTTTTTAGTACTTATTTGTACATTTGTCTTAGCTTCTTGTTGGGCTCCTCGTTGCCCAATTCAAAACTGTAAGTCGAAGTATGAGCATAAGCATACGTTTATAGTTTCGGGTTATTTTTCTACTCGGAAGCCAAGTGTACCTACATTTCATTTTTTTTGGGATAAGAAAAAAGACAACGTAGAAACAATGAAATTAGAAACTCAACCTAAAAACGGAAAGCAAGGTGCAAGAAAACGAGCTAAAAAAATCAAATTGTTCCCTTGGGAAAAAGGATATAACTAAACCGCTTCTTTAGATAACTTTTCTATTAAATTACTAAAAACCTATAGTCTGTAGTCTTTAAGGTCAAACCAACGAGATTTTAGAAAAGCCTATATTGAACCGCTTTCAAAACGCCGGAATTGTTCAACAAATAGGTTGCCTAGTTGTGTATCTATGGCATTGTTGTTATACCTTTTCTTCTGTACGCTCCTAAGATAAAAATTTTACGGGTAAATGTTTATGGTTTAATAAATTATTTCCTTTTTGTATTTTTAATTGGAATGGTGTTTATTATCTAAAAATCCAAATGACAATTTATCCATCCTTCGTCAAAGCGAGTTGGAAAGTTTTTGCGGTAAAAATTGATAGCTGGCTCATTCCAATCAAGTACTTGCCAAATCATACCTGTGCATTCGGTATTTTTGGCTTCTTCAATCACTTTATCGAATATAAGTTTTCCTAAACCATAGCCACGCATAGATTCTGTAACTACAATATCTTCAAGATACAAACGCTTGCCTTTCCAAGTCGAATAGCGATAATAAAATATCGAAATTCCTTGAATAACACCATCGACTTCGGCAACAAAGCAACCAAAAATCTTGGTTTTGCCAAATCCATCTTTTAGCATCATTTCAACAGTATTTGTTACTTGTTGAGGCTCTTTTTCATAAACTGCTAATTCATAAACAAGCTCATGTACTCGCTGAACGTCGGTTTTTTTTATCCGTCTTATTTTAATTTTCATAGAAATTAGGTTTTTTGATTTAATCCAAAACAATTTTTATTCATTATTTACGTAACCTTCCCATTTTTCGAGAACGGTTTTAAAATCATCGGGTAATTCTGTGTCGAACTGCATCCATTCTTTGGTTCGTGGATGAACAAAGCCCAAAGTTTTGGCATGAAGTGCCTGTCGAGGTATTACCTCAAAGCAATTTTCGACAAATTTCTTATAGTTAGAAAACTGTTGACCTCTTAAAATTTTATCTCCACCATAATCTGAATCGTTAAAAAGAGTATGTCCTAAAAATTTCATGTGAACCCTGATTTGATGGGTTCGACCAGTTTCTAAATTACATTGGAGGAGTGAAACGTAGCGAAAATCTTTCAGAATTTTATAATGAGTTATAGATTCTTTGCCATATGAAGCATCCAAAAATACATCACTCAGTTTTCTATTTTTTGGGCTGCGTCCGATAAAATTATGGACAGTTCCTGTGGCTTCTTTCGGAACTCCCCAAACGAGAGCATAATAGGTGCGTTCGATTGAATGGTCGAAGAACTGTTTGGCAAGAAAAGTCATCGTAAAATCATTTTTGGCAATCACCAAAAGTCCTGAAGTATCTTTATCAATTCGATGAACCAAACCTGGGCGAATCTCACCATTACGATGCGTTGGTAAATTTTTTAGATAATAAATCAAACCATTAACTAGTGTTCCAGACCAATTACCGACCGCAGGATGCACGACCATGCCTGCTGGTTTATTAACAACCATCAAATCGTCGTCTTCATAAACAATATTGAGCGGAATATTTTCTTCTAGCAACTCGAAAACTCTTGGAGGGCTGGGCAATGAAAAGGTAATTACATCCAAAGGTTTTACTTTATAGCTGGCTTTGACTGTAAAACCATTTACTTTTATTGCTTCTGCATCAATTGAGTTTTGGATTTTATTGCGAGAAATGTTTTTTGTAAAATGAGGCAAATATTTATCCAAACGCATTGAGACTTGACCTTTATCAACCACAATTCGTTGATGCTCAAATAGTTCGTCTTCTTCTTCGCTGTCAAAAATATCTTTTTCTTCGTTCATTATCCTTAAATTTACGGCAAATTTAAGATAAAATGAACGACATTCCTGTTAATAGTGCTTTTTCTGAACGAATAAATCAAATTTTATCATTGCCTTCGCCTTTACAAGAATTGGAAGATCCGTTATTTGCAGCAAATGGATTAGAAGTTTTTGTGAAACGAGATGATTTAATTCACCCTGAAATTTCGGGCAATAAATGGCGAAAATTGAAATATAATTTAAATGATGCTCAGAATCAAGGTGCTAAACAAATCATTACTTTTGGTGGAGCATACTCCAATCATATTTATGCAACGGCAGCAGCAGGAAAATATTTGGGTTTTAAAACAGCTGGAATTGTTCGTGGGGACGAACTGAATGAAGAATCTTCAGAAACACTGAGGTTTGCTTCTGAATGCGGTATGAATCTTCATTTTGTGACACGGACGGAGTATCGAGATATGCGTGAAAATCTCCAAAATCAATTGTCTATTATTCAAGAACTTACAGGTATTAATATAAATCACTCAAAAGTAATTCCTGAAGGCGGTACGAATCGTTTAGCTTTAGCTGGAGTGGGAGAGATGTTTGAAGAGATTATTTGCCAATTAGGTTCAGCTCCTGATTATATTTTTTGTCCCGTCGGAACTGCAGGAACGATTTCTGGAATTATAGCTAATTCTGACAAAAAAACGAGAGTTATTGGTGTTTGTGTTCTGAAAAACGGGCAATATTTATTCAATGAAATAGATACTTTATTAAAAAATACCTCGGTATCAAACGTTGGCTGGATTCTGAACCCAGCCAACAATAATTTTGAAGTTTTATGGAATGAACATCACGGCGGATATGCAAAAAAAACACCAGAATTGATTGAATTTATATCAAAATTTAATGCTGAACATGATTTTGTTATTGAACCAATTTATTCTGGTAAAATGTTTTTTGCCTTTTATAAATATTTTTCCTCTTTAATAAAACCTAATTCAAAAGTGGTCTTAATTCATACAGGAGGTCTTAGGAATTTATTTTGAACTGCCAGTATTAAAAACACTTTTTTCATTTCCATAAGTTATTACTCCATTGGAAATCACATAGGCACGGTAAAAATATATTGTTCCAACATTTAGATTTATTGCATCAATCGAAAATGTGGTAGGAAAACTTGTCGGGCTACCTTTAATTGAAGCACCAGTTTTGCAAGTTATTGGTAAGGTATTTGAATAATCATTGATTAGATTCCAACAAATACCATATTCCGTAATCGGAAATCTACCTTTTGAATCGATTATTCCTTGAATTCTTTGAGAGTTTGGCGTAATTGATGTTGCATTTCCTGTTGTAATGATGGGGAAATCTAAAATTTCCAAGTTATATTTTTTTATATCGCCATAACTTATCACTCCATTTGAAATAATATAAGCTCGATAATACAGGTCGGCTGTTGAATTTAAATTATAAATATCAATTACAAATGTTTTTGGAAATACAGTTATATTTTCAAGTATTTTAGCTTTTGAATGGTCTACGGTTGGAGTTATGAAACGTTGCGACCAACAAATTCCATATTCAGTGATGTTATCTGAGTTTCCACCAAATTCAACCAAACCTTTAATTTTAACTGAGGTTGTGGTAGTAGTATTTGCTTCCAAAGTTTTTATAGTAGGTTGAGTGATTGCTAAAGTTTTAAAAGTGAGCGTGTTTCCATAAGAATATACCCCATTAGACACAACAAATGCTCGAAAATAATAGTTGGTGTTTGGAATAAGATTTGTGGCATCTTCGCTATAAATTGTAGGATAAACACCTAAAGTCCCTACTTTACTTGATTTAGAATCGCCTATGGTAGGAAGATTGTTACTTGCAGACCAGCAAATACCATACTCACTAACATCAAAAGTTCCTTTGGTTTCGACTATTCCTCGAAGTTTGGCTGTTGTTGTAAATACCAAAAGCACAGCATCTGTTTTTATTGAAGGTTGAATTAAATCCGCTGTTTTAAATATTGTTACTGGTCCAAAGACAGTATTAGAAGAAATGGTTGAATAAGCTCTTACATAATAATTTGAGCTTTTTTTTAAGCCTTGAATTACCTCAGAAAATTTTAATGTTACTACATTTGCAGTCGAAATCGCACCAAGCGAAATTTTAGAGTCAGCCAAAGTTGGTGTCGCATTGTTTTCGGAGTACACAAATCCATAATCAGATATATATTGATTGCCAACATCAGTAATAGCACTCGAAAATCTTGCAGAGGAAATTGTGGTTTCTGAAACGGTGATTGTGTCTAAAATTGGTGGAATCGGGATAATTTCTTTTGTTTTGCAAGTAATAACTATTATCAGAAAAAGGCAGGTAATTATAGCTTTTAAGTAAGTTTTCATATTTATTGATAGATTTTATTTTGGGTTGTGAAGTTTTAGTTTTGAAGGTATTACTTAATAATGCATACTTACAATAT
>JAFEIL010000201.1 GCA_017495105.1 Emticicia sp. | reverse complement strand
CCAATATACAAATACTTTAAAATTAAACTTTACAAAGAATATATAACTGGTTAGTTACCTATTTTTGAAATATACAAAAAACAGTAACTAATGCTTCTAAATCAGAAGATGTTAATAAAAAGCCTAACTATCGGTCGCTTTTGGAAGGTCTATAATTGTTGAGACAGTTGCCATAATATTGACGAATCAACGCTTGTTTAAACAACGGCCTAAAAAGTTACATCGTTTTAAGTGCCGCAATTCAAGTTGAAAATTGATTCAAGAAAACGCTTTTAACAAGAGATAAATAGAATTTCGGGGAAAAAGTATTAAAAATGAGTTATTTAGCTTTATTAAAGATACATCTACCCCAGTTGATAAAACCATATGGTTTGATTTCCGTGGTCTATGATTCGAATCAAGAAGTGCTGTGATTGATTCTAGGGTTCGCAACATTGCCAAAATTACGGTCGTATATCCGAATGATTTAACAATCGATTGATATATTGACAATGTGGGTAAAAAAGCGGTCAAACAAAAACTTTCGGCAACCTTGCTACGAGCAAAGTAAATACACTTGTAGCCTTTGGTATAGATGCCAAGTCATTAGCTCCAAAAGGCTATTGTTCACAGTTTTCATTGGCATCATAATGAAACCGAAAAAGTCTAAAACCAACGTATTGCTGTAAGAATTACCTAAAAGTAATTCCCGATTGCCCCAAAACAACAAAAAGTAAAACGCTTGAGGCTGCTTCACGTAAGTAGCCTCTTTTTTTGACACTTATTAGTTAATTTATTAATTTTTTCAATCGAGCAAAAACCGTTTCCTGCAAAATTCCGTAACTAATTATAGCAATAAAATAGGCTGAATAGTATCTTTGTAGGATGAAGTTACAAAATGATTTAATATTACGTGCCGCCAAGGGCGAGCGTGTTGAGCGAGTACCTGTCTGGATGATGCGTCAAGCTGGACGTATCTTGCCTGAGTACCGTGCTGTAAGAGAACAAGCAGGAAGTTTTATAAAATTGGCTACAACGCCCGAATTGGCTGCTGAGGTAACGATTCAGCCGGTAGATATTTTGGGAACTGACGCCGCAATTATTTTTTCAGATATTTTAGTTGTTCCAGAAGCAATGGGTTTACCTTACGAAATGGTAGAAACCAAAGGTCCGATTTTTCCGAAAGTTATTCAAAATAAAAAAGATATTGATGCCTTGCGAGTAAGTAATCCTGAAAAAGAATTGGCTTATGTATTAAAAGCTATTGATATTGTAAAAAAAGAGCTAAACGGTCGAGTGCCATTATTGGGTTTTGCCGGAGCTCCGTTTACTATTTTTTGTTATATGGTTGAAGGAAAAGGCTCAAAAACCTTTTCAATCGCAAAGAAAATGCTTTATTCTGAGCCAGAATTAGCTCATTTACTGCTTCAAAAAATTACAGATACCACAATCGCTTATCTAAAAGCTCAAGCCAAGCATGGTGCTGATTTGGTGCAAATTTTTGATTCTTGGGCAGGAATACTTTCACCTGACCAGTACCGTAAGTTCTCATTGCCTTACATTGCTCAAATTTGTGATGCCATCAACGAGGTGCCAGTAACAGTATTTGCCAAAGGTGCATTTTTTGCAAGAAAAGAAATGTCGAACTTGAAATGTGAGGTAATCGGTTTAGATTGGAACATGGATATTAGTGAATCTCGCCGCATGATTCCGCACAAAACTTTGCAAGGAAATCTCGACCCATGTGTGCTTTATGGTTCATTCAAAGATATTGAAAAATATACCAAAAAGATGATTAAAAACTTCGGTGGACAGAAATACATTGCTAATCTCGGTCACGGTGTATATCCCGACACTGACCCCGACAAAGTAAAATGTTTCATTGATACCGTGAAGAATTATACAATATAATTGACTGAAAAGTTTGTAACATAAAAGTCACTTCAAAAAAGCCTAAATGTGAAAAAGCCCTACAAATTGATAATTGTAGGGCTTTTTTATGAAAATTCACGCCATTTTAAACCTTATCTGGCACAACAAAAGGTGCACGATACTTACGAGTAAGCATAGCATTTGCTTCTTTATCGCCTACAAAGGTTTCTTTAGTTGGGTCGAAGTGCAAAGTTCTGCCCAAACGATAAGAAATATTACCCAAATGGGCAATGCTTGCCGCCAAATGAGCCGTTTCTACAGGACCATTGAGCAGAGTTTTATCTTTTGCTCGTACGGCATCAATAAAGTTTTTGTAATGGTCGCCACCAGCATTTCGGGCTGGACCAGGTTCACGATTTTTACCTAAATAAGTTTTATAATCATTATAGCCATTTATGACCATGTAGCCTTTGTCTCCATAAAAAATATTGCCTACTTCGACGCCATCTTCTTTGTTTGTCATCCAAGGACGCACTTCCATCTGAATCACCTTTCCCTGTTTTGGGTAATTATAGGTCGTACTTAAAACTTCTGGCGTTTCTTTACAGTCATTCCAAAGGTATTTTCCACCTGCTGCTGTAATTGTTTCAGGCAAACCTACATCTAAACCCCACATACAAAGGTCTGTTTCGTGGATACCTTGATTACCCACATCACCATTGCCATACTCCCAAAACCAGTGCCAGTTATAATGTACGTAATTTTTGCTAAATTCTCTCGCTTGGGCTGGGCCCTGCCATAAATCCCAGTTGAGTCCTTCTGGTACTAGTGATTTTCCTAAATCACCGATATCTGGACGCCACTTATAGACTGTTCCTCGTGCCATATAAACTTTTCCGATAAGTCCTTCACGCAAATGTTTGATTGCTTCTTGAATGGCTACCGAACTACGCAACTGTACACCGTTTTGTACGATTCGATTGTATTTGGTGGCAGCTTCTACCAGTTTTCTACCTTCAAATAAATTATGGCACGCTGGTTTTTCCACATACACGTCTTTTCCTGCTTGACAAGCCCAAATTGCCGCCAAAGCGTGCCAATGATTGGGCGTTGCAATGCTCACGGCATCAATGCTTTTATCTTCATAAACCTTACGTAAATCTTCTTCGATGTTTACTTTTTTGTTGTATTTTTCTTCAAAAGCCTTTGCACCAGCTTTCAGCACTACGTTATCAACATCGCAGAGGGTGGCAACTTCCACATTATCTAGTGACATGAATCCTTTAATATGGTCTTTTCCACGACCATTAATACCAATAACTGCCACTCGCATTCGGTCATTTGCACCAAAAGCAGTGGATGGGATGATGGTCGGAATAGCCATCATGGCAAGCGAACTCGGGACTGTTGCCTTGAGAATATCTCGGCGAGTAAATTTTTTCATTTTTTGCTGAATAGTTTGAGGTTGAATAGAGATTATGGTTAAACAATTTTCTATCTTGTTCTTAAGATTATAACGAACTTGTATTAAAACATACAAGATTTTAAACATTAACTAGGTTCTGCTTCGGCGGTCCGAATTAGGTCATGTTACTGATGTGATTTCCAAATTAGTGCTTGACGTGACCTATTAAGTTCTATACTTAAGCCGAAAAGGCTTGATTTAGCCTAAATCAAGTAAAAAAGGACGTAATGGTTTGTATTTAATATGCTTGACTTAAAAATAAATTGATAGATTCAAAAATTCTCAGCTATGGCATATTTATATAAACCTTATGCTATTCTTTTGCTCCAATTATCTGATAAATTCTTCCATCGGCTTTGGTCATGACATACATTTCACCCTTTGAATCAATGCCAAAATGTAAGTCAATTCTATCATTGCCACACAAATTTCTTAGCGTTTCGGGCTTGCTATTAAGCGTGAGTTGCCATTCTCTTATTTTTGCAGTCTGCCCTTGTTTAAGGTCGGCTACATCTAAATAAAACAATCTTCCTGAAGGAATATCTCCGAATAAATATTTGCCTTTTAGTTCTGGCACTAAATTTCCTGTATATTCGTAGCCACCTGTAATAGCTTTTGCTTCATCGTGGTCAAAAGTAGCTATTGGATAAGTTACGTTGTAAATTTTGTCATTGGCGGGAAGGGGATAAACTTTATTCATATCGCCGTCTGTATGAATCACAAATTTTCCTTCTCTAATCGGCCATCCGTAGTTTAGTCCTGCTTCGATTTTGTACAGAGATTCTATATTGGCATGACCAATATTTACGGTTAGCATATCGCCTTTGCTCGTCCACATGATTCTGTGCGGGTTTCGGAAACCACTCGCAAATATTTCTTTTAAAACCTTTTTATTGGTTGATTTTTCGTAAGGATTGCTAACAGGAATGCCATATTTGCCATTTTTGCTATTTCTGCCCAATGGGTCGATGCGTAAGATTTTACCCCAAATTTGCTCCTCTTTGTTGGTCAAGAACGCATAACCATTTTCTGCTGCTCCGCCATCGCCTATTCCAATATATAAAAATCCATAATCGGTATCGCCTTTTTTTGCCATTGGGTTAAATGCAATTTCCTGTACACCATGAATGACCGAAACAACATTTACTCGCATCATTTCACGAGGTTTTCCCGAGAAAATTCCCGAAGAAGGATTCTCAATTTTCCATTCGGTAAGTACCCATTGAAGTGAAATTTTTATCGAATCAGCATAAGCAAAATCAGCTTTTGCTGAACCTGTCTTTTCACTATGCGTGGTGTAAAGCAAGCCATTGTTGAGAAAATCAGGATGAAATGCAAAACTTCCCAAACCCGACGCTAAACCTGGTTGATGAATAAAATTGGGCATTAATTGGGCAAAATCCATGTAAATAATTGGAGTATTGCTTTCCATTTTATACAATTTTCCTCGCAAATCATTTATAAAAATCTGACCTGTAGCTGGCTGAGGTGCAAATTTTGTGATACGAGTAAGTGGATATTTTCCATTTTCGCTCGATACAGGAAATTGCGAAAATTGTTTTACATCAATAACAAGATTTGAAACCTCGATTGGATCAGGAATCGGATTTTTGAGACCTTCTCCATAATCTTTTTTTAGGTTACTTTTGATGGGTTTTGTAGTAGCCAAATAATCAACAATAGCATCAAGTTCGGTTTCATTTAAATAGCCATACGATGGCATGATTGCCTTTTTATACTTCAGAAAAACTTGTATGGCTCTTTCATCACCTGCTGCAATTACATCTTGCGAATTTTTGATGAATTTCTTTACCCAAGCAGGCGATGTGATGCTCGTAATGCCAGATAGTTTTGGGCCAATACCATCTGTTTTAATTTGATGACAACTGGTACAATTTTGAGTAAATAATAACTGACCTTTTGCAACAGAAAGCGAATCTGTCGGTTGAATAAAAACAACAACTTTTTCTCCCTTTTTAGCATAAGAAAATAGCGTTATTTGAAGAAAACAGAAAAAAAAGACGCTTTTTTTCATAATATCTATCCTATAATTGGTTGTTTAATCCTTTTGGTTTTTTTAATTTCATCTCTAATTATTTACTCTATACTTTTAACTCAAAGTTGTTCGAGCGGTCAGTCGCTGCAGTTTAATCCCTTTGGGATTTTATAATCTACTTATCGTCAAACCTCCATCAATCATAAAAACTTGACCTGTGGAGTAGGGGAAATCTCCTTTAGCGATTGCCGCAACTGCTTTGCCAATATCTTCTGGAAATCCCCAACGGTTTTGAACCGTGAGACCCTCGGCAATTAGCTTATCATATTTAGCTGTTACACCTTCGGTCATGTCGGTTTTTATTACGCCTGGCCTTACTTCGTAAACAGGGATATTAAACTCGCCGAGCCTTGTCGCAAAAAGTTGAGTCATCATACCCAAACCTGCTTTCGATACACAATATTCCCCTCGATTGACCGATGCAACCGTGGCTGAAATAGAGGAAATTGTGATGATACTTCCTGCAAAATTTTTATTACTAATTTTCTGCTCAATCATCCAATTGGCGGCGGCTTGGGTTAAAAAGTAAGTTCCTTTCAAGTTTGTTGAAACCACATAATCGAAACTTTCTTCGGTGGCTGCCAAAATGTCATTTCGTTCTTTCGGTGCAACACCAGCATTATTGACCAAAACATCTAATCTGCCGAAATGAGTTTTGATTTTATCAAGCATTTGTTCGCGTGCTTCCTTCGAAGCAATATCGCCTTGACAGTAAATAACTTCTGCTCCTAAAAGCCTTAAACCTGTTAGGGTTTCATTAACAAACTCTTCATTTCTCATGCCATTAATTGCCAAATTGAAGCCATTTTGGGCTAAATGTTGGGCAATTCCTAAGCCTATTCCACGGCTTCCACCTGTTACGAACGCTACTCTTTTCATATTCCGTCTTTAATGGTTTTGAGTAGTTCGGCATGTGGATGGTTTTTATAAATTGGGTCGAGAGGAAAACACCCAGAGTACAAACCATTACGTGGGGCGGTTGTGCAATCAGAGAAAGTACGGCACAATAATTTTCGTTGGGTTGGGCGGTCATTTAGCATATCATCGGGCATAGTTGGGTACGAAAGTACCATTCGACCGAAGCCTATGAAGTCGGCTTTGCCATTTCTCAATACATTATGAGCCACATTTGGTAGCCATTCTTGTAAATAAGAATAGCCCGAACCCACAATGACCATTTCAGGAAATGCTTTTTTTAGTCCTTCGGCTACATCAATCATACGTGCTACACCTTCTAAAGGTTCTTCGGGTGGCTGATAGCCATCTGATGGCGGAAAGAGTGCAGGGCGAGTAACATGAGGATTGTAGTATGGACTCGAAAGCGTTACACAAATCAACTGAATGCCCAAGCTTTGAGCCAATTCTAAAAATGCTTTTGGTTCTTCTAAATCAATGTTTATTCCTGAATCATCACAGCCAAAAGCATATTTATATGCTTGATTTGGCGTTAAATCGGGTTCACCTTCGCCAGTTGCACTTTTTTTAAACGGCACAAAATCAATGGCACTTAGGCGGATTCCCATTTCTAAACCCGGGGCAGCTTTTTTAATGCCTTCAACAATATTTCTTAAAAAACGAGTGCGATTCTCGAAACTTCCACCATATTTCCCTTCACGGTCGTAGGCACTCAAAAATTCGTGTCCTAAATAACCGTGACAATGTTTAATATCAACAAAATGAAAACCTGCTTTTTGAGCCAAAACTGCTGCTTTTACGAAGTTTTCTACCAAAGTATCAATCTCATCATCGGTCATCAAAGGATGGTTTTCACTTAGATGAAATTTCTTGTCGAGTTTTGGGTGATTATATAAAATTTTGGACTCAAACTTGGTATTATCGTTAGGTTTGCAGAAACGCCCCGAATGTGTGAGTTGAAGTCCAACCAATAAATCATCGGCCGAGCCAAATTTTTCAGTGTGTTTATCAATGACAAGTTTGTAAAGATTTTCGTATTCCGAAAAATTAGCTTCATTCATAACCAATTGACGAGGATTTGCTCGCCCTTCGTGCGAAACAGCCACCGCCTCGCAGCCCCACAAGAGTTTTGCACCGCTGATGGCAAAGTTTTCCCAACGGTGTTTTGTTAAATCACTTGGTCGGCCATCGGCTGTGCCATCCCAACCTTCCATTGGTAAAATTGAGAGTGCATTACCAATTTTTTTGCCTGATTTTAGGATGATATTTTTTCGGAAAGGCGATGCTTCGCCCGTAATTAATTCAGCATCAAAATCAAGTTTGACATTACTTGTCGAAAGATAATTTTTTAAATCTATAGCTGTTTTGAGTTGTGCTACTCTTGTATATTTTGGTTTAAATTTTTCTGCCATTTGTCTAATTAATGAATAATTGAGAATGGATAATTGAAAATGAACATTTTGTCATTGTCAAAATCTAATCGGTCGGTTATTTTTCTAAACAATTATAAAAAGCGTAATAAGGCTCTTGATTGATGAGTTTTTGCACATAAAGAGCTACTTCTCTAAAATGATAATCGCCCCACATACTCGATTCTCCATTGGCAATTTTGCTACCTTCGGGAACATAATCCCAGCCGTTTGGTTGGTGATAAATCGAATGCAGTAGTAAGCCTTGATGATTTTCGTTTGTACTCAAATAAGGCTCTTCTAAAAGTGAATTTAGCACTGTTAATCCCGCTTGCCAATATTTTCGGCCAGTTTCGGTGTCACCTTTTCTCATTAAATATCTACCTAAACGCAGTAAGCCCTGTGAACCGATAGCCGCTGCCGAAGCATCAACGGGCTCAAAATCATTGTAAGGATTGGCTTTTTCGCTAAGATAATCACCTAATTTATGTAAGTTCGGAGCCCCAGTATCCCAATAAGGAATACCGTCGATTGGTGTATGTTCTATATAAAAATCGCAAGTAGCTTGAGCAGCCTTTAACATGTATTTTTCGATGCTATCACGGCCGCCGAATGCTTCGAGTTCACCATCTTCAAGGGTTTCTAAAAATTCCAATTCTTCAGGAAAACCACACATCGCCCAAGCCAAACCACGAGTCCAAGTTGAGAAACCTGTGTAGCCTTGCTGTGAGTTTGGACAACGAAAATTTCCATCTTTTACATTGAAAACGCTTTCGTGAGCTGTTCGGCCCCAAATATCATAAGAATCTCGTCCTTCGCCATAAAAAACTGAATAATCGGCAGTGGCTTTGATATGCTGTAATGCTCTATCAAGCATATTGATTTTTACATCACCTTCGCCTTGAAAAACATGGCCTAAACGATAGCTCAACACCAAAGCACGACACGAACGGATGGTATCAACAAAAAGCGAATGAGCTCCATTGAATGAGTGAATATAACCGGCACTTCGACTACGCTCGGTATCTTCACTTTCATTTTGCGGACTAAGCGAAGTCGAAGTCAACGAAGTCCATCTGCTCGCTTGCACTGCCCCCGAGATTTTAAGAGCCAATTCGTAGAAGTTTTTCTCCCATTCATTAAATGCTATTTTACCTTCACGCATCAAGCGTAGCAAATTGCCATAGGTACTTACATTATTAAAGCCATGGTCATGAACGCCAATGTGGCTTACGTGCGGAGCCATCACATTGAGCGTGTTCTTTCGTCCAATTTCAAGAAATTCTTGCTCTCCAGTTGCATCGAATTGCAAAATTGCCGAGCCATATTGGAATCCTTGTGTCCATTCTGTCCAACCACGAGTGGTGTATTCGCCTTTTTTGGTAAAAACTGGCGAACCTTTTGAAACATTATAATTCTGTTCGATAGATTGGATTTTTTGTCCAGAAAGCTCCCAAAATTTTTTTAGTTTTGAGTTTAAATCGGTGGGTTGAAGGTTGTAATCAATTTTAATCATGTTGAAAATATAAGGTTGTAGAACAGGTTTGGAACCTGTTTAAAATTCGGTAAAGCACAATTTAGAAAAATGTGTTAGGCCAGCCATGTTTTTAGCAATGCTAAATCTTTTTTCATAGCTGAAATAATTTCTTTTTTGTCCATTTTAATAGTTCTTAGGCCGTTTTCGGCTCCGCCTAAATCATATTCAAAGTGCATCGTAATCGGTACATTGATGTTATATTGTTTTACTAAAGCCAAGAATTTTTTCCAATCAACAATGCCTTCTCCCAGCGGACAACCAACTTTTTTGAGTTTGCCATCTTGTAAAATGTATTTGAAGTCTTTGATGGCTAATGATTTAATGTAAGGTGCAATAAGTCTAAATCCTGTTTCCCAGTTAAGTCCACTTTCGGCAGTAGCATGATTGACGTCATATTGGCAGCCAGTTAGCGGAGAATTAATGCTTTTGAAAATCGGAAACAAGTCCCAGACTGCCGCTCCAAGGTTTTGTCCTCCATGATTTTGGTATTCGCCCGAAATTTTATATTTCTTATTAAAGGCATCTAAACCTTTCATTTGTTGGCCAAAAGTATCTACTTGCTGCATGATGTCTTTTTGCATGTCGAGGTGATACCAACCCATGCGATAATGTTCAACGCCCAAGCCACTAGCAGTTTTCAATACTCTTTCTGACAAAGCATCAGCTTTCAAAATGCTGGTGGTCATCATCGAAATTTTGATGTTTGCTTTTTTTGCTGCTTGAACAATTTTTGGCAAATCAGTTTCGACTTTTTCGGGTAGTACATGACCGTCAGGACGTACCGTTAGATCAATACCATCAAAGCCCATTTCGGCGATAGTATTGGCCAAAATTTGGTAATCTTCAATCCAATGAAGTGTCTTTGAAAAAACACTGATTGAAGGGCTGGAAATTGGTTTGGCAAAAAGATAATCAGATTTTGCTAAAATAGTACCAGTTAGGGTGGTTGCGATAAAATTTCGTCTGTTCATGCTTAAAGTTAGAAAAAAATTCGAAAATAAATGGTACTAATTTTATTTAAATTTAAATTATTTCGTGAGGTAGTTGTAAATTAAAATTCTACTATACACGTAATGTAGACAGATTCTTCTAAGCTAAAAACAAGCATGAATTATCTATCGAATGTCAATCGCTGACCTTTGTTAATTTCATCAAATTTACCATTATTGAAGGCAACATTACCGGAAACAATTGTGTGGGTAATCTTTGAACTAAATTCTATTCCTTCAAATGGAGACCAGCCACATTTGGCATAAAGGCTGTCTTTTGTGACGAGCGTTTTTTCGCTTAAATCAACCAAAACTAAATCAGCCCAATAGCCTTCACGGATATACCCTCGGCGGTCGATTTCAAAACAGTCTGCAACAGAGTGAGCCATTTTTTGAGTAATCTTTTCGAGTGAAATTTTACCTTGTCTATGAAACTCCAACATTACATTGAGCGAGTGTTGCACCAATGGAAGGCCGGCAGGTGCTTGCCAATAAGATTGTTGTTTTTCTTCCCATGTATGCGGTGCATGGTCGGTTGCAACTACATCAAAGTGGTCATCAAGCAATGCTTGAAGTAATTTTTCACGGTGTCCGTGCTTAATGGCTGGGTTACATTTTATTTGATTTCCCAAAGTTTTATAATCATCAGCATCGAACCAAAGATGATGAACACAAACCTCTGATGTAATATTTTTAGGTTTCTCTTTTGTATATAAGGCATTACTGAAAAGCGAAATCTCGTCAGCCGTAGAAATATGTAAAATGTGTAATCTTGTGCCGTGCTTTTTTGCCAATTCTACGGCCATTGAAGAAGATTTATAACAAGCTTCCTCATTGCGGATGATAGCATGAACGTCATGCGGCAAGTTTTGACCGTATTGTTCTTTGTATTTTGCTAAATTTGCTTTTATTGTAGCTTCATCTTCGCAGTGAGTGGCAATTAATGATGGAAAATTGGAGAATATTTTTGTCAAAACACTCTTATCATCAACCAACATATTTCCAGTTGAACTACCCATAAAAATCTTCAATCCACAAACATTTTTGGTGTCTGTTTTCATGGCTTCATCATAATTGTCATTTGATGCTCCCATGAAAAATGAGTAATTTGCAACTGATGTTTGAGCAGCTATTTGATATTTATCTTCCAAAAGTGCTTGTGTAAGTGCATTTGGCACTGTGTTAGGCATTTCCATGAAACTCGTTGTTCCACCTGCGACAGCAGCACGAGCTTCGGTAGCAATCGTTGCCTTGTGTGTAAGGCCAGGTTCACGAAAATGCACTTGGTCGTCTATCACGCCTGGTAAAAGATATTTGCCTGTGGCATCAATCACCTTTTTGGTTTTTAGATGAGAAAGATTATTCCCGATTTGTTCAATGAACCCATCTTTGATAAAAACATCAGCGGGTGTAATTTTCCCTTCGTTTACTACGAGGGCGTTGAGTATTAATATTGTTTGTGACATTGAAAAATTTTGGTATAAAATTTAGCTCAAAATCTTCGGATTTTGCCAAAAATTTTGAGCTAAATGTGTTAATTCTGTAAAAAATTAATGATGCTTTATTCTTCAGTAAAAATATCATTTACTGCAATCGTAAAATCGGGTAAAACTGGGTCGGCTGAGCAAATATCATTATCGCTACAAATTCTTACAGTTTTGCGAGAAGTGTAGATGTAAACCAATTTGTGCTCAGGAACAATATTCCATATAACTTTAAGTGGAACGCCGCCCGCACCTGCCTTAAAATAGTCTGTAATTTTATCTTCAACTTCGTAAAATAAATCAGTTTCTGAAACAATTATAATGACGAACTCGGGAATTACATCTTGATTTTTCTTTGTTAATTGAATTTGCTCATTGGTCAAATAGGCAATATCGGGTCTTCTCATTTGGATACCCGAAAGCATAGTATCATAATTCTGCAACTAACGAACCTGATTCAAATAGCCCTTTTCTACTAAAAAGTTTCGCTAAAACATCATAAATATAAACCTGTTTTTTGTTCATACCTTCAAATTTTATTAACTCACCATCATTCCACTCATATCGCACGGGCGACCCCGTTGAAACCATCATTTGGTTCCCAAAGTAGAAATTCTGCTAAGGTTTTTAGAACTGATTGTATTTCGTTTGATAAGACCATATTTCAAATCATTTTATATTCAAACTTAATAAAATATTGCCGAAACAGCTAATTTTTAGTGGTTTTTCAAGATAGCAAACTCTTTCGCAAAATAACTCAAGATAATTTTTGCTCCTGCACGTTTGATGCTCAATAGCATTTCTAGCATGGCTTTGTCGCCGTCGAGCCAGCCATTTTGAGCAGCGGCTTTAATCATGGCATATTCGCCCGAAACATTATAGGCAGCAATCGGCAAATCAAAGTTATCAGCCATTGTTTTGATAACATCAAGGTACGAAAACGCAGGCTTTACCATCAAAAAATCTGCACCTTCGGCCACATCAAGCTGGCCTTCGATGAGGGCTTCACGCACATTTGCTGGATTCATCTGATAGGTTTTCTTATCGCCAAATTTTGGAGCAGAATCAAGGGCATCACGGAATGGACCATAAAATGCACTTGCATATTTTACCGAATACGACATGATGCTTACATTCGTAAAGCCTTCATCATCAAGCATTTCCCTGATATAACCAATTCGGCCATCCATCATATCTGACGGCCCAATAATATCTGCTCCTGCACGAGCCTGTGCGAGAGCCATTTTGCCCAAAATATCAAGAGTTTCGTCGTTCAAAATTTCCCCATTTTCCACTAAACCATCATGTCCATCGCTGCTGTATGGGTCCATAGCTACGTCGGTCATGAGAGCAATGTGCGGGAATTTTTCTTTGATTGCACTTAATGCTTTCAAATAAAGCGTTTCTGGATTGTGGCTTTCGGTGGCGTATTTATCTTTTTTTGCTTCAGAATAATTCGGAAAAAGGCATATGGATTTAATTCCTAAATCGGATACTTCTTTTATTTCCTCCAGCAAAGTATCAATCGAAAAGCGATAAATGTTTGGCATTGATTTTATTTCGCTCTTGATACCTAAACCTTCCATTACAAACATCGGAAAGATAAAATCATTGACCGAAAGGGTGGTTTCTTGTATCAAGTCTCTGATTGCAGCACTTTTTCTATTTCTTCGTGGGCGACTGATTAGCATATAATTAATTTGAAAATTTGTAGATTAGATAATTTGGAAATGATGAAAGTTTATTTACTAATCCTAAGCAGCAAAGTTCGGTAAGAAAATGTTAGCTTGGGCGTTTTTTACATGAAAATAAATAGAAATTTTTTAAGAAAGATGGCCTAATAACTAATTTTCCGATAATTAAATAAAATCTGCAACTTACACCCTAAAGCCTCTCAAAAATTCCTCAATTCCCATGCGTTTTTTGCCTTCAAGTTGAAGTTCTTTTACTTTTATCCAATTATCAGCACTTCTAAAGTCGAGGTAAGTTTTTCCATCGGTTTTGAAACTTCCTATCTCAGCCGAATCATTCGCAATTTCGCCAATTTCGGTTTTATAAATTTTGCAGGTTTTATCATTTAGAATAGTCCAAGAGGCAGGGTAGGGCGAAAGCCCTCGGACGAAATTGTGGATGTTTTCGGCCGATAAATTCCAATTGATTTGACATGTTTCTTTAAAGATTTTTGGTGCTGATTTTAGTTCAAGACTCATATCTTGCGGAATCTGTGGGTAATTCCCTGACTTGATTGATTCTACGGTTTTCACGACTAAACCTGCTCCAATCGTCATCAATTTATCATGGATTGTACCTGCGTTATCATCAATTAGAATTGGTGTTTTTTCGGCAAAAATTACATTTCCTGTATCGATTTCTTGTTGAAGGAAAAACGTCGTTACGCCGGTTTCGGTTTCACCATTAATTACCGCCCAATTGATGGGAGCTGCCCCGCGATATTGTGGTAAAAGCGAACCATGTAAATTAAAAGTACCGAGGGGAGGCATATTCCAAACTACTTCTGGCAGCATTCTGAATGCTACAACTATCTGTAAATCAGCTTGATAGCTGCGAAGTTCTTCTAAAAACTGATGGTTTTTCAGTTTCTCAGGTTGTAATACCGGAATGCCCTTCGAAATTGCGTATTTCTTCACGGGTGTTTCATTCATTACTAAGCCTCTCCCCGAAGGTTTATCTGGAGCTGTGATTACAGCAACAACCTCACAACTACCACTTTCAACCAATGCTTTTAAACTCTCTACCGCAAAATCGGGCGTACCCATAAAAACTATTTTCATCAGATTTTTGTTATAAATATTGTGGCTTTAAAAATCACTTGATTTTTAAAAAAACTTTGTACCTTTGTTTATCAAAATAAGCAAATGAAAATAAAACGAACAAATAAAGTCTTGTTTCACTCGAAAATATTATAGTTTCAGGAATAAATAATTAATTTTACTCTGAAACGGTCGAAATTTTCGCCGTTTTTTTTGTCTCACCCCTAAATACTAGGGGTTTTTAAATTTAATAATGTTATGTCAAAAATTCAATATTACACAGAAGAAGGTTTTAATAACCTAAAAAATAAACTTCACGAACTAAAATTTAAAGGTCGCTCGTCGATTGCTGCCCAAATTGCCGAGGCTCGTGATAAAGGAGATTTGTCGGAAAATGCTGAATACGATGCTGCCAAAGATGCACAAGGTTTGATGGAAATGGAAATCTCTAAACTCGAAGAGATTGTAGCTAATGCACGTATTTTAGATGAGTCAACAATTGATACATCGAAGGTTTCATTATTATCGAAAGTAAAAATAAAAAATAAGAAAAATGGCGGTACAATGACCTATACATTGGTAGCCGAAGAAGAAGCTGATTTGAAATTGGGTAAAATCTCAATCAATTCTCCATTTGGAAAAGGCTTGTTTGGTAAAAAACTCGGTGAAACAGCTGAAATTCAAGCACCAGCAGGTGTTGTTGAAGTTGAAATTTTGGAGATTACGAGATAAATATTATTTTAATCAAATAACGTCGGCAAGGCTTAATTCCATAGTGGAAATACTTGCCGACGTTATTTTTTCACCCAAACTTATCCAACTGCTTCACAACTACACCAAAATCTTTTGGATATGGAGCTTCTGTTGTGAGTGCCTCTCCATTCATCATCCTAAAAGTTATCGAATGTGCATGTAATGCAACTCTTCTTATGAGTGGAATTTCTTCCGTTCCGTTTTTTAAATTGAATTTCTTACTTTTTATTTGCGACAAGAAAATATCATCACCCCCATACATAGGGTCGCTGACGATAGGTGCTTTTAAGCACTGCAGGTGAACCCTAATTTGGTGCATACGCCCCGTAATTGGCATACATTCTAAGATTGTATAATTTCGGTAAGCCTTCAAGGTATTAAAAATTGTTTCAGCTATTTTACCTTTTTCTCGGTCGATTCTAACGCCGGTGCCGTCACGAAGTTGGGCAATTGGTAAATAAACTGATATACCTTCGAAATCATGCACACCATTTGTAATGGCGTGGTAACGCTTTGCTACTTCACGGGCTTCAAATTGCATAGCAAGGCTACGATAAGCGGCGGGGTTTTTGGCAATTGCCAATACGCCAGAAGTTTCTTTATCGAGACGATGGCATAGTTGGGCATCGCCAGAATATTCTTTTGCCAGTCGTAAAATACTTTGTGGAGTGCTGCCTAGGCGTTTGTCCTGCGTTCGTTCGTCAAGACTTGATATATAAGGTGGTTTATTGATTAAAATATAATCATCGTTTTCAAAGATAATGATGTCTTTGAAGTCAATTTTCTTTATTGTATTTTTAATTTTTGGCGTTTCTTTTTCGTCAAAAACACTTAAATCGAAGTCGTATTCCATTGCTTAACTGCTTTTTTATGCAAAGTTACGCTTAAAACCTGTAAGGTTTTGTCAGCTTTGTAGGTTTTTATGGAATATTATTGATTTTCGATAAATTTTTCAGTTGTATTTTCGATGATTTTGGCAAGTTTGAATTTGAAATTAGTGCCTTTGTCAATCTTGCTCGTGACCGTAATTTTAGAATGATGAGCATTTAAAATGTGCTTTACAATAGCTAAACCAAGGCCAGTTCCGCCAGTATCACGAGAGCGACTTTTATCAACTCGGTAGAAACGCTCAAAGATGCGAGAAAGGTGCTCAGGCTGAATTCCCGGTCCATCGTCTTCGACCGATATATGAAAGTGCTTTTTATCTTCTTCTATCTCGACAATGATTTTGCCATTTTCTTTACCATACTTAATAGCATTATCAACTAGATTGGTCAAAACCTGCGTAATTCGCTGCTTGTCAGCTTTAACGAGTGCTTTTTCGAGCGTTTTAGGCTTTATTTTGAGCATCACACCACGGCTTTCAGCTTTGTGTTCTAGTTGCTCGAAGATTTCCTGTGTAATATTTTTTAGGTCGATTAGCTCAAAGTGCATTTTTAAATCGCCTTTTTCTACTTGTGAGAGTGTTACTAAATCTCTAACTAGTGCATCAAGTCCATCAATACTTTTGGCGGCACGATTCAAGAAACGATCGAGGGTTTTTGGGTCGTCTTTTGCTCCATCAATGAGTGTATGAATAAAGCCTTGAGCGGCAAAAATTGGTGTTTTAAGTTCGTGTGAGACATCAGCCAAAAATTCTCGACGGAACAGTTCCATTTTTTTTAATTCTTCGATTTCGGTTTGCTTTTTAGCCACATAAGTCGAAATCTCGGTATTGAGTTTTTTGATTGGATTGACACTTTTCAAAAGGCTTTTTCTCGATATATCAAAATCACGAATTTTGAGTTGTTGAATGGTCTTGGAGATTTGTTCAACTTCCCGAAAAACCAAAATGTCAATCGTATAAAAAACTAAAAAAAAAGTAGCAAAAAAACACGCCACACCTACTACGAAAAGCATAGCGACCGTGACTTCAGGCACAAAACTTAGAAACGCAATCGAAATAAGCGTAATAAAGATAGCCAAAAAAAAAGCAATGATTCGAGGGCTAAAAGACATTCTTTAGTAGATTTTTTACCGCAAATGTAATTGATAATTTGCAATTTATCATTGAAATTACACCTCGTCAGTAAACATATAGCCTACTCCTTTAAGGGTTTTAATGAAGGTTTCGCCCACTTTTTCACGAACTTTACGGATATGCACATCAATCGTACGTTCAACTACATATACATCGGCACCCCAAATTTTTTGCAAAATTTCGTCACGACTAAATACTTTGTTGGGATATTGAGCAAGAAAAGATATCAATTCAAATTCTTTTTTAGGCAAAACTATAACATTTCCGTCGGCTTTGGTAACGGTATAATTCAAACGATTGATACTTAATCCTGCAATTTCAAGGGTATCTCCAATATCTGTTTTCTGAGATTCACGTCTGAAAAAAGCATTGATTCGACTCATCAAAGCACGAGGCTTGATGGGTTTATTGATATAGTCATCTGCACCGAGTTCAAATGCTGCAACTTCCGAATATTCTTCTGAACGAGCCGTTAGATAAAGAATAAAAGTATTTTTTAGTTCTGGCATGGCACGAATCATACGACCAACCTCAATGCCATCGAAGAAAGGCATCATAATATCCAGAATCACTAAATCCGGGAGGAATTCTTTAGCAATTTCGATTGCTTTTTTACCATCGGGAGCAGATGCTACCTTATAGCCTTCTTTTTCGAGATTATAGACCAATAATTCTACAATATCGGCTTCGTCGTCAACTACTAAAACACGGTGAGCAAGACTCATAAGTAGTAATTTTATTTGTGGGGTTATTTACTGATACAAATGTAAGGTTAAAAAAACGTTAGGAATATTAAGCCAATGTTAAATCTTAATGAAAGGAATAATTTGGAGTAAAAGTTAAGGACTTTTGGGTAATAAAACAAGACTTATGGTAGAAATAATGTTGAATGTATATCTTTGTGGAAAAGTAGAAAGACAATTTACGACGGGTTATCCTGTGTGATGACGATTTAAGAATCAATTTTAAAATGATAGGATTATAATTTAGGAAAAAACAATAAAAATGGGATTGGAAATTGAGAGAAAGTTTTTGGTAAATCATGCAAAATGGGCTGCTGCCGAAAAACCAAAAAGAGAGTTTTATAGACAAGGTTATATGCTAACCGACCCCAACAAAACCATCAGAGTTAGAGCGACTGACACAAAGGGTTTTCTGACGATTAAGGGTAAAACAGAAGGTGCAACTCGTGCCGAATTTGAATATGAAATACCCAAAGAAGAAGCCATTCAACTACTTGATATGTTTGCAGTTTCGGATTTGACTAAGTATAGGTATAACATAGTTTTTGCCGAAAAACTATGGGAGGTAGATGTGTTTTTGGGTGAAAATGAAGGTTTAATTGTGGCTGAAATTGAACTTTCGAGTGAAGATGAAACCTTTGATTTACCCGATTGGGCGGCCGATGAAGTAACTGCCGAAAAAAAATATTATAATTCTAATTTATCGACTTTGCCTTTTAATCGGTGGTAAAACACTAAATTTCACCTGTTGAAACAAGTTGCTTGAAGAATCAAAGGTTGTTGATTTATTTTCATACGTATTAAGT
>JAFEIL010000553.1 GCA_017495105.1 Emticicia sp. | reverse complement strand
GTAATGAACACACTCATTATAGAACCAAATAATAAATTAGATTATCAGCTTTTCGTAAGTTTGGCAAAGCGTCTGAAAGTAACGTTTAGAGAGGAAAAAAACATAATCGAGGAATCAATTCAAACCGAAGAGCAAAAAGATTTACTTTCTTTGTTTGGTGCTTTTAAAGATATTGATGCAGGAAAAATGATACAAGACATCGAAAGTTCACGAACAATTAAAGAAATTGATACTTCATGGGTAGAGTAAGCTATTTACTTGACACAAATATTTGTATTCATTATCTGAATGGTCAGTTTAATTTAGATAAAAAATTAATTGAGGTTGGAATTGAGAACTGCTTTATTTCTGAGCTTTCAATTCTTGAAATGTTATATGGGGTGAGTAACAGTAACTCCTTAAAAAAAGAGCAAAATTTAGAGCGATTAAAAAAGTTTGAAAATATATTTTCAAACCGAATGCTTTTAATTCGCCCTACTTTTGAAAAGTTTTCAGAAGAGAAAACACGACTACGTAAATTAGGAACACCCATAAGTGACTTCGATTTATTGATTGCTTCGAGTGCTTTTGTGAATAATTGTATATTAGTTTCGAGAAATCACAAAGAAATGAGCAGGGTGGAAGCATTAAAGTTTGAAAATTGGATAGATTAAGTCCATAAATAATTAAAAACTGTACAACATGAAAAAAGTATATCTCAGTGATTCGGGGCCGAAAGTATCGGAAGCTATTTATGGATTTTGGCGTTGGGAAAATTTAGAAAACACTCCAGCCAAAATGGAGCAAATCATTAATTTATGCTTAGAATTGGGCATTAATACCTTTGACCATGCAGATATTTATGGCGATTCGACCATAGAAGAGCATTTCGGAAAGATAATTAGTGATAAGTCTTTCAAGCGTGAAGATATTGTGCTTTTTAGCAAATGTGGTATTCGTAAATCAAACAACGGAAAGGTAAGTTATTTCGATAACTCTCATAATTATATCGTTAGTAGCGTTGAAAGTTCTTTGAAAAAACTTAAAACTGATTACTTAGATATTTTCTTACTGAATCAAAGCGATTTTTTAGCCGACCCTGAGCAAACCGCAATGACTTTGGCCGAAATCGTTAATTCAGGAAAAGTCAAACATATTGGAGTTGCTAATTTTACTGCATTCCAACATCAATTATTGGCTTCTTACCTCACGATTCCAATTGTTACTAATCATATTGAATTAAATTTGATGAATATTTCGGCTATCGAAGATGGTCGTCTGGATTTTATCAAGCAAAGTTTCAGCAAACCTTTGGCTTGGGCTCCGCTCGCTGGTGGTGAAATATTAGATGGAAAAGAAGGAAAATCGGCAGTTTTGAAAACAAAATTGGAAGCAATCGGTAAAAAATACGATGCCAATGTAGAGCAAACGGCCGTTGCATGGTTAATGCAATTGGGTACTTTACCAATCATAGGCTCATTATCAGAAGCTCGTATTCGCAATGCGGCTAGTGCCTCAGATATTAAATTAAGCCGTGAAGATTGGTACGATATTTACCAAACTTCGGTGGCATCTTAAAAAGCTCTGAGTTCTGAGTTATAAACTCAATTTAAACTCAGAACTCATGACTCAAAATCGCACGGGCGACCCCGTCAAAACTCAAAACATGGCAATTGTAGAAAATATTCAGTTCATAGAAAAAGAAATTGAGGGGAAAGGCGTAACGTTGGTAGCGGTGTCGAAAACCAAACCTGTAGAAATGCTAATGGAGGCCTATAATGCTGATTTTAAGCGTTTTGGCGAAAACTATGTGCAGGAATTGGTCGATAAATACCAGCAAATGCCAAAAGACATAGAATGGCATTTTATTGGCCACTTACAGTCGAATAAGGTGAAATATATTGCTCCGTTTGTGAGTTTGATTCACTCGGTAGATAGCTTGAAACTTTTGCAGGAAATCAATAAACAAGCGACCAAAAACAACCGAGTGATTGATTGCTTATTGCAGATTTATATTGCCGAAGAAGATACCAAAAGTGGTATGACTGAAGAGGAATGTTTGGAGATTTTGAAAGCCGAAACTCTACCAAATGTACGAATCGTTGGCTTAATGGGCATGACAACCCTTACCGATGATGAAGTTCAAATCAGAAAAGAGTTTAAAAAGTTGTGTGAATTTTTTAAAGAACTAAGAACCCAGAACTTTCAACTCTCGACTCTCTCAATGGGTATGAGCGGCGATTATGCCATTGCAATCGAAGAAGGTAGCACCATGATTAGAGTTGGTAGCAAGATTTTTGGCGGAAGAATTTATAATTGATATAGTTTTTTTGCCACAGAGACACGAATTACACAGAATAATTTTTAAAACTATCCGTGTTAATCTTAAAATCCGTGCATCCGTGGTAAAATCTTTTTATCCCACCTGAAAACATCTCATACTGATACATCCCATTTCTACACCTTCATAAGTATATTTGATAGCTTCATTAGGATTAATCAAACCCGCACTATAAACCATCGGTAAATAATGGTCGTAAGATGGATGAGCCATTTGCCCAATTTGACCAAAAGCCTTGAAATCTGCCAAATCTGCAAATTGTTGGTTATCCAGTTTATTTTTCACGATTGAATCAAACTCAACTGCCCAATCATAAGGACTTGGATTATTATCTCCCCATTTCACTTGACGAAGATTATGTACGATATTTCCGCTCGAAAGTATCAAAACGCCTTTATTTCTTAGGTTTTGTAATTCTTTGGCCAACTCATAATGATATTGCGGTGGTTTCGAGAAATCAATACTCATCTGAAAAGTTGGAATATTAGCGGCAGGGTAAATATGTCGCAATACCGACCAAGCACCATGGTCGAGTCCCATTTGGTGTTCTTCCAAAATACTAATAGATTTTACTTCTTTAATCACATCATGAGCCATTTCTGGCGAGCCTTTCGGTTCGTATTTTACTTTGTATAGTTCATCTGGAAATCCACCAAAATCATAAATTGTTTTTGGAAAAGGATTGACCGAAACATACGTTTTATTCATCGTTAGCCAATGAGCCGAAATCACCAAAATGGCCTTTGGTGTTTCGATAGATTTGCCCAAAATTGTCAGGCTATCAGTAAACTTATTATCTGCCAAGGCATTCATCGGGCTACCATGACCGATAAATAAAACTGGCATCTTATCTGATTTTGAAAATTCATCCGAAATATTTTTTAATTCTTGTAAGTTCATATTTTTAAAAGGTTAAACCGTAAGAATTTTTAAAAAACTTCACGATTTTTTAGCATAAGTGACTTTATTTGAGGTTATCTAAAATACTTTTTGTTTTTTATAACTTAAATAAATATTTTGTTGAACTTTTTGTTATTATACTCAAATCGATAATCGAATCTTAATTATCTACAAATACATTGTATGTTCTCTCAACTAATATTATTATCTCAGAGTTCAAACAGCTTTTGTTTTTTAATTACCTTCACAAAAAATACTAAACAATTTCTATCAACCTTATTAAAAAAAATGAATATCCAATTTTTAATTCTCGTTTTTCTAATAACTTTTTTGCAATGTAAAGCCGATAAAGTGCTTGATAATGAGCATGATATTAACAAACAAACAATTCCGCTTGGAGGAAATGCTTGGACGACAAATGGAGCATCTATTAAGGAAGAGGGCTTAGTAAACTGGAACTCAGATTTGACAATTTGCCGGACTTATTTTAAAGTTGGCCAAAAAGGTTCACTGAAATTATCAGTCTTGATGAATCCGAAGGGCAATAAAAGTAAAATTAATGTTAGCATTTTAGGGAAAAGCATTGAGTTTATGGCGGAAGGCGATTCCGAAAAAGAATTTTATGTAGGAAAATGGGATTTACCACAGGCGGGTTATGTTTCGGTCGATATAAAAGGCACGACTAAAACAAATGCTAACTTTGGCACAATTTCGAGTTTGGTTGTGAGTGGAACTTCGGTCACTTCTGAGCTTACTTTTGTAAAAAATAACGAAGGAAATTACTTTTATTGGGGTAGAAGAGGACCTTCGGTTCATTTACGTTATCCGACTGATGGCTTAGAAAATATAGAATGGTTTTATAATGAAGTGACGATTCCGAAAGGGAATGATGTGATTGGTTCCTATTTTATGGCAAATGGTTTTGGCGAAGGTTATTTTGGAATGCAGGTAAATTCGGAAACTGAGCGAAGAATTTTGTTTTCGGTTTGGAGTCCGTTTACAACTGATAACCCTGCCGCAATTCCACAAGACCAAAAGATTTTACTTCTGAAAAAAGGTAATGGCGTTTATACGGGGGAGTTTGGCAACGAAGGTTCGGGTGGCCAAAGCTATTTGAAGTATAATTGGAAAGCTGGAAACACTTATCAATTTTTGTTGCAAGGAAAGCCAACCGCCGATAATTATACTACTTATACAGCTTATTTTTTCGCTCCCGAAGAAAACCAATGGAGACTAATAGCGAGTTTCAATAGGCCGAAAACATCGACTTATTTGAAAAGTTTGTATTCTTTTCTTGAAAACTTTGTTCCCGAAACTGGTAATCAAGAACGTTTGGGGAATTTTGATAATCAATGGATTTATACTTCCAAAAATGGTTGGGCGGAATTGAATCAAATTACCCTTACTGCCGATAATACTGCTCGCAAGGGATATCGAGTAGATTATGATGGTGGTATGAAAAATGGCCAGTTTTATTTGAGAAATTGTGGATTCTTCAATGATAATACTACCCTCAATCAGAAGTTTGTAAGACCACTCAAAGGTAAAACGCCTTCGATTGATTTTTCAAAATTGCCTTAGTATTAAAACTATTTTTGAGTAATTTAAAGCCATTAATTTAAAACAAATAATTATGAATAAACTTTTTTTGAAAGCAGGCTCACTTTTGGGAGCGGTAGGAGTGATGATTGGTGCTTTTGGAGCCCACGCTCTTAAGCCAATGCTTACAGCTAGCGGCCGATTCGAAACTTTTGAGACTGGAGTTCGCTACCAATTTTATCATGCTATTGCATTGATTTTGATAGGGATTATCTCAAAGCATATTTCAAGCAAAATCCTTATTTACAGCGGTTATTGCATTTTGGCTGGTGTGTTGATTTTCAGCGGAGCTTTATATACCATTTGTTTTACTGGCCTTAATGTATTCGGGGCTGTTGCTCCAATCGGTGGCACTTTCTTGGTGGTAGGCTGGTTATTGCTATTTTGGGCAGTCACGAAAGATTAAATAAATCAATGATTCGATTGGAAAATTATCTTACTTTCCAATCGAATTTTTAATGAACTAAGACTAGTTTTAAACTCAACTCCACAACTTCTCCCATACTTTTGCAATTCAAAAAATTAGCGTTTTTATAATGTATTGCAAGGTCCTGCTTGAGTGACTCGAGATTTTGGTGTATTGAAATTGTATCTTTTTTCATGGTATCTATTAAATCGTGCATTCTGCTTTTTTCTTCTCGTAATCGATTCGCAATGAGCGTGCGTTCTTCGGCTTGGTATTGTTTTACCGACTCTGCCGTTAAATATTTCATGCCCATCTGAATCATTGCATAGTTTTGCTTGAAATATTGTGGCATATAGACTGATTTAGATGCTTCGTAAGATTGTTGGTCGAAGTCAATAGCTCGGAGCCGATAGTGAAAATCCTCGAAATCGGGTGTGACGATAATTACGAAATTTGATGAGTGCATATCACCTAAAAGTCTTACAAAACAACGCTCATTAAACTTAATAAACTCCTTACTCAAACGAATCGGATTAAAATTGGCATCGTTGAGGTGGTTATTCATAAACTGATCGGCAGGAATTCCGGCAATGTGCTCTTCAACTAATGTATCTTCGTGCGTGCAGTAGCCTATTACATTGGGTGAAAGTAAATGCTCTAGTTCAAGGCCGTAAATGCGAGAAGCATCAGCCAATTTTATATAAAAATAGTCGTGGTTATCATTAATTTTATTCACGATTCGGATTCTGAACGGTCTTGTGTTGGCATAGGTGCAAGTATCTACTCTATCAACCACCAAATGTTTGATTACGGCATCATCTCCATCGGTTTTCAAATCAGCATATATTTTTTTTAATGCCTCATAGATTTCTTCGAGGTCATTTTGAGAGTACATTACCGTTTCCCAAAGCGTATCTTTCCCCTTTTTATCATAGAGCGGGAAGGCATTGTCGAAACGCAATAAATCTGTATATTTAATCGGCAATTCTTTTTCACGACCATACTTTATGAGGTATTTTCGTAACTTTTGTGAAATTTTAAATGGGACTTTCTTTTTGGTGATGAGTGCCATAAATGCTTTTCTTGTAGGATTAAATGTAAATATTCAATTTAATTATTCGCAAAATACAGAATCAATCGTCATTTAGTTAAAAAAACAACAAATTTTCCCTTTAAAAGATAAATAGTTTCAATAAAAATATAACTTTGCCGTTAATAAACCTGTAACTCAAAATACTTAACATTCGATTTCTATGGAAAACATGCAAGAAAGAAAAAGTAATACAGCTATGACAGCTGGCCTCGTTTTGGCTTGTGCATTGGCCGCTCTTTTTGGATTTCTTTACTTCAACGCTCGTCAGGATATTGATTCTAAAAACGTTGACATTTCTACAAAAACTAAAGAGTTATTGTTGACAAATACAAAACTTGACTCAATTTCAGCAGAATTAGATAAAAAAATTGCTGAAGTTACTTCGCTTGGTGGACAAGTAACTGACCTTGAAGCGTTGAAGGCTCAACTCGAAAAAGACAAGAAAAACTTAGTGAACTCTAAGAGTGTGTCGATTCGTGATTTTGAAAGCAAAATTAGAGGTTATGAGGCTGCCTTGAGTGCAAAAGATGTTGAAATTGCCAAGTTAAGAGAAGAAAATGCTCAGTTGACCACCGAAGTAAAAACGCTGGGTAGTGAAAACTCTAATTTAAAAACTGATGTTTCGACATTAAAAACTGACAAACAAGCCCTTGCTGACTCAGTTTATGCAACTGCAGTTAAGAATAAAGAATTAGCTGAAAAAGTAACGCTTGCTGCCGCTTTGAAAGCCATGAATGTTTCGGTAAATGCAATCAATTCTCGTGGTAAAGAGCGTGAAGGCGGTGAATACAAAGCAAAACGTGTAGAAAAAGTAAAAATCTCTTTCAAGTTAGTTGAAAACCCTTTAACTAAGCGTGAAAATAAAGTAATATATATGCGTATGCTTGACCCACAAGGTAACTGTATTTCCGACATGGCGACTGGTTCTGGTGCGTTTAATTTTGGCGGAAAAGAAATGGTTTACACTGCCAAACAATCGGTGATGTACGATAACTCTGGTCAGAATGTTGATTTTATTTATTCTCGTGGTGCAAATTATACAAAAGGGAAATACAATATTGAACTATATTCTGAAGGATTTAGCATCGGTCGTGGTATTTTTGAAGTAAAGTAATTCTTGTTCTTCTGATTAAAAAAGAAAGAGTCTGTCCTTTTATTAGGGCAGACTCTTTCTTTTTTGTATGTTTCAGGATTTAATTATTGAGGATAAAGAAAACTACTTTTATTAAAGAAACTTATTGATTTTAGTATTTTATCGCTGCGATTTTAGTATTTATTTGCTTCGTGAACTGTCTCATGTCTTTTGTTATTATTATTTAAAAGTCCACAGTAATGAGAAAATGCACTTTTGGAGACTATCAACATAAGTAATAGGATATTATTAATCGACAAATTTGCAAACAGCTAAATATCTGTCTATAAACTTATTATCTTAAGCGAACTTGTTGACTATTGACTTCTTACATAAGGAGTATAAAAAACGTTTGTATAACTCGACAAAAAAAGGCAGTGATAAAATTTGATTTACCACTGCCTTTAACAATTATCAAACATTATCGCTTATTCTACTACTGGAGTTGTTACTTCAGCAGGAGTATCAATTTTATCCATAAATTCTTGATAATTAGTTAGTTTCTCGAATGGACGTTTGCCAATCAATTCCACTAAATCAGATTGGTGAAGAATCTCTTTTTTGAGTAATTCTTGTGCCACTTTCTCTAATTCTTCACGTTTTTCTATCAATAATTCTTTTGTTCTAAGATATGCACCTTCAATCAGTTTTTTAACTTCTTCATCAATAGTTTTGGCAGTATCCTCCGAATATGGTTTTGTGAACGACATTTCACCTTGTCCTTTTGAGTCATAGAACGAAACATTTCCAATTTTATCGTTCATTCCATATATACTAATCATACCATAAGCACTTTTCGTGATACGTTCTAAGTCGCTCAATGCACCAGTTGTGATTTTTCCAAAAACAACTTCTTCGGCCGCACGACCGCCAAGCGTCATACACATTTCGTCGATTAATTGCTCAGTTCTATACAAATATTGCTCTTTTGGTAAATATTGTGCATAGCCCAATGCTGCAATTCCACGAGGTACGATACTTACTTTTACCAATGGATTAGCGTGTTCTAAAAACCAGCCAGCCACAGCATGACCTGCTTCGTGATAGGCAACTATTTCTTTCTCTTCTGGCGAAATTAATTTATTTTTCTTTTCCAATCCACCAATTTCTCGGTCAATTGCATCATAAAAATCAATCATTTCGATAGCAGGCTTACCTCTTCGAGCGGCCAAAAGTGCAGCTTCATTACATACATTTGCAATTTCAGCTCCTGCAAAACCTGGTGTATTGGTTGCTAATTTCTTAACATCAATGTTATTGTCAAGTTTCAAAGGTTTCATGTGAACCTTGAAGATAGCTTCACGACCAACTATATCTGGCGTATCAACACTAATTTGTCGGTCGAAACGGCCTGGACGCATAAGAGCGGCATCCAAAACGTCGGGACGGTTGGTTGCTGCCAAAATGATAATTCCTGCATCTGAGCCAAATCCATCCATTTCTACCAATAATGAATTGAGAGTGTTTTCACGCTCGTCGTTTGCACCTGGCATTGAGCCACGTCCACGTGAGCGACCAACCGCATCAATTTCATCAATAAAAATAATACAAGGAGCTTTTTCTTTGGCTTGTTTGAAGAGGTCACGCACACGAGCTGCACCAACACCTACAAACATTTCAACGAAATCTGAACCTGAAAGTGAGAAAAATGGCACACTTGCTTCGCCAGCTACTGCTTTAGCCAACAAGGTTTTACCAGTTCCCGGAGGGCCTACGAGCAATGCACCTTTAGGTATTTTACCACCGAGTTCGGTATATTTTTTAGGAGTTTTCAAGAAATCAACAATTTCCTGTAATTCTTCTTTGGCTTCTTCCAAACCAGCCACATTATCAAAAGTAATTTTTACTTTACTATCTGCATCGAATAAAGCAGCTCTTGATTTTCCAATATTGAAAATCTGCCCGCCTGGGCCACCACCGCCAGTCATACGGCTCATCAAAAAGTACATTAATCCAAGAACCACGATGAATGGCAGCAAATTTACAATCCAATTAGTCATGTCTTGTCTTTCGATGCTTTCAGGATATAATGTTTGTCGGTAGGCTTCGTCAATTTGAGCAGTTTTCAAAAACTCACGGTAGTCACTCATAAATGATTCTACCGAAACCAAATCAACTTTTAGGTGCGGGCCACCTGCGTTATAGCGATTATTGCCTAAGTCTTTTTTGTATTGTGGTTTTTGAAGGGCATCACGGGTGAGGCTTACTTCCACACTTTTAATGCCTTCTACTACGGCTACTTTTTCTACATCTTTCTGCAAAATCATTTGTTCAAGTTGCTTATACTTAATCGGTGCCAAAGAAGCTGACCTCGAAAAAAGTAAAAAACCTATAATACCCATGATTATCGCCGCCACAATCCATCCCTGCAAACCGCCTCCATTATTGGCTGGCTTTCTTTTTGGAAATTCATTACTGTTGTTGTCTGACATTTTTCTAATTTTTCAAGATTTAATGCAATAGTTATTCATATAAATAAAATAACCTTTACATGGTTTTGAACTACGTAAAGGTTCAAGTGTTCTTAACATTATTCGAAGGCCATTTGTTTTGGTGCTTCTTGCTCAAAGCTTTCTTCGATGAGTGTGGTTTCAGCATCGCCCCAAAGTGATTCTAAATCATAAAATTTACGACGGTCTTTTCTGAAAACGTGTACAACCACATCAACATAATCGAGCAAAATCCATTCTCGGTTTTGTCGCCCTTCTTGGTGCCAAGGGTTAATTTTAGAGGCTTTGAAAACTTCTTCATCTACCGAATCGGCGATGGCAGCGATTTGAGTATCGGTATTACCCGAACATATTACAAAAAAGTCAGTGATGGAATTGTTAACCTTGCGTAAGTCCATGACTACAATATTTGCCGCTTTTTTTTCTAACATTCCGTGTACTACTAAGCGACTTAACTCCTCACCAGAAAATTCTTTAATTTCTTTCATTCAATCTTATCTTCATTTAATTTTGTGAGCGGTTCGTTTTGATAATGATATATGTTTGATGTAAAACTTTTTGTTTATCATTAAAAGTTCAAAAAAAGCATCTTTCTTATGAAAGCGTACGAACTTCACGAAAAATATTTATTACGTGTGTTTCTTAAAATGCTAAATTACTATAAAATTGCACAATTTTCAACCCAAAACTTTATTTCTCGGCAAAAATAGCATTTATCTGCCAAGTTGTCATTCAACTAACGATATTGCGGCTGAAATAATTCAAACAAAGCGAGTATTTGATGGAACAATTGTCATAACGTCCGACCAAACGGCGGGTCGTGGGCAACGTGGAAATACTTGGGAGGCTATGCCTAATCAAAATATTACAGTTTCGATGATTTTGAAACCTGATTTCTTGAATATTGCTCAACAATTTAGGCTTAATATGGCTGTTTCGTTAGGTATATACGAGTTTTTATGCAAATATTTATCTGAAGGACTCGCAATTAAATGGCCAAATGATATTTATGTTGGTAATCGTAAAATGGGTGGAGTCTTGATTGAAAATACCCTTTCTGGAAGTCGAATTGCATACTCTGTCATTGGTATTGGTTTGAATATCAATCAGTTAAGTTTTTCAAACGATAAGGCAATTTCATTGAGATTGGCTTCGCAAAAATTAGAAGACTTTGAGATTGAAAAACTAATTGAGCAACTTTGTGAATGTATCGAAAAATATTATTTACAATTGAAAAACGGACATACCGAAGTTCAGAAAAAAAAGTATTTAGAGCGAATATTTAGGTTTGGAGAATTACATCAATATGACCAAAATAGTGAACGATTTTTCGGAAAAATAATTGATGTAGCCGAAACTGGTCATTTAATAATGGAAGTAGGCGAAGAAGTAAAAATGTTTAATTTTAAAGAAGTTTCGTTTGTAATTGAATAAAAATTTATCCTAAAATACCTTAATTTTGAAAACAATCATTTTAAATAAACCACAAGAGTTGCAGCTAATTAGTCGAGATTTTGATGACACTTTGTCCAAAAATGAGGCTTTATTGAAAATACATAGAATAGGAGTTTGTGGTACCGATTATCATGCTTATCGAGGTCGTCAGCCCTTTTTTTCGTATCCACGAGTACTCGGGCATGAACTCGGGGCTGAGGTAATAGCTTTAGGAAGTGGAGTAGGGGCGAACGGAATCAAAATCGGAGATAAAGTTTCGGTTGAGCCGTATCTTAATTGCGGTGAGTGTCAGCCTTGTCAAAATGGTAAGATAAATTGCTGTGAAAGTCTAAAAGTTTTAGGTGTTCATATTGATGGAGGCATGACAGAATATTTGAAAGTGCCAGTAAATAAGCTACATAAGTCAGATCTTTTGGGCTATGAACAACTGGCTTTGGTAGAAACTTTGGGGATTGGCTCGCATGCCGTTCAACGTGCCAATGTAACTGAAAATGATTTTGTGCTGGTGATAGGAGCGGGTCCGATTGGTTTGTCGGTCATTCAGTTTGCAAAAATTAATGGGGCAAAAATAATAGTTATGGATTTTAGCAAACAACGTCTCGATTTTGCTAACGAAGCTATCGGAATAGATGAAAGTATCATTGCCAAAGAAGATTTTTCAGCTGATGATTTACGAAAAATCTTAAAAGGAAATATGCCAACGGTGGTATTTGATGCCACGGGCAATGCACAATCAATGATGAAGGCGTTTTCGTATGTAGCTTTTGGTGGAAAATTGGTTTATGTCGGGCTTTTTCAAGGCGATGTGACTTTTTTTGACCCTGATTTTCATCGCCGAGAAATTACACTTTTGGCAAGTAGAAATGCTCTTCCCACTGATTTTAAGCATATTATCTCAAAAATGGAAAGTGGACAAATTAACACAAAAGCTTGGCTGACACACGAAGCCGCTTTTGTTGATTTACCCACTGTTTTTGAATCTTGGCTTGACCCAAAATCACAAGTGATTAAGGCGATGGCGGTGCTTTGATATTTTGTAAAGTGAAAACATCCTGTTACTTGTAAATGTATTTGTATTACAAGTAACAGGATGTTTTTTATGTAGAATGAAAGTCTATTACTTCAACAAATCAAATAATTCTTTGTCCATCTGAGGTTTAACTACGCAAGTATTATCAAAGTGCATCGTAGCCGTATTAGTTGAATTATAGGTTGGCCAATTCGGTAGATCTTTGTGGTTTGGATTGCCCACTTTTGCAAAATTTATCCAAGATTGACTCATTTTATCGGCTAATACTTGGGCTTCTTTTGTACCACCGGTCATATTTTTTGTACGTTGAATATTATCAAAACAAAAGGCAATTTCCATACAGTGTACTGCTTTGTATTTACCATCCATTACGGGCGATTGCCAATCGAATAAATACATATAAACTGGAGCTGAACCAGCTACTGCCGATTTTTGGTTTGCTTGAATTATCGCCCCTGGACGGAACATCGTATCATAACTGAGCATATCAGTCATTTTGCCGTTTGGATATGCTTTCTTTACGGCAGCAATATAGGCATCACTTTTATCGCCATATACTTTTTTTATAGCTTCGGTTGCTTGTTCATTTGTTGAATTACTTGGCATTCCACCTCTAAAAACAGAAAATTCGTTAATAGTTGTACCAATCATCAAAGGGATATTTTTTGATAGTTCAAATGCTTCATTTGAAAATAATTCGTATGGTAAAACTTCGCCATCTGCACTTGGTCCCCAACTCAAACCGAAGCCAATCACTGGTTTGCCTTCGGCTTTCATCTTATCAGCAATGGTTTTAAGTGCTTTTTTACCAGCATCGCTCAAAGTTTGGTAAGGAACTTTCTGAATATCATCGACTTTTTCTGCTGAAATGCCTAATTCTTTCATGACTTCAGCACCGATTGCTTGCGTTGTTGCTTTATCAAGCATGGCAGTGCGGAAAGCTCCACTTTGATTAATTGCTTTATGGAAAAGTCCTTTTGCCGAAGGCATCGCCATTAAGGTATTTACCTTTGCACCGCCGCCAGATTGTCCAAAAATTGTGACATTATTTGGGTCTCCACCAAAGTTTGAGATATTAGTTTTTACCCATTCTAAAGCTGATTTCATATCCAAAACACTCAAATTTGCCGATTTCTTATATTTTTCACCATAAGCCGAAAGGTCAAGATAACCTAAAATATTCAAGCGGTGATTGATAGAAACTACGACAACATCACCTTTTTTAGCTAAATTTTCGCCATCATAAGAAGGCAATTCTTGCGACGAACCAGCAGTGAAACCACCACCATGAATCCAAAACATTACAGGTCGTTTTTTGCCGTCGTTGATGCCCGGTGTCCAGACGTTTATACGCATACAATCTTCGTTTGTAAAGCCCCAACTATGGTCAAAAACGAATTCGCTTTCATCCATAATATTAGTTGTTGGATCCATCAAAGGTGCAACTGGCCCGTAGCTAAATGAACTACGGACATTCGTCCATGGCTTTGGTTTTTGTGGAGATTCAAAACGCTTGGCTTCGGCATACGGAATACCTTTATAAGTAACGATTCCGTTATTGATATAACCACGAACTTTGCCTGCATCGGTTGATGTAACTCCTACATTTTCACCTGTTTGAAGTTGTGCATCGGCTGTTTGAAAAAATAAACAACATGAAGCAAAAAGAGAAAGAATTGTTTTTTTCATTGTTTAAAAAGGAGTTCAGTACTAAAATATAAATTGAGAAAAATTAATAGATGAATTTGATTTAAGTAAGGAATGATACACAAGAAACGAGATACGGGATACGAGATGGTTCGCCACTGCGATGGTTCGCCACTGCGATGGTTCGCCGCATTGACTGTATCGCCGTTGCTGTGCATTTTTGTTTAAGTTTATTTAGTTTTTTTTGCACCTTTCTCTAATTCCTTATACTTATCGATATACATTTTGTCTAAAGTTTCGGAATCTTTATATTTTACTCGAAGTGCCGCTAGCTTTTTGTGTAAATCGGCTTTTACGGAAGCGTATTTTGGGTCGTTATAAACGTTTTTCATTTCATTTTTATCATTCATACGGTCGTAAAGTTCCCATTCATCAATGTCATAATAGAAGTGAACTAATTTGTATTTTTCCGTGACGATTCCATAATGACGCTTCACCATGTGGACACTTGGATATTCATAATAATGATAATATGCCGCATCTCTGAAGTTTTTACCTTGTCCTTTAAAAATCGGAATCAAACTCTCGCCTTGCATATCTGATGGAGGTTTGATGCCTGCTGCTTCCAAAAAAGTTTGAGCAAAATCAAGATTTTGAACCATTTGAGAGTTTTTTGTGCTTGGTTTTATGACATTCGGCCATTTCACTAACAACGGAGTTTTGAAAGATTCATCGAAAATAAAACGTTTATCAAACCAACCGTGTTCGCCTAAATAAAACCCTTGGTCAGAGGTATAAACTACAATTGTATTTTCTTCTAAATTGTTCTTTTTTAAGAAATCTAATACTTGTCCGACTCCCTCATCAACCGCTGCAATACTTCCAAGATAATCTTGCATATAGCGTTGATAACGCCACTGCATTTTTTCTTTTTCGGTCATGCTTGGGTAGCGTTTAACGAATTCTTCATTCATTTTTCCGTAGGCTTCATTCCAAGCTTTGCGTTGCTCGGTATTCATTCGGTTTACGGTATAATTATAATTTTGTTTATCATAAGGATGCGATTCTTTGATGCCCAATTTATCCATATTTTCGGGAAAAATTTTTGAATCTCCAGCCCAGTTCATGTGCGTGAGCAGGTTCATTTCTGCCTCTTTTGAAGCTCGTCCACGACCTTCGTAATTATCAAAAAGTGTTGTAGGCTCAGGAAAAGTTTTTTTCAAATATTCCTTAAAATGACGTTCGGCGGGTAGCCACTCTCGGTGCGGAGCTTTATGTAAATAGGCGAGAAAAAAGGGCTTTTCTTCATCACGTTCATTTTTCAACCAATTTAAAGTAATATCGGTAATGAGGTCGGTTACATAGCCTGTTAGTTTCTTTTTACCTTCTTTTTTGGTGATAAAATCGGGGTTGTAGTAATTGCCTTGGTCGGGTAAAATCTGAAATTCATCAAAACCTTTAGGGTTATTGCCGAAATGAAGTTTTCCAAACATAGCGGTCTGATAACCAGCTTTTTGCAAAATTTGAGGAAAAGTAACATTGGTCGTATCAAACGGAAAATAATTATCTATTTTACCATTCAAATGGCTATGTTTTCCTGTCAAAATTACGGCTCGTGATGGTGCACAAATAGAGTTTGTTACACAGGCATTCGTAAATAACATACCTTCTTTAGCAATTCGATCGATATTTGGCGTTTGAGTGAGCCTTGTATCATAAGCCGAAATTGCCTGATAAGCATGGTCGTCAGACATGATGAAAACAATGTTGGGTCGGACTATAGCACTACGCTTGGTCTTTTTTGGTTTGAAAGCAAAGAAGGCTAAAGATATGATACCGAGTAAAAGGAAGGAATAGATGATTTTTTTCATAAAAATTTAAAAGGTTACATAATTTTAGTTCTTGATAGATGTTTAGGTAGTGAAATGTCATGCCGAGTGAAGCTTGCTATTTCTCTACAAAGTCAAGATTCAATTGACAAATATAACTTTGTTATTTGAGAAATTTATTTATAAAATTCGGTAGATGATAAATACCTCAATTATTTTCCTGATCTATTATTTTTGTTGAAGAATTTATGTAATACTTGGATTACAAATCTACTGTTCTAAGGTCGAAGATTGAAAATCTCGAACAGCGGGAGTAAACAGAAACTTTACGGTTTGGGTCTTCGCCTCCTTTATTTTGTAGTGCTTTTGAATGGATTACGAAACTTACCACTTTGCTAGTTTGGGCGAAAGTAATGAGTGATAAGTGAAAAATAATGAGCGTAAGTAGTTTTTTCATGTCTAATTATTTTCTAAAAAATCAAATTCCTTTTTAAACAGACCTTTTTCATTATAAATTTTATCGCCAAAAACCATGATGTTTCCTGCTTGTTTGTCATAAGTTTTCCATTCGGGCAGACCTGCACCGTTTGGATTGCCAATTTTGGCAAAATTTACCCAATACGAAGTCATTGTATTTTCTAAATCTTTGTCCAATTGTTGCCAATTTCGTTTCCAAGTATGAAGCGTATGCAAAGCATAAGGTACTTCGGAAGTATGAAAAGCACCATAATTTGGGAAATTAGGCTTATCGGGTGGAACGTGGCTAAAATGATATAAATAAGAAGGTTTATTGGTGAAAGTTGCCAATAAATGCGATGGCATTCCTGCAAAGCCAAGCAAACCTTGTTTCAATTTTACTGCTTTGGCTTCATCATCAGTCGAGGCAGGGAAAATAGTAAAAAACTCATCTGCTTTTGTTCCGTACTTAGTTTGAACTTCCTTTTTGTAATTATCTAAACTTGTATTTGGAACGCCCATCAAGCTACCATCTCCCGTAACCCAACCTGTCATGATTGGTACTTGGTTGTGTTTGCCGTTTTTGAAGTGTTCAAAAATATTTGTTGGTAATACATAGCCGTCCATTGTTGTTCCGAATCGGCCAAAACCTTGCAAATTGCTTGCTTTTTGAATCTCATCGGCTGATTTTTTTCTTAGGTCGGCAATCGAATTGCAATTTGCTTTTTCCATAAATTTCAAGCCTTGCTGCTCCGATTCTGCCAAGTTTTGATTAAATCTGTTGGATAAAAGTCCACCACTTTGGGGAATAGCTTTATGGAATAAACCTTTTGCCAAGGGTGAAGCAATCATGGCATTTACACTGAATGCCCCTGCCGATTGACCTGCAATAGTAACATTATTTGGGTCTCCACCAAAGGCGGCAATGTTTTTTTGAACCCATTTCAAGGCAGCAATTTGGTCGAGAAAACCATAATTTCCTGAAGAGTTATAACCCGATTCTTTGCTCAATTCAGGATGAGCCATGAAACCCATCACGCCAACTCTATAATTTATACTTACGAAAACTACACCTTTTTTTGCGATTTCTTCACCATCATAAATATCGCAATTGGCCGAACCGCTGTTCAGTCCACCTCCATAAATCCAAACTAAAACTGGGTGTTTTTCTTTGTTTTTGCTTGAAGTCCAAACGTTTAAGTAAAGACAATCTTCGCTTAAAGGCTCAGGTTTAGCAATAAATTCTTCTGTCCAGCATGAAAAAGGCTGAGGTTTATTCTGAATCGGACTTGCCGAAAACTCATTGCATTTTTTTACACCAGTCCAATTTTGAACTGGCTGCGGAGCTTTCCAGCGGAATTCGTCAATAGGTGGAGCCGCAAACGGGATTCCTTTAAAAATCCGAAGATTTTCTTTTACATAACCTTCAACTTTGCCATTTGCTGTTTGAACGATGAAGCCCCCTTGCCCCCAAAGTGGGGATTTTATGAGGAGAAATAGAAGTAGTAGTTTTTTCATGGTTGAAAGAGTATTAATTATTTCACGGTATGTTGGCTAAATACCAAAAAAAATATTTTAAAGTATTGATTATGAATAAGTTGTGTTATTCGTAAATTCTATAAATATCCTTGCATTTTAAGCCAGTTGCCAAAGTTTTCAATCCAGCCTTCGCTCGAAGTATTAGTTTTTCTCATGCCAAAGCCATGTCCGCCTTTTTCATAAATATGTAGTTCGGCTGGTTGTTTAGCATCAAACCATTTTTTATAAATATTGATGCTGTGCGGCATAAAACCCAGTTGGTCGTCGCCTGCAACGGCTACAAAAATTGGTGTTTTTTCTTTGGGCATATTTGAGCCAATGATGGCGTTTTCATAGGCATAAATCGGTGCTACAAAATTCGGTCGACTGGCGTCATCTGCACTATAAACGACCGACATGGTGAGTGTTCCACCCGCAGAAAAACCCATGAAACCAACTCTTTTTTGGTCGATTTTATATTCAGCTGCATGTTCACGGATATATTTTACAGCTTTCATTCCATCTTGCGTAGCAAGCGGAACTACTGCATTGTTTTCTTCATCAAGGGTTTGAAAATTGCTCATTTTACCCATGATTTCTTTTACAGGGTCGTCGGTAAAACTTCGAGCAACTCTATATTTTAGTACAAAAGCAGTTACGCCTTTGGCATTCAGCCATTTGGCCACATCAATACCTTCACTATCAATCGAAAGTGTATGAAAAGCACCTCCAGGGGCAATTACAATGGCAGTTCCATTCGGATTTTTAGGAACATAAGCCGTAATCGAAGGGCGAGAAACATTATAAACAACTTTAGTATTGAAGAGGTTTTTCTCTGAAATGCCTTCCTCCCAAGTCCAGTTTTCCGAACCCGCAGGCTTTCCTTCATAGAGAAATATTTGTTTTTGAGCCGTTGCTGATAATAAAATGCAAAGTAGAGAAAGGGTTGATAGGAGGGTTTTCATAGGAGGAATTGAGAATTAAAAATTAGGAATTAAGAATGAGGTTTACTGGAAATAT
>JAFEIL010000431.1 GCA_017495105.1 Emticicia sp. | reverse complement strand
ACCATATCCTGGCTTTACAGAAATCAAATCGTTTTTATATCCAAGACCAGCAATATCAGTTTTTAATATTATGTCCATTTCTATTTTAATGATAAATGATGAATGATGAATGATGAATTAAAGATTTTGAGCAAAAAACTCAGAACTCTACACTCAAAACTCAGAACTATTTAAGTCCGTCAGCTACGAATGGCATCAAAGCCAAGTGTCTCGCACGTTTGATGGCAACTGATACTTTACGTTGGAATTTAAGGCTGTTGCCTGAAAGACGACGAGGAAGGATTTTTCCTTGCTCATTCACAAACTTCAATAAGAAGTTAGCGTCTTTGTAATCAACATATTTAATACCTGCTTTTTTGAAGCGACAATATTTTTTGCGAGCCTGGTCTTTTCTGTCCACAGGGTCGTTTACGAGTGACATTGCGTTGTTTCTCATCTTATTTTTCAGTTTCTGCTTCTTTCGGAGCTGTTTCTACATTTTTTCTGCCAATTTGGCCTTTACTACGGCGGTCGCTATAATCAATAGCATATTTGTCTAATTTCGTAGTCAAATAACGCATTACTCGCTCATCACGCTTGTAGTCAGTTTCCAAAGTAGCAACTGTCGTAGGAGCAGCTTTAAACTGAATTAATTGATAATATCCCGTGTTCTTGTTCTGAATAGTGTAGGCCAATTTACGAAGTCCCCAATGTTCTTCGTAAACGATTTCTGCACCTAAATCAGTTAATGTTTTTTTGAATTTGTCGACAGCTTCCTTTATCTGAATTTCAGATAAAACGGGAGTTAGAATGAAAACCGTCTCATACTGGTTTTGAAACATACTAAAACAGTGTTTAATTATAAAAATTATTTTCTCAAAATGAGGGTGCAAAGGTAAGAATAATATTGTAAAATGGAAAGAAGAGAAACAAAAAAAACTAATTTTTAGAAAAAAGCTACCTTTAAAGTGTCTTTAATGTTAAATTATATTTTCATTGTGAAAAAAACTGTAATTAACTATGTTTAATTATAAAAATATCAATAACTTTAAAACCTAAAAATATAACCCTTCAATTAATTATCTTATGAAAACATTGCTGACAGCTGTTTTACTTATTACACTTTCTTCTTATGGCATCATTGCCGACAAAACTTTTGTGTGGAAAAAATACAAACTTCAAATAACTGTACCCGATGATTTCAGAGTTTCAAAAAATACCGATAATGATTTTGAAATGAAAGGCGATGGTATGGAATTGATGATGCACATTTTTGAAGAAGATATTGCAGCAGATGACATGGATGAAGCTGTGATTGAAGGTGCAAACGCCATGAAACTACAAGAAATTGATGCAGAACATCAAATCGAAGGTGATGGCCTTGATGGCTATTATGTAGAAGGTTATAAAGATGGTCACCGAGTGATGTTTGCGGGAATGATTGACCCTAAAAGTCACACGAATTTTTTTATGGTTATTATTTTTGACGATAAAGATAAACAAGCCGAAGCTGATGCTTTGGAGATTTTGGAAAATGTCGTTAGTTTGAACTAAATCGAAAATTTTATAATTCTAAATGGGCTGTAATTAAATTATTTACAGCCCATTTATTTTTGGTAAGTCTTTCAATTGTTCATATTTGCCGGTTTCAAAATCAACTTTAAAGCAAAAGGTATTTATTCCGTTGCTTACTACTAAAAAAGGGCATCGCATCGTAAGATTATAGCGAGAGGCTTGAGCGATAACCGCCTGATTGATTGGCACATCGGCTGCCTTGCATTCTACTAATAAAAAAGGCTTTCCCTCATTATCAAATACTACAATGTCGGTGCGTTTTTGTAGTTTATTGTAAGATAAGCCACCTTCAAGCCGAATTAGGCTTTTTGAGTAACCGTAGTGGCTCAATAATAAATTAATGAAATGTTGTCTTACCCATTCTTCGGGTGTTAGTACCAAGTATTTCTTGCGAATTGCATCAAAAATATAAGTTTTTCCATCCGTTTCTTTAATCTTGCATTGATAAGATGGTAGCTTGAGTTGGTGCATACTAAAGAAAAGTTTTGGTAAGATGGAACTAATTTAATAAATTTTAGCTTGGGTATTCTAATATCCTGTAATGAACGTTACAGGATTTCGCAACAAATTTACGTCATTAAAGTTATGCAGACAAAAGAAGAAATCGTAAAAAACTGGTTACCACGTTATACAGGTACTCCCCTTGAAGAATTTAGACCTTATATATTATTGACCAACTTTGGCAATTACGTAGAGATGTTTGCACAAAAATTTGGAGTAGAGGTTAAAGGCCGTGACCGTGCAATGCAAACGGCATCGGCTGGAAATATTACCATAATCAATTTTGGAATGGGGAGTGCGGTAGCCGCAACTATAATGGATTTGCTAACAGCAGTTATGCCAAAGGCAGTTCTTTTCTTAGGTAAAGTTGGCGGTTTGAAGAAATCAACCAAACTTGGTGATTTAATACTTCCGATTGCCGCAATCAGAGGCGAAGGAACAAGTAATGATTATGCTCGTCCCGAAATTCCAGCATTACCCTCTTTTCGCTTGCAAAGAGCAGTTAGCTCAATGATTAAAAAACACGAGTTAGATTATCAAACTGGCACGGTTTATACTACTAATCGTCGAGTGTGGGAACATGACGAGACTTTCAAAGATTATTTGCGGGAACTTCGTGCAATGGCCATTGATATGGAAACCGCTACAATTTTTATCGTTGGTTTTGTCAATGCGATTCCGCATGGTGCGTTATTGTTAGTATCAGATAATCCGATGATTCCTGACGGAGTGAAGACCGAAGAAAGTGACAAGAAAGTAACAGGGAATTATGTAGAAAAACACTTACAAATCGGAATAGATTCGTTGAACGAATTGGCAAACTCTGGCGAATCGGTGAAGCACTTGAGATTTGAGTAAATCTAAATGAGCTGGCGGTATTCCGCTGAATGAGGGGTGCGGAACGCCGCCCATTTTGAATATGTGAATATTTTAATTATTCAGTAAAAACAGCATCAAAAAAATATGAAAAAAACTATATTTGGGAGTATTAGTTTTCTATTGTTCTTTCTGAATTTCTCATTATCAGTAACTTATGCACAACGAAAATTTACACTTTCGGGAGTAATCCGACAAAGTAGCAATGAAAAACCACTGCCAAGGGCCGCTATCTACGTAGACGAAACAGGCTATGGTACACTTTCTGATACACTTGGTCGCTACCAAGTTTTAGTGCCGAAAGGTACGTTTAATATTACGGTTAGTTATCAAGGTTTTTTCACGAAACATCAACGAATAGATATAAATAATAACTTGATGGTTGATTTAATCATGGACGAAAAGGCCAATGATTTAGACGAAGTTGTCGTTTCGGCGAATAGTGCTTCACAGAATGTCAAGCGGCTCGAAACTGGTGTGACGAATCTGAGTATCAGGAATATGAAAAAACTCCCCACATTACTTGGCGAGCTTGATATTATCAAAAGTTTGTTTTCGTTGCCAGGGGTAGCAAGCGTAGGAGAGGGGGCTTCTGGCTTCAATGTACGTGGAGGAAATATCGACCAAAATCTTATTTTGATGGATAACGCTCCTGTATTTAATGCTTCTCATTTGATGGGTTTCTTTTCGGTGTTTAATCCCGATGCTTTGCGTGATATAAATTTTTATCGAGGCGGTATTCCTGCACAGTATGGCGGGCGTACTGCTTCGGTTTTGAATATAAATCTAAGAGATGCTAATGCTCAGAAGTTTTCAGGACAAGGTGGAATTGGGCTTGTAAGTAGTCGATTGATGATTGAGGCTCCGATTATTAAAGACAAGAGTGGCGACTCCCGAGCTTCCTTCTTTGTTGCCAGTCGTTTTTCTTACGTTGGCTATTTGTTTAAGCTACTTCCCCAACAAAATATTAAGAATACCGAGGCTGATTTTTATGATATTACCACAAAACTAGAGTTTCGCCCCACAAAAAAAGACAAAATTGCTTTAACTGGCTTCACAGGTTTTGATAAATTTAAAGTAGCAGGCGACTCGCTCGCAAATCTCGAAGTCAATGCTTCTTCCTCGCTTTTCAATTGGCGAACTACCAATGGCACGCTATCGTGGGTGCACTCGTTTGGTACAAAACTTACTTCCAAAATCGTAGGTGTGTATAGTCGCTACGATGCCAATATTATCAATCCAGATTCAGTTTTGGCGTTTCGTTTGGAATCAAATATTGTTTATAAAAACTTTAAAGCCGATTTTAACTATTTACCTTCAGCAAAACAAAAAATTGATTTTGGTGTAAGCACAATCGACTATCAGATTCAGCCAGGAAAATTGAGCCCAAATAATGCTAACTCGCAGATAAATCCTTTGACACTTCGTAATGAAAGTGCTTTAGAATCAGCTATTTACATCAATGATGAATATGATTTTAATAAGAAATTTTCGGTTTTGGTGGGCGTTCGATACTCATTTTTTATGAATCGTGGAACGGGCTATACTTATAATTATCGTGACGGGCTACCCAAAAGTATTGAAACCTTGACTGACTCTATGTTTAATGCCAAAGGTTCAGTCATGAAAAGTTATGGTGGAATTGAGCCTCGTTTTTCGGCCAAATATTCGTTGAATGATAATGCTTCCATTAAGCTTAGTTTAAATCGAATGATTCAGTACATTCAGTTGATTTCAAATACTACGGCCGCTTTACCTACTGCTCGTTGGAAATCGGCTGATAATTATGTCAAACCCCAAATTGCTGACCAAATTTCGATTGGATATTTTCAAAATCTAAAAGATAATAAAATTGAAGCTTCGATTGAGTTTTTTTATAAGAAACTCACCAACGTTGCTGAATATAAAGATGGCTCAAACCTCTTGCTTGATAAATTCCCCGAAGCGTCGATTCTGCAAGGAATAGGCCGTGCTTACGGTGCTGAACTTTATGTAAAGAAAAACATTGGCTTACTTACAGGTTGGATGAGTTATACTTATTCGCAAACGCAGTTTTTGGTGAAAAGCAAATTTGAGGAAGAAACTATCAATAACGGTGAGTATTTTTCGCCAAATTATAATAAACCTCACATTTTTAACCTCATCGCAAGTTATCAGGCAACTAAGCGAATTTCATTTTCTACTAACTTTACCTTTAGTACAGGTCGGCCGATTACTTATCCTGCCGCTAAATTTTATGTAGGTGGTTTGGTTGTGCCATATTATGCCAACCGTAACCAAGCAAATATTCCGAATTATGTACGCCTTGATTTTGCGATGAATATTGATGCTGACCCTTATAAAACTAAGAAATTTAAAGGTAGTTGGAATTTTTCGATTTATAATGCCCTCAATACTCGCAATGCTTACTCGGTATTTTTCCGAACGAAGTCTCGATATGCACAATATTATAACAAAGTTGATATTTATAAATTATCAATCTTAGGCTCAATGATTCCATCAATTTCGTATAACTTTAAGTTTTAATGAGCATGTTAAATTTCTCATCAATGAAAAAAGTCTCTTTATTACTGGCTTCCATATTACTTTTTATTCTTATCGCCTGTGTCGATGAGTTTGACCCAAAACTCGTTGGAGGTACCCCCTCAATCGTTTTTGAAGGTACATTGACTGACCAACCTGGTCCACATTATTTTGTATTAAGTTTTACGGCAGGTTATAACAGCAAAGAAAGTGTTTTTGATAAATACGTAAATGCCGCAAAAGTTTGGATAATTGATGCTAAAGGCATAAGAACAGACTTAACTGATTTGAATCGTGGACAATTCAGTACACCCGATGGTTTTCGTGGACAAGTGGGCAATGCTTATACGCTTCACGTACGCACCAGTGATGGGGTAGAATTTGCCAGTAATGCTGAGCCAATGCGGACTTCGCCTGCTATTGATAAAGTTTATACCGAATTCAAACTTACCACCACGCCTCGCCCGCAGTATCGAGGCATGTTTAATGTTTTTGTTGATGTAAAAGATTCCGCTACCGAAGGAGATTATTATCGGTGGACGTGGAAAAATTACCAAAAAGCAGGTTTTTGCGAAGTTTATACCGTGCCACGCACCGACCCACCAGTGCGTTATTTAAGAAAATGTTGTGAAAATTGTTGGAATATTACGCAATGCTTGGGTTGTGTAAATGTGGCGTCTGATAAGCTTGTCAATGGACGTACACTTGCCAAACAAAACATTGGTCAGATTCCATATGATGATACAACGCCATTTTATATGCTTATCGAACAGATGAGTTTGAGTAAAGAAGCTTACCTTTTTTGGTCGAATGTAAAGGCACAAGCCAATAATTCAGGAGGAATTTTTGATACTGCCCCTGCAATGATTAAAGGTAATATCAAAAATCTAACAGATGCTACCAAACCAATGTTGGGCTATTTTCAAGTATCGGCTGTTACTCAGAAAGCGGTTTTTATTCAGAGAAATAATTTAAGTTTACCACCATATAGCATTGGTCTAATCACATATCCATTTGATACCGAATGTGCTGTTTGTAAAGAAAGTCCTTATCGCACCGCCAAAAGACCACTTAATTGGCAAGATTGAGCAATCAATTGTTAAAAACTGAAATTATTATTTTCTATGAAAATTAAGCAAACTTTTTATCCCTCGAAAAGGTTGTATAAGTTATAAAAGTATCTATAATTGCAAAATAATATGATAATCAAAAAACCGTATATTAAATTATTGTTGTTGTAACAAATATTTTTTGGTTATTGATGGTTTTTGCAGTTTTTTTATTAATATTGTCATCGAATTAACAAAACAATTCATCAGCGAATTTCAATAAAACAAACAGGCGTAAATCTGCTGGGCGGCAATCCGCTGAGCGGCAATCCGCATAATCTTTAATGTTTCTTATGGCTGGTACAGCAGAAATAATACTTGATGGTAAATCTTACCAATATCCTACAATTGAGGGTACAGAAGGCGAAAAAGCAATCGACATTGCAAAACTTCGCGACGAAACAGGCTATATTACTATTGATAGCGGTTACAAAAATACTGGTGTCACAAAAAGTGCTATTACGTTTTTGGATGGCGAATTAGGAATTTTACATTATCGTGGCTACTCGATTGAAGACCTTGCTGAAAAAGCCAACTTTTTGGAGGTTGCTTATTTATTAATCTATGGCGAGTTGCCAACAACTGAGCAATATAATAAATTTGAGTATGATATTCGAACACACACAATCGTGAACGAAGATATGCGTAGAATCTTCAACGGCTTCCCAGTGAATGCTCACCCAATGGGCGTGATGTCGTCATTGATAAGTGCAATGAGTGGTTTTTATCCTGATTCGTATGATGAAAAAGCTCCAGATCGTACTGAGACACACATCATTCGTTTATTGGCTAAATTCCCAACATTAGCCACTTGGTGCTACAAAAAATCGCACGGACACCCAATCAATTACCCAAAAAATTCATTAGATTACTGCTCAAACTTCTTACAAATGATGTTTTCGCTTCCGGTGGAAGACTATCATGTTGACCCTGTTGTTTCGGCTGCATTAAATAAATTATTGATTCTTCATGCTGACCATGAACAAAACTGCTCAACTTCGACAGTACGTTTGGTTGGTTCGTCGAAAGCAAATTTGTACTCATCAATTTCAGCAGGTATTTCGGCACTTTGGGGCCCACTTCATGGTGGAGCAAACCAAGAGGTAATTGAAATGCTTGAAGAAATCAAAGCTGATGGCGGTGATGTGATGAAGTTTGTGAATAAGGCAAAAGACAAGAATTCAGGTTTCCGATTGATGGGCTTTGGACACAGAGTTTACAAAAACTTCGACCCACGTGCCAAAATTATCAAAAAAGCGGCTGATGATATCCTAACAAAATTAGGTGTAAACGATCCAGTTCTTGAAATCGCAAAAGGATTAGAAGAAGCAGCTTTGCACGATGATTATTTCGTTTCAAGAAAATTATATCCTAACGTTGATTTCTACTCAGGTATTATTTATCGTGCCTTAGGAATTCCAACTAATATGTTTACCGTAATGTTTGCATTGGGTCGTCTGCCAGGTTGGATTGGACAATGGAAAGAAATGAGAGCTAACAAAGAGCCAATCGGTCGTCCACGTCAGATTTACACTGGTGCAACTTCACGTCCGTTTGTACCTATAGCCGAAAGATAAGAGAGGTGCAAAGTTACAAAGTCTCATAGTATATAAGTAAATAACAACAAAGAGGAAGCTTTATCGTTTCCTCTTTGTTGTTTATGATTTTTCCATTATCAGTGTCCTTGATAATGGTATTTGTAATCTTTGTTCCTCTGTACCTTTGCTACGTTGTGCCTCAAAGACTTACTTCCTTGCCAAAATCTTTTGCATATATTTTCCCAGAATATCAAATTCGAGATTTATTATACTACCAACACTTAACTGATGAAAATTGGTATGTTCCCAAGTATATGGAATAATGGCTACGCTAAATCCATTATCTTTTGAGTTTACAACCGTCAGACTCACGCCATTGATACAAATTGAGCCTTTTTCTACCGTAATATTATTATTTCTCGCATCGTATTCAAACGAAATCAACCAACTTCCATTTTGATCTTCAATGCCGGTACATACACCCGTTTGGTCAACGTGACCTTGTACGATATGTCCATCAAAACGCCCGTTGGCGGGCATACAACGTTCTAAATTAACTTTATCGTCAATCTTTAGTTTGCCTAGGTTTGTTTTTCGGAGTGTTTCGTCAATGGCTGTGACCTTGTAAAATGTTGAATGATTAATGGTGAACGATGAATGAATATCTTGCTCGCTACTCACTGTTGACTGTTGACCGCCGACCGTAGTTTCGCCTAAACTAACAACCGTCAAACAAACGCCATTGTGCGACACACTTTGGTCAATTTTGAGTTCATTGGCGATGTTTGATTCGAATGTAAAAGTAAGATTTGTTCCTTCGGCATGGATATCTACTACTCGGGCGGTTGCCTCTACGATTCCTGTAAACATAATTATCAAATTTTAAGCTACGAATAACGGAAATTAAGATCGGAAAAAGAATAGTTTTTTGTTAAATTTACTAACTTAGCGAATGGATTATATCCTTTTAATTTAATAACATACAAACCTTGTAAATATGTTTAAAAACAAAGTTTTTTTAGTAATAATTGTACTTGGTATTTTCGGAATTATATTTTACTCATTGAGTGGGTCAGAAAGTTATGTCGATACCATAAAAAAACAACGTGAAACATTTTTAAAAAATTTGATGAGTGAAAACGATTCTCCTATCGCCTCAATCAAAGATTTTTCGGGAATAAAATATTTTGAAGCTGATAAAAATTTTATCGTTGATGCTGATTTTAAGGCTGAAAGTGCAGGAAAAGGAATGATTTTAATGACTGACAGCACACAAACCGAAATCAAAAAAGCAGGAACGGCCAATTTTTCTGTTGATGGAAAAACGTTCACAGTAAATGTTTTTGATGAAGGCGAATATTTTTTGTTTCCATTTAGAGATTTAACTAGCGGAAAAGAAACCTATGGTGGTGGGCGTTTTATCAATATTCCGAAAGATAAATTAAAAGACGATAAATTAGAAATTGACTTCAACAATGCCCATAATTTTTATTGTGCTTATAATGAAAGTTTCATTTGCCCGATTCCGCCAAAAGAAAACTTCATCAATACTGAAATTAGGGCAGGGGAGAAGAAGTATAAAAATTAAATTGTAGGGCAGGTTTGTAACCTGTCAATTTTACTAATCAAACCAAACCATAGAATTCAATGAAAAAACACTTCATCAAAACTTTAATCTTTCTTAGTCTCAGTTCGTTAGCGTTTTCGCAGGAACTCAAAACCATCGATGCCTTCACGGCTGGGATGGAAAAAAAAGAAGGCTTTTTGACTTTTTATTGGAATGCCAAAGAAAATAAAATTTGGCTCGAAATTGAAAAATTCGAGACTGAATTGCTCTATTATCCTTCGCTAGCTCAAGGAGTTGGCTCAAATGATATTGGTCTCGACCGTGGCCGTTTGGGGCAAGAACATGTAGTGAAGTTTCAGAGAACAGGGAATAAAGTATTAATGGTAGAGCCAAATTATGCCTATCGTGCCATTTCAAACGACCCACTTGAACGCCGTGCTGTTGAAGAATCTTTTGCCAAGTCAGTACATTTTGGTTTCGATGTAAAAGCTGAAAGCAATGGCAAAGTTTTGGTTGATTTAACTCCATTCTTATTGCAAGATGCCGTAGGTGCTGTCCAAGATATTGCTCGTACAAGGCAGGGAACTTTTCGTTTTGATGCTACAAGAAGTACCGTTTTTTTGCCAAATTGTAAAAGTTTTCCAAAGAATACAGAATTTGAAATGACTATTACACTTACGGGCGAAAATGCAGGACAATACCTCCGTGATGTTGTGCCAACGGCTTCAATCGTAACCATGAATCAGCATCATTCTTTTGTAGAATTACCAGATTTATCAAAAAATGAATTTAAGGCAAGAGAATATGACCCACGAATTGGTTATGGTGGCATTGAATATTTTGATTATGCTACACCTATCAGTGAGCCAATTGTAAAAAGATATATTTCTCGACATCGTTTGCAGAAAAAAGACCCAACTTCGATGATAAGTGAGGCTGTTAAGCCAATTATCTATTATATGGATCCTGGTGCTCCTGAACCCATTCGTTCGGCATTGATGGAAGGTGGTTCTTGGTGGAATCAAGCTTATGAGGCTGCTGGTTACAAAGATGCTTTTCAAGTAAAACTCTTACCTGCCGATGCTGACCCAATGGATATTCGCTATAATTTGATTCAATGGGTGCATCGTAGTACTCGTGGATGGTCGTATGGTGCGAGTATTATTGACCCACGTACGGGAGAGATTTTAAAAGGAAAAGTTACACTCGGTTCGTTACGTGTTCGCCAAGATTTTTTGATTGCTCAAGGATTCTTGGGTAATTATGAGAGCGACACATCGAAAGTAAAAGAAATTATGCAAATGTCGCTCGAACGTTTAAAACAGTTGGCGGCACACGAAATTGGACATACATTAGGCTTACCACATAATTATATTTCGAGTACGGCAGGTCGTGCTTCTGTGATGGATTATCCGCATCCTTTGGTTGATTATGCCAATGGTAAATTTGACCTTTCTCGTGCCTACGCTATGGGAATTGGTGATTATGATAAAGCCTCAATCATTTGGGGTTATCAAGATTTTCCTGCAACTGTCAACGAAAAAGTTGAGTTGGAGAAAATTGTACAAAATACACTTCGCAAAGGTTTACGCTTCCTAACAGACCAAGATGCACGTCCAGAGGGTTCTGTTAGCCCAAACACACATTTATGGGATAATGGTGCAGATGCCACAAGTGAGTTGAAAAGAGTGATGGAATTACGTAAAATTGCGTTACAAAATTTTACAGAAAAGAAAATTACAAAATCGACTCCAATGGCCAACTTAGAGGAGGTTTTGGTTCCAATGTATATGTTTCATCGTTTTCAGGTAGAAGCAGCTTCTAAGGTTTTGGGGGGGGCAGATTATAATTTTGCTTTGCGTGGTGATGGTCAAGTAGTTTATGAGCCTGTATCTGCCGCCAAACAACGTGAGGCGTTTAATGTGTTGATGGGTACACTTACTCCGCAGTTTTTGGCTGTTCCTGAGCATATTTTGAAAATGATTCCACCACGTGCATTTAGATTTGATGCGAATCCAAGAGAGACTTTCAAACGTCATACAGGTCTTGCATTCGACCCGCTTGCTCCGGCCGAGGCAGCAGCTGGCTTGACATTGAGAATGATTCTAAACCCAGAGCGTTGTTCGAGACTCGTGAGCCAACGAGTATTGAAAGCTGATTTGCCAACTTTCTCGGAAATAACGAAAGAAATGAATAAAAAGCTGTGGAAGAAGCCTGAAATGGTTGATAATGTGAGTTATTATGCCCAAATCGACCGAATGGTGGCTATGCAATACCTCGACCATTTGATGAAATTAGCCAATAATAAAGAAACTGCTTCAGAGGTTCGAATGAATGCTTACGCAGCAATTGATGATATTAAGACATGGGTATCGGGAAAAATATATGACGGAGGAGGTTTTGCAAGACTTACTTTGTTGAAAATTAAGCAGTTTGAAGAAAATCCAGAAGTGGTGATTTCGTCAAATGCACTTACACCTCCTGATGGCCAGCCAATCGAATCAGGTTACGATTGGTTAGGTACTGAATGTGAGTGGTAGTCACATTCGGCCGACCGCACATAAAGATTACTTAATTTAAAAAAGGCTTTCAAAACTATATTTTGAAAGCCTTTTTTATTAGCTGATTTGTCTATGGCACTGATAGTGAGTATTTTACATTGCGTTGGAGATTGAAATACTTTACCTAATTTCAGTCTTCGCAATTGTACTTAATTCTTGCCAAGTTAATTCAAAACTGATTGAGCCGAGTGCATAAGCCGCTGCCTCATAAGGATTATACATAAAAAGTAGTCCAGTTTTTGTGACTGCGATATTGGCAGGCAGGTAAAATGGTTTTTCCCAAAAATAACTTGTTCGGTCGTATTCAAAATCATTGTCTTTGGCAAACTCTTTTTGCGTTTTCTCAAATTTTAATTCTGCCATTTTTTTCAAAGATATAGTGTCCGAAACCATGTCGGTAAGTTTGAGTAAATCGCCAGTTTGAGCATTAAAATTCATATAAGTGATGCTAGAATTTCCATGAGCCCCGCCTGTAAATGAATAAACTTGGTAATAAATAGAAATTACTTTAGACGAAATCAAAAGGGTATCACCAGAACCATCATAATCCCAGCTCATGAGAGGTCTATCTTCATTTTCGGCCGCTAAATCTTCAAATTCTCTCACAAAACCTTCGGCAAGGCTTTCAATTGTTGCTGTTTTTGTTGTTTGTACGGTATCATTCATACTAAAAGTTTGGTCTTTTACCAATTGCTCAATTTGAGCATTAATTTTGCTGATTACCGTTTCATTACCACCCACTAATTTTGGATATTTTACGCTAAAAGTTGTAAAAACGGTATCTCCATCTTTTGTGATTTTAGGCGGTGTTTCTAGGCTATAAGTTACACTATCAACTTTTATTTCTGCTGAGGTAGTTTCTGTGGTCGTAGTTTTAGTTTTATTTTGACAAGCCGCCAAAACGACAACTGAAGCAAATAAAAGGAGGAGTTTTTTCATTGTTTATTGATCTCGAAGTTTGAGTTTTAAAGGTATTTTCTTTCAGTTGAATTTCTGTTTTATTTAAATTAAGGAAAAACAAAGGAGCTTCAAATTACCTTAAAACTCCTTAAATTAGTAAAATTTAGCAATATCAATTACTCAGGCGTATTATACAAAGCTACGTTTGAAATAATTGGTTTGGCGAAAGCCTCATCAAAAACAATTCGGAGTTCTTTGGCAGTTGTTGTCGGGAAATAAACGATTCTTTTGTGACCAATTGTTGTTGCAAAAGTGAGGTTTTTCCATTCACCATTGTTTTTTGCTTGAATATAAAATTTCTTCACTCTCTGCCCATAACGAATATCTTCTTGCACCACAAAACAATTGAAAGTTTGTGGCTTTGTAAGTATAATATCGTAAGTGTCTTTACTGAAATTCTTAGTGAAATTTCCAGAAGATAAAAGGTTGTTTTTGAAATAAGTCTCTCTCATTTTCTTGAAATCCATCAAAGATTTTTCATCATTTTCATGTATTAACCCACGACTATCAACTGGAATATTCAATAATAAATTTGAACCACGTCCAACCGATTTATTCCAAATATTCATTAAATCTTTATCGGTTTTTACCTTATTATCTTCATTTTTATGGTAAAACCAACCTGGGCGAATAGAAACATCGCATTCAGCTGGAATCCAGTGCGTGCCTTTTTCGTCACCCACATTGAGGTGAGCAGGTTTATCATACGCAGGAAAAAGTTGATTACCATTAATAGTTGCCCAACAGGTTTCGCCCGCAAAGCCTTTTTCATTGCCTACCCAACGAATATCAGGGCCAGCATCGCTAAAAATCAAAGCGTGAGGTTGGTAAGTTTTTACGGTTTTATTAAATAAAGGAAAATCATATATTTGGCGTTTTCCATTTGGGCCTTCACCATTGGCTCCATCAAACCAAACTTCAAATAAATCTCCATATTGAGTTGTGATTTCTTTGAGCATATTTACATAAACTTGGTTGTATTCGGGAGTTCCATAAGTTGGGTGATTTCTGTCCCAAGGCGAAATATAAAGTCCCATTTTTAAGCCATATTCTTTACAAGCTGCCGATAATTCTTTTAAAATATCACCTTTGCCATTTTTCCATTTCGATTCTCTGACAGTGTGTGTCGAATATTTACTTGGAAATAAAGCAAAACCATCGTGGTGTTTTGCTGTAAGTATGATTCCTTTCATTCCAGCGGCTTTACAGATTCTTGCCCATTGACGGCAGTCGAGTTGAGTAGGATTGAAAATTTCTACTTTTTCGGTGCCATCGCCCCATTCTTTGTCTGTAAATGCATTCGGGCCAAAGTGGATAAAGGCATAGTATTCCATATTATGCCATTTTATTTGGTCGGCAGAAGGTGTTACGCCATAAGGTTGAGGAGTTTGTGCAAAAAGCATACTAACCCACAAGGCGGGAACTAAAAAAAATAGAAATATAACAGCAAGGTTTTTTTTCATTTGATATGTTAATTGAATAAGGTTTGAGAATACAAAAATAGAAAATGTGAGTAATAATCTGCTAAAAATATCTTAATTCGATAGGCATTTAAAGTTTTCATAAATTGTCCTACTTTTGTAAAATAAAACTACTACAAAAGCTTAAAAAAATGAAAAAAAGTATACTATTTCTTCTAATTATTTTAACTCCCAAGCTGGGGGCAGGAGGGCTTTTTGCCCAGAAAAAAACACCAATTACCATCGCTTCTTATAACCTAAGATATAATACCTCAAATGATGGTGTCAATTCGTGGCCAAATAGAAAAGAATTAGTGAAAGGCTTACTTCGTTTTCATGAGTTTGATATTTTTGGAATCCAAGAAGGCCTGCGTGGCCAACTTGATGATATTGCCGAAATGGGAGATTTTGCTTTTCTTGGCAACGGTCGTGATGATGGTAAACAAGGCGGAGAACATTCTTCGATTTTTTACCGTAAATCTCGCTTTAAAGTTGTAGAATCTGGTGATTTTTGGTTGAGCGAAACCCCCGACGTGCCAGTTAAAGGTTGGGATGCAACTTGCTGTAATCGTATTTGTTCGTGGGCAAAATTTAAAGATTTAATCACCAAAAAGACGTTTTATGTTTTCAATGTGCATTTCGACCACCAAGGAGTTGTGGCACGTCGTGAGTCAGGAAAATTGATGGTGAAGAAAATCCAAGAAATTGCTAAAAATGCAAGCGTAATTTTGACAGGTGATTTTAATTCTACGCCCGAAACCGAGCAGATTCAGCACATTCAAACCTTATTGAGCGATTCAAAACAAGTGTCACAAACACCAGCTTATGGTCCAGAAGGAACATTTAACGGCTTTAAATTTGATGCTCCTTTGAAAAACAGAATTGATTATATTTTTACGAGTAAGCAAGTAAGCGTGATGAAATATGGCGTCTTGACTGACTCGTTTGAGCAACGGTATCCATCTGACCATCAGCCAGTTGTGGTGAAAGTAGTGTTGAATTAATCTCTTTTGAAGGCTAATTATATTTCATGGTTGTTGGGTAATGAAGGTTTTTCATCTCACCCGAATCTCCCAATAAACAATGCCATTGGCTTCACTAATCTGAAAAAAACCATTGTTTCTTAGCACACGCTGCGAGGAAACATTGTTTTTCTCGCTGTAGGCTAAAACTTTCATTACATTCGATTGCTTTTTTGCCCATTTAAGCATTTCGCCAACGGCTTCAGTCATATAGCCTTTTCTTCGAAACTCAAAATGTGTTCCGTAGCTTATTTCGATTTCTCCATCAATGTTGGGTTCACCTTTGAAGCACAAATCACCAATCATTTTGTTGTTTTCTTTCAAAATCACTGTCCAAAGCGTCGAGAAAAGATAGTTTTGCTGCTCATCTGCCACATTTGGAATAATGCCATAGTCAAGAGCTTCACGGAGTTCGGGGGTAATACTTCTTGGCGATTTTTCAAGATTAAGTTCTTCTTCCAATGAATAATCTAAATTACTATATTTAACTAACTGTTCGTAAGTTAATGGTCGTAAAATTAGGTGTTCGGTTTCTCTCATTTCTTTACGGGTTCACTCTCCTCGAATCACATCAACTTCAACCGCCACTTTATGCTCTCCAGAACTAAAAATAATTCCTTTAAGTGGTGCAACATCGGCATAATCTCGGCCATAGGCTGTAATAATATGCTTATCGCTCGGAATTAGGTTATTAGTTGGGTCAAATTCGCACCAACCCATTTCAGGAATATAAACCGAAATCCAAGCGTGGGAAGCATCTGAGCCTTGCAATTTTGGCTTTCCTTTTGGCGGAATCGTTTCTATGTAGCCACTCACATAACGTGCTGCTAAACCAACACTTCGCAAGCATGCAATGGATAAATGTGAGAAATCTTGGCAAACACCTTTTCGTTCTTTCAAAATAGTTTTTAGTGGCGTATTGACACTTGTAAAACCAGATTTAAACTGAAATTCATGAAAAATTTTGGATGAAAGTTTACTCACTCCCTCAAAAAGTGGCATATTGGGCGAAAGACAAGTTTCTGCAAAAGTCTTAATTTCATCGTCCCAATTGATAAACTTACTGGGTAGTTGATACTGCAAAACCTCAATCTTTAGAGCATTATCATTTTGAAATTTCATTTTGGCTTCCTCGCACGTAATTGGACTGATTTTAGCTAGATTTTTTGGCAAAATCTCAATTTCGCTCGAAGCTATTACTTTTAATACTTTGTGCGAGGCATGCAAAGAAAAATAATGCTGAGTATTACCAAAAAAGTCTTTTCGAGGATAGACCTTGTTTGGCTGTGGTTCAATCGCTAAATCAAATTTGTGACAGAATTGGGTAGGCAGCGATAGAGGCTTTAAACAAAGCACACTTTGGTAATTATCAACAGGATTTACATAAGTATAGACGGTTTGATGCCTTAGCTTATATTTCATCTGAATTTATTTTTTCAATGGTGTCTAAAAATGAATGTTGCATCACCGAATGATTGAAATAAAGGCTCGCAAGATTACTCGTTACTTTTGAAATTAAGTCATAAACTTGTTTTAAAGTCTTATCGAGTTCCGTACGATATTGTGTTTCTTCATCAGCTTTTATCATGCTTTCGGCATCGAAAAGTTTTACAAGAGTCATGGCTTCTAAAACTGTTCGTTCGGCAATGTTTAGCCGATTTGAGTCAATGTTTTTTGGTAATTTCGATAAACAACTCGATAAAGCATCGAGCAAATAGGATAAGGTATAAGGTAAATTGGTTTCCAAGAAAGCCATATTTAGTACAGCTACCAAACTCCAATGGGATTTATAAATATAGCGATATTGTGCCAATAAATGATGGTTTTCTAAAACAGCTTCCATCAAAACGGTTTCTACTTCATCATTATTTTTGAAGCTAAAAGCCGATCGAAGTACGGAAACAAGTGATAAAATTCGTTCAATATTTTTACCGGCTTCTAGCAAATAAAAACCACTATCACGCGGTAGTGTCTCGAAAATATTGCCATAAAAAGCAAAAAGTCGCGTATAAAGTTTATCCAAACTGTGGCTTACTTGATTGATACTATGTGAATTTCTGAGCGATTGTAAATTATCTTCAATTAGGTTCAAAATTCGACGAGTATCGGCATTCCATTTATCGCTTACTTGGTTAGAAGTTCGCAAAAACGATTGAATGTCATAAGCAACAGAACCTGCTTTTTTACCATTATTGATTAAACTAAAAAGTTCGGGTTCAGGATTTTCAAAAATCGAGTCATCTACTTCTTCCGCAAATCCTGGATAAGTCTTTGTCAGGTGAGTGATTGATTTAAACAAAACCACCAAATATTCTTGTTGTTTTTTAGCTTTATCATTTACGTTTTCGTTGAGTCGGTCAAGTACAATTTTCAAGAAACTCGTCAATGCCATTGTTCGCTCAAATAAGCGTCCAACCCAAAATAAATTCTCGGCATTTCTACTTGTAAGCGAGTTATTATGCTGATTATTTGACGTTTTACGTATAACTATGCGTTCGTAATGTTCAGTTGGGGTATCAGTAACAATCCAAGTGTCTTTCGATAAACCACCCAGTTGATTTGAGATTACAAACTTATCTTTTATAGGCGAACTACGAGTAAGTCCACCTTGCATGACTTTATAATCATTGCCATCCGATACCAAAAAAGTTCGGATAGCGGCAAAACGTGGAACTAATTTCCCATCAATAAACGATGGAGTTGTAGAAAGACTTACCTCTTCTTGAGCCACAAAATCTTTCGGATTTTTCAAAATCATCTGACGAAGCTTTTCTAAATCCTCCTTACTCATTTGTCGCCCATAAAGTGACTTAAAACCTTGTTTACGATTGGCTTTTTTGATTATTAGTCGGTGTAAATTGCTAAGTACGAAGTTCAGCTCCTTGCTTTGTCCGCACCACCAAGTGGCTACCGAATTCATCTGTAAAGGTTCATCAAGCAAAAATTTACAAGCATTTTGCATAAAAGCCATCATGCCGTAGTTTTCGACAACGCTAGCACCGGGGGGATTTACAACCGCTACATTTCCCATTCGCATCACTTGCAGTAAACCTGGAACTCCCAAAAGTGAATTTTGTCGGAGTTCGAGTGGGTCACACCATTCGTCATCCACTCGACGGATAATTACGTCTACACGCTCCAAACCATCAATCGATTTTAGCCAGACAAAGCCATCTCTCACTAATAAATCACTACCTTGTACGAGCGTATAACCTAAATATGATGATAAA
>JAFEIL010000053.1 GCA_017495105.1 Emticicia sp. | reverse complement strand
TTATAAAAAGAGCACATTTGTCCTCTTTTTATAAATTCTTAAGCTCGTTTATAAACTCAATCACTCGACATTCAACCCAAGTTTCGTTTGAGTTTGGCAGCATAAAACCTACATGTCCACCAAATTTTAATAATTGTAAACTAACATTTGGGTTATTTTCGGCATCTCCTAAATCTAAGCACTCGGGCGACAAAAATGGGTCGTTGATGGCTTGGACTATCAAGGTTGGCACTTTTATTGACTTCAAAAATGGCTTGGCAGCTGCCTGTTTATAGAAATCATGGGCATTCTTAAACCCAAACATTGGAGCGGTATAACGACTATCAAACTGCTCAAAATTTTCAATTTGCTCATATCCTTCATAACTAACTAATTTATTATCAGGATGTTGTGTTGACTTCTCTTTAATTTTTGCACCTAATTTCTTGATGAAACGTTTCATATAAAACCTGCGGCCTGGTTTATAAAGTTCATAAACCGAAGTATACAAATCAAGTGGCACCGAAACTGCTATTCCAAACTTTATTTGTAATGGAAGCAACTCTGGATTTTGCCCTAAAAGCCTAATTGTCATGCTTCCACCCATGCTAAATCCAACCAAAACGACTTCTTCGTATTTGTAGGTATTGATTGCATAATTAACCACAAAACGAATATCATCGACATCGCCATGATGATAAAAACGTGGCAAACGATTCATTTCTCCACTACAACTACGACAATTCCAACCTAAACCATCATAGCCGTTATCATTAAATTTCTTTATCATGCCTGTCACATAGTGGCGAGTAGAATCCCCCTCAAGCCCATGTGTAACTATTACCAGTTTTTTGCCACGGGTTTTTGCTGTAATCGACCAATCAAAATCTATAAAATCACCATCAAATAGTTCTACTCGTTCACGCTTATAATTGACAGGGATTTTACGAAAAAGACTTGGGTAAATTGTCTGAATATGGGCATTAAATTGCCATTTAGGTGGCTTATATTGAGAATTTATTGATAAAAGTGGCATTTGTTATAAATATTGAATGATTTCAAATACAATGTAAACTAAGTTCCTGTAAGCTCTTGTCATTCTGTAAAATCTGTTAAAGCATACAAAAACGATTCAAACAGAGGCTTTTATGACTACGAAACAGGATAAAATTTTCACTTATTTAGTTTAGTGCGTATAAATTACTTCATATAGTCCCGATATTTTTTCTACATATTTGCAATTATCTTTTCAATCACTTCTGGAAAATGGACATGTTCGAGTGCTTGTACTTTTCGAGCTACTTCATCTGGCGTATCTGTAGAATCTACCTCACATTTTGCTTGAAAAATCACTTTTCCTTCGTCATAATTTTCGTTTACAAAATGAATTGTTATGCCAGATTCTATTTCACCAGCCTCAACAACAGCTTCATGCACAAAATGCCCCCACATTCCCTTTCCACCATATTTTGGAAGCAGTGCAGGATGAATATTAATAATTTTATTCGGAAAGGCTCTGACTAAATTTTCTGGAATAAGCCAAAGAAAACCAGCCAAAATAACTAAGTCGATTTGTTGATTTTGCAGTAAATTGACGATTTTATTAGTTTTAGAAAAAGTTTTTTTATCGAATAAAACGGTTGGAATTCCCAGTCTACGTCCACGTTCAATAATGCCGGCAATAGGATTATTTGATAAAAACATTTCAACACTAACTGATTCTTTATCAGCAAAATAAGTTGTAATTCGTTCGGCATTACTTCCCGAACCCGACGCAAAGATAGCTATACGTGTCATTAAATTCTGAATAATTGAAGTGGAACGCTGCCCGTTCGGAATGATTGAATTAATTTTTACCTATTCAAAATTAATTTGTGTGCGAATCACGGCATTTTTTTTCAAAAAGCCATTTTTAAACTAACAAAAAAGTCTCCACAATTTCTCGGAGAGACTTTTTGTTAGTTTATTAACGAAACATTAATCATCGAAATGGTAAAGTCGGCTAGCATTTACTATAAATATTAGGCCTTCCCTTTATATAGTGCGTCTTGCCATTTTTTCAATTCGTCCCATTTGCCATCACGTGCTAAAGCGGCTTGGTCAGCCCATGTAGCCGGGTTATGGATTTGAAAACGAGGACCAGCCGCATCAAGTATAGCTTTCATTTTTTCTACCGAAGTATCAGCCAACTCATCAAAAGTATATATGCCTTCATTGTTGAATAGTTCTTCTATCTTAGGACCAATTCCCTCAACAATCTTTAAGTCATCCTTTTTGGGTGATGCAGCAGGGGAAACTCCTACCAAACCTAATGTTCCAGCGGCAATTCCAGCTCCACTAATAACAGTTGATATAATTCCACTACCGTCGGCATTTACAGAAGCCGATATTTTAGACTTTCTACAAGCGTCAAGTTCACCTTCCAAGAAATTGATTCTATCTTGAAGTTCAGCAGAATGATTTTTCCAACGATTAATTTGACGACTAAGCCATAACCAAAGAAAAAACAGTGGCAATAAACAACCAAGAAATACTCCCAAAGGGAAATCTGTTAACCAACATTTGAAAAACTCCATTTTTTTATATTTTTAAAGTTACATAATTTCTTAATCTAATATTCTACTCTTGCAATCTAATTGTGCTTCGACGGTTCTTTGCTTTACCATCAGGTGTATCATTTGGAGCGATTGGCTCTTTTTCACCTTTTCCTTCGGTAGACAATTGTGATGCCTTGAAACCTTCTTTCAATAAGAAAGACTTGGTTTGCTTCGCACGGCTTTCGGAAAGTTGTTGATTTAGAGCATCCGAACCATCACTATCAGTATGACCAGTGATTAAGAGTTTTTTGTCAGGATATTTTTCAAAATACTTTTTGGCTGTCGAAAGAAAAGCTTCAACTTCAGCCGTTTTTTTGATACCTGATTGATTTAAAGCAAAATAAACATCTAACGGAGCAAACAAGATTTGCTCTTCGGGAGTAACTACTTTTACTGAATCTACAATTTTTACTGAGTCAATAACTGAAGAAGAAATGGCTACTTCGGAAGTAGCTACGGCAGAAATGGGCTCGCCTAAACAAAGAGGCTTACGATTGCAGTTCCACCATCCAGTGTACAACAAAGACCAAAGCAGAATCAGAAGTGGCAATAAAAATCTGTTCATTGATTGATTTTTTTGGGTTTTGAAAAAAACTTTTTGTATAATACTATTTAGAGTTATAATGTAGTAAAAAGTAACAAAAAAACATTTTTTTTTCAATTTTACAAGTCTTTTTTAGCAAAAACTTAATATTTATATATTTAGAATCCAAATTTCTGATAAAAAGGACTAAATTTGGCGAACATAAACAAAGACAACATACTTTTTTTATTGATGGACTCGATTAAAATTTTTGCCCCTGCTACGGTTGCTAATGTTGCCTGTGGATTTGATATTTTTGGCTTTGCGGTTGATGCCCCAGGC
>JAFEIL010000284.1 GCA_017495105.1 Emticicia sp. | reverse complement strand
AATATAAGGATAGAATAGAAAAGGAAACTTCTCTTTGTCAAAATCTAAATTTATTTTTGAAAACTTCAAAGGCCCCTTAAAAGTCTTAAGGAAATTATAGACATTTTGAAACTGTTCTTCTGAAAATTCTGGTGTTTTGAGTAAATAAATTCTCATAATTTTCTTTTAATTGATGAAATGTTAGGGTTTTTATGGTCTATTTGGGTTTATTCAAAAATAATACATGGCTTGATTATAAAAATAAAATTACCTAATTATATTTTTAATCTAAAAAAGTTGTTTTTGTTATTTGAATACTGCCTTTTCGATTTTGCATACAATTAAAATTAGAGGTAAAGTGCTTGTTGACCGATTTGCATTCTTCTAATATTTCTTTTTGCTTGCATTGAGTTGGGCTAAGGCTACACTATTTTTGTCAAAATCAACTATAAAGCTCGATGAATAACTGATAAATTTAGAAGTTTGTCACTCCGTAAAATTGATGTTAAAAAAAGCACAACTAAAAAAAAGTTCATGTCGTTTTTCACAAATATCTCTAGCTTCTGAAAGTTTTTTTGCACTTCAGCACAGTAAAGCGTAAGTTTGTTTTAAAGGGATTTATAAATTAATGTTTGGTTTGTAAAACAAAAATATTGATTTTTTGAATCCTATCTTTTTTAAGAGCAAACCCTATCAATATTAATTATAAGTTCAGATAATTTACACAGCGTATCAAATTATTGTAATCATTCAGATCAAAAAATGTCAAAGCCTCAATATTTATCAAAATCTGATTTCCAGTTGGCCACATCATGTGTTCAAAAGCTGGTTTATAAAAAAAAGAAATATAATTCATCAAATGATACGGATGAATACATGATGATGCTTGCTCAAGGAGGCTACATAGTTGGTAAAATGGCCACTATGTTGTATCCGGAAGGAATTGAAGTGGCGGGTAGCACGACTGAATCTTTACTTAAGACAAAAGAGTATATTCAAAATCATGATTCAATAACACTATTTGAGCCTACGTTTGAATTTAACCAAAGATTATCAAGAATTGATATTTTCGTCAAAAATGGGAATAATATTCAATTAATTGAAGTGAAATCTGCTTCAAGTGATTCCACAAATCCTAATAAAGATTCGACTAAACTTAAAAAGTATATTCAAGATATATCATTTCAGTATACCATTTTGAAGGATGTGTTCCCTGACTGCGAAATAACTTGTTTGCTTTTAATGCCTGATAAATCCATGAGGACTTCGATTGATGGTCTAGCTGGATGGTTTCGGTTAATTGACAAATCTATTTCGCAGGATGAGGAATATGAAGTTCCAAATGAAATAATTACAAGAGAAACAAGTAAATTTCAGAAGCCAAAAGTTGAGTTTGTATTTGATAATCATCCTAACAGGAAAGAATACATCGATAGACTCCGTAATGAAGGTATTCTAAACTACCTTGATGTCACAGATAAAGCAAAAGTACACGAATCAAGTATCAGAGCTAAATCTGAGTTGTATATCAAGATTTTAAACAATGGACTTGAAACTTCTGCTGAAGATTTCCAAATATCAAAATCGTGTAAGTCATGTGAATATCACGTTTCAGGAGATTTTAACAGCGGCTTTTTTGAATGTTGGAAAAGTGCGAAAGAATTTCCAAGTATTTTTGATTTGTACTATGGTGGCACAGTTGGGTCTAACAAATACTTAAATGAGTTGATTATCAATGGAAAGTATGAATTTATAGATATTCAGACTGAACAATTGTGTAAAAATGATGGCAGCATAGGAACGAGGAATGTGAGACAATTAATTCAGTATGAAAATACGATTGCTAATCAGGAATGGATTTCTGATAATATGAAACAGGAACTAGATTCTTGGAAATACCCGCTTCATTTTGTTGATTTTGAAACATATACAGGGGCTATGCCTTTTCATAAAGGGATGAGACCTTTTGAATTAATAGCTTTTCAATGGTCTTGTCATACAATTGATGCTCCAGGAGCTCAACCGAGACATGAGGAATTTATTTATACAGACACTGAATTTCCAAATTTCAAGTTTGCCGAGAGCCTAATGAATCATATTGGAATGACAGGTACTCCTTTAATGTGGGCAACTCATGAAAATACAGTATTAAGGACGATTTATTATCAAATGGATGAATATGGATATCAAAACCCTGAACTGAAAGATTGGCTGCAAAAGACCATTAAGGATAAGGATTTAGGAACAGAAGGTCGGTTGATAGACATGAATGCATTTACGCTAAATCATTATTTTCATCCTGAAATGAAAGGCAAGACATCCATCAAAAAGGTATTGCCAGCTATTTGGAACAATAATCAATTCCTTCATGAAATACCATATTTTCAAAAGTATTCTATTAAGGATTTAGAAGATCAAGTATTGGATCCTTATGATACCTTATTTAATCTTGCTAATACTAAAATGCGTGAGTTAGATGAAGAAAAAGAAATTCAATCACAGGATGTGAAAGGAGGAACAGGTGCGATGAGAGCTTTTTACCGCATTCGGTTTGATAATTCTATTACAAAGGAACATAAGGAAGAACTAAAACATAGATTACTTGAATATTGCAAATTGGATACAATGGCCATGGTTATCATTTGGTTTTACTGGAAGCATACCAGTGAGTTGTCGAACTAACAAGCAAGAATATTTAGAAACGATTGATAATTATGCTTAAATAATTGCCGATTTGCCTCATTTTTTAGATAACGCCGATGATAAAATACATTAAATTGCGAGTAAGATTTCGTTTTCGGCACTGAGCAATAAAAAACACGGTCGCAGAGATTGGAAATATGAGGAAGTCAATAAACTGATGCAATCGCTTGGCAATGAAAAACAAAAAGAAGTAGTCAATAACTATATTTTAATCGTCAATGATATTTTGCCAATCATTCAAGAAAATGGCATTCGTTTCAGTTTTATCTTTGAAAAAGCAGGAATGACAGTAGGGAACTATCAAGTTAGAAGTCGCTCAATCTCAGTGTGGGATGTTTCGGATGTACGACGAATTATGGATGCGTTAAAGTTTTAAATTGCATTGCAGACACAAAGAAAGCCTGATAATCCAAATAAAGATTATCAGGCTTTTTCTAATAAATATCAACTGACTTTACATATTCAGGAACTCATTTTGTTTTAATGAAAGTTTTTTTATGTCCTCCAAAAGAGTTTTTTTTAGCTTATCCGTTTTACCTTTATTAAATTATGAATAATCAAAAAAAGTCTTTTTGTATATGATGCAACATTACCTCCTAATTCTAATCCCATTGATGATAATTGCTTGTTAAGGCGTTCAAATCTTCTTCCATAAGAGTTGAGCTGGTGTATGAATCTCTTGATATAAACTTTACGAATACAATTTGTATTGTAAGCCCTCAGTTAGCCCCATCTTGCAATAATATTATTGACTTACGA
>JAFEIL010000516.1 GCA_017495105.1 Emticicia sp. | reverse complement strand
ATTTTATCATAAACGCCTGTACTTCTGAAAGTAAGGAACTTATGACCATAAAAATTGGCCATAAAACTGAACCCCATACCTATAATATGCGAAAAAGTTTCTCGAAGTGTCAATGAGAAATCAGTAAAGTATATATTAGAGACATAATCGAGGGTTAAAGATGATAGTCCTAATTGTATTCCCAATGCTATGGTAGCTATAATAAAAAATTTTATTGATTCTCGCTTAGTATTTCCCGATTCTTTTGCAGAGAATGCAAAGACTTTCTGTGGTATGAAAGTGATTATTGTAGCAGTCATGTATCCTGCAAAAACACTCCATTGAAATGCTGGTTTGTCAGCCAAGCCAAAACCCAAAAATAGTGGTTTGTATAATATACGTGTAAAAAAGTTTGTTCCCGCTCCTAAAACAGCGGTAAGAAAGAATGTTACAAATGACCTTAATTCTTTATTCTTTATTTTATCAAGTAATTTCACAAATAGTTTTAGTCCAGTAAAATTTAAAATATGCTTTATAGGTCAGTGATTTGCGGTTTCACAAATCAAAGCAATTCACGTATCAAGTCAGGGAATAAACCCAGCAAAATTGAGCCTGCGGTAGTCAATCCAAGAATTATTTTATAAAATGCACTTAGTCGAATATTTTCTCCTTTACCTTCTTTCATGTATGCTGCAATAATCGGCTTAAAATAGTAATAAATACCAACCGCTGACATCATGATTGCAATCACAAGTACCCAAATATGTCCACGTGAAGCTGCATCAGCAAATACATAGAATTTACCCCAAAAACCAGCTGTCAGCGGAATACCAGCCAATGATAACATTGAGATTGCCAAAACTGCTGCTAAGAAAGGACTTTTCTTCGATAAACCATTCAAAACCGCAATATTTTCATTCGGGCGACCATCAACCAAGCAGTCTTTCGACACTATCATCAACACGCCAAAAGCACTAATCGTTGCTAAAGCGTAAGCCAATGAATAGAATACGATAGAATCACCTGATTTATTGTTTAAACCCACAACTGCCAACAACATATATCCTGCGTGAGAGATACTTGAAAAGGCCAACATACGCTTAAAACTCTGCTGTGCAATGGCAGTAATGTTACTGATAAATAAGCTTAGTATAGCCATTGTTACTATCATCACCCACCAAAAATTATATATTGGCGAGAAAGATACTTCAAGAATACGGTAAATTGCAGCAAAACCAGCAGTTTTTACAACTGTTGACATGAAGGTTGTAAATATCGTTGGAGCCCCTTCATAAACGTCTGGTGTCCAAAAATGGAACGGAGCTGCCGAAACTTTGAATAATAAACCTATTAATAAAAATGTAACACCGACATATAAAAATACTGGGCGAACATCGGTAACAGGTTGTAACAATAATATGCGAGCATCAGAAATATTAAAAGTATAATTGGCTCCGTAAAGCATTGCCATACCAAAAAGCATAATACCAGTCGCAAACGAACCCATTAAGAAATATTTAAGAGCGGCCTCATTTCCTCTCAGATTACGTTTATCACTTCCTGTAAGAATATACATCGACACTGAAAGGATTTCTACGCCCACAAACAACATGATGAGGTTTTGGAAATTGGTCATCATGATAGCACCTACCAACGAAAACTGCAAAATTGCAAAGTACTCGGCGGGTTGAGCATGTTCATCATCCAAAAAACCTTTCGATAATGCCATCACCAAAAATGCCGAAAGCAAAATGATTGAGCTAAATAAAACAGAAAGATTACTTGCTTCGAGCATATCGTAGAAATACAATCCTGGGGCATTCCAATCAATGAAATTTGAAAGAAAGGCAATCGCCACGAAAAACAAAGAAGCTGGTAAAAGTATTTTCTTTGATTTTAGGAAACCTAAAAACAAAGTAACAAGCCCAGTAACAGAGAGTACGAGTATTGGATACATATTTTATTTGATAAACCCCCAAACCCCTAAAGGGGAGGAATTGAGTTTTATAATATTTCTATTTTTATGATAAAATCTAATGTGAGATTTTTGAGAATCCTTAACATCAAAAAACTATCGACCGAATTACTTCATCATCTGTAAAATATTATTTACAGCAGGCTCGGTGATTTTTAAGAAAACATTAGGGAAAAGACCCATAATCAAAACTATTGCTACAATTGGCAATAAAACTGCCACTTCGCTACCGCTTACATCCTTAAATTTTGCTGTGATATCATTGCTTTCGCCAAACATTGAGCGTTGCATCAAGCGAAGCATATAAACTGCACCTAAAATGATAGTAAGTCCAGCAAAACCACCTAACCAAGCGTTTTTATCATAGATACCTTTGAGCAATAAAAACTCTCCAACGAAACCATTTGTAAGTGGTAAAGCAACACTTCCCAACATAATAATCATGAAGTATATGCTTAATGCAGGTGTTTTTTGAGTGATACCTCCCAAAGCTGTCAAATCACGAGTTCCTGTACGGTCGTAAATGATTTTTACAATAAAGAATAAACCTACTGCATTTACACCATGAGCTACCATCTGAAGCAATGCTCCTTGAATACCGTTGATATTACCCGATAAAACCCCAGCTGCCATCAAGCCCATGTGAGCGAAAGATGAATAAGCAATAAGGCGTTTGATATTATTTTGCTGAATAGCAATGATTGAACCGTAGATTAAACCAATGATTGAAAGAATCATTCCGAATTGTCCCCAATTTGCTACGCCCACAGGTGCTAAAGGAAGCATGATACGAATCAGACCGTAAACCCCCATTTTTGAAAGTAAACCCGAAAGCAACATCGTTGCTGGTGTTGGCGATTCTGAATAAGCATCTGGCTGCCAGGTGTGGAACGGTAGCACTGGCATTTTAATAGCAAATGCAATGAAAAATGCCCAAAACAAAAGGTTTTGTGCATTTGAAGAAAGCAATTTAGCTGTTGTAGCCAATTGGTCAATATCAGCACTTGCTCCTTTCATGTACAAATAAACAAGAGCAACTAACATAAACAAACTTCCAAAGATCGTATAAACAAACATCTTGAAAGTGATACGTGGTGCGTCTTTTCCTCCCCAAATAGCAGCAATGAAGTAAACAGGAATCAAGGCAGCTTCGTAGAAGAAATAGAACAAGAATATATCACGTGCCATGAATACGCCCATTAAGGCAGTTTCGGCCAAAAGGATAAGTGCGTAAAATGAAGCATGATTTTTATACGTATGCTTAAATGTTGAAGTAATGATAAGCGGTACTAAGAAGGCTGTAAGAAAAACTAACAAAAGACTGATTCCATCTATAGATATATGAAAATTGATGTTTAGGTCTTTCATCCAACTGTATTTTACTCCGATAGTTGTTTGAGTACTGAAAGTCGTAAAAGCATAAATAGCAACAGCGAACGTAGCCAAAGAGACTACAAGGGCTGTATTTTTTGATGAACTTACGCTACTCCCTTTCAATAAAAGTAGTACGAGACTACCGATAAGAGGTATAAGTATGAGTGTTAATGCCAACATTCTAAATTAATTTTATATTATTACTTAACCGTAATTTTTATGAACGTAAATAGGTCAGGATTCGACCTAAGTTTTATTTTTTGCCAACAAAAGCCAATATACTTTCCAAAACTTGGTATCCAAGATTAATTCCCAAGATTACGGCAATACCGATAACCATGGCAAATAAATAAAATCCTGTTCCACCTGCTTGTAATTTTCGAGCAACCCCGCTGAAAGTATTTACAAAACCACCAATGCCATTTACTGCACCATCGAAGCCTTTTGGCTCGATAATGTTAGCAAATACATTCGATAAACGTTTTACTGGGTTTACAAAAATCCCCCAATAAGCCTCATCAATATAATATTTGTTGTAAATAGTTTTTTGTAAGCCCGTAATTTCTGAATCTTCGGCAGGAACATTTTTACTTCCACCAAATTTAGAATAAGCATAAACAATAGAAACAACTGCTGCCACAACTGAGATGCCCATCAACATCCATTCCGATGAATGGTCGATTGGTGTACCACCAAACTCAGGATTCACAGCTTTCGAGCCTTCATATAATGGATTCATAAACTCTGAAAGAGCATGGGGAAAGTGAAAAATTTCGGGCATTCCGATAAAACCGCCAACGATTGAGAATCCTGCAAGTACCATCAATGGAAGGGTCATGCTGATTGGTGACTCATGCAAATGATGCTCTTGCTCGTGAGTTCCTCTAAAACTTCCTGTGAAAGTCAAGAAATACAAACGGAACATATAGAACGCAGTCATCATTGAGCCAGCCACTGCCAAAACCCACATAAATTTGTTGTGTTCGTAAACATGTGCTAAGATTTCATCTTTTGAGAAAAAACCTGCAAATGGAGGAATCCCAGAGATAGCAATCGTACCAATAAGGAATGTAATAGCTGTAATTTTGATTTTACCGCCAAGTCCCCCCATGCGACGAATGTCTTGCTCGCCACTCATTGCGTGAATAACACTACCAGCACCTAAGAATAGCAATGCTTTGAAGAATGCGTGCGTTACGACATGAAAAAAGCCCGAGGTATAAGCCGAAACACCCATTGCCATAAACATATAACCTAACTGACTCACTGTTGAGTAAGCCAATACTTTTTTAATATCATTTTGGAAAATACCAATTGTTGCTGCAAAAAGAGCTGTTGCTACACCTACCCATGCTACAACTTCGAGTGTGCCTGGTGCAAGTGTGTAGAGAATATTTGAGCGAACAATCATGTAAAGACCAGATGTTACCATTGTAGCCGCGTGAATCAAGGCCGAAACTGGCGTTGGACCTGCCATCGCATCTGGTAACCAAGTATAAAGTGGAATCTGAGCTGATTTACCCATTGCTCCGATAAACAAGAAGGCTGTAATGGCTACGATTGTTGCATCGCCAACCGTTAAACCTTTCGCTTTATCGAAAACTTGTAGGTATTCAACTGTGCCAAATTGGTTGATAATCAAGAAAATACCAATCAAAAAGCCCAAATCACCGACACGATTCATGATAAAAGCTTTGCGGGCGGCATTGCCATACTCAAAGTTTTTGTTCCAGAAACCAATCAAAAGATAAGAACAAAGACCTACACCTTCCCAACCGATAAACATTATGATGTAGTTTGAACCCATGACGAGCAACAACATCGAGAATAAGAATAGATTCAAGAAAGCGAAGAATTTTCCAAAACCTTCGTCGTCGTGCATATAGCCCATCGAATACACGTGAATGAGCGTACCCACACCAGTCACGACGAAGAGCATCAAGATAGAAAGTTGGTCAATTTGGAAAGAGAAATTGATATTGAGCGTTCCGACCGTAATCCAATTAAAAATATTGACGATGATTGGTAGTTGGCCACCTGCAATAAATGCTTGATAAGCTGAAAAAGCTCCAACAAAAGAAAGAAGAGCTGCACCTGTGCCAATCCAACCTGCCAGACCTTTAGATACTTTGCGGAAACCAAGCCCATTGATTAAAAAACCGATGAGTGGAAATAAAGGTATAAGTTTTATTAATAACATATCTTACAAATTATATTTTCAATGAATAACGATTAATGAAGTATGAAAAACGAGTGACTACGTTTTGCATTTCATAGAATCTTACCACTTTAACTTATCTAAAAGACTCACGTCGATTGAGCGAATATTGCGGTAAATCATTACGATGATGGCGAGTCCGACGGCCACTTCGGCAGCAGCTACGGCCATAATGAAGAATACAAACACTTGTCCTGCTGGATCCGAACGATACGATGAAAATGCAACCAAAAGTAGGTTTACGGCATTGAGCATTAATTCGACAGACATGAAGATAATAATGGCATTTCGGCGAATAAGTACACCCACGATGCCAATGATAAACAAGATACTTGCTAATAATACATAATTTATTAGAGGTATCTGAAAAATGTCAGGTATTTGGCTTTGCATTTTTTTGTTAATTAATAGTTTAATTCTTTCAAAATACGCTGTAATCTGGAGTGTATCTAAGAATATTTTCGCAAAAATAAACAATATTCGTTTTTGTAGTGTGCTTTTTAAAAAAATTGTTGAATATGCCATGATATTCAGACTCTTATCTATTTATCAAGCATCATTTTAAGCTTTATCTCGGTTAATTTACGTTTGGTATCGAGTGGAAAATCACCGTTTATCATCCAATCGTAATATTGCGGCTCATTTTTCAGTATTTGTTTTACAGGCTTTCCACTGTGTTTACCAAAATTAAATACAATCTCACCGTTTTTATTTAGCGTCATACGTTGAGCGAAATCAACAATATTGGCTGAAGTAAGCAGATGCAATACATCCATGTCATTTTTTACTGGCTCGTATTCTTCCCCTTTTTCGTTTTTAATTTTTACTCCTTCGTAGCGTTCTATTTGCGAACAAAGGACTTCAAGCGTAGCCAATGTATCGACTTCCGCACTATGTGCATTTTCGAGGCTTTTATTACAGAAAAATTTATAAGCGGCCGAAAGCGTACGAGGTTCCATCAAGTGGAAAATACGTTGGGCATCAATCAATTTGCGATTTTTAATATCGAAATCTACATCCATTCTCAAGAACTCCTCTACTAACATCGGTACATCGAAGCGGTTACTGTTGAAACCAGCCAAATCGCAACCTTCCAAAAACTGAGCAAGAGCCTTGCCAATTTGCTTGAAAGTAGGAGCATCTTTTACGTCTTCGTCATAAATTCCATGGATAAGACTCGTTTCGAGTGGAATCGGAATGCCAGGGTTGATGAGCTTAGTTTTTACTTCTACCGTGCCGTCAAGTTTTGCTTTAGCGATACATAGTTCTACGATTTTATCTTTGGCTACATTTACCCCTGTAGTTTCGAGGTCTATTACTGCTAAGGGTTTACGTAATTTGAGCGAATGAGTAAGCATTTGGGCTATTTTTAATTCAAGGTGCAAAGTTATGAATTAAAAAATAATAATTGCCGAAATCAAAGGATTAGATTGTATGTTGATTTCCCAAAGTGCAAATTTTGAATTGGTTGAGACTTATGTATAAACTCTCTAAAATTTAAATTTTATTACAAGTCTCTCGAATTATGAAGCCATCCTCTGATTTATTGTTTGACACGAAATTTAAAAAAATAGTACGTTTTGAAGAATTCAAATAACCCATACAAAACTTGCATGGGTTATCTTGACAACATTTATAATTCATTCAAACACTCAAAAACCATTCTATAAAAATCGGGATGCGATTGCCAAGTTTGGCCAGAAACGTATTTCCCGTCTCTTACGGCTTCGTCTTTCCCCACAAAATTTCCTCCACAAGCCTCTACTTCAAATCTAACATTTTCGTAGCACGTAACGGTTTTATTTTTAACCAAACCGGCAGCCGTAAGAATCTGAATCCCGTGACAAATCGAGAAAACAAATTTATCAGCCTTATCAAATTCTCTTACAATTTCAATTACTTTATTGTTGTGTCGCAAAAACTCGGGAGCTCTTCCTCCTAAAATCAATACGGCAATGTAATCCTCAACTTGCACATCGTCAAAAGCAATATTCGACTCAACAATATAGCCTGGTTTTTCAATATAAGTATCCCAGCCTGGTTCAAAATCATGAATAACCAAATTAAGTCTTTTTACGCTTGGTGCAGCAATAATCGCCTCATATCCAGCTTCTTCAAAGCGATGTTTGCCATATAAACATTCGTAACCTTCACCAGCGTCGCCAGTGATAATCAATATTTTCTCTTTCATTATATAAAATATGGTTGAATTAAAAACAAATATAAAAACATTCTGCTGTTAGAGTGCTTTTTTAAGATAAGTCTTTTGTGACTTTCTGGTGTAATGTTGCAAAAAAAGACAAGGCAAAACTTCTTAACGGTCAAGCCGAGAGGATTTTTCAACAAATCTGACTAAAATTCGTTATATTTGAATTTTCAGATTAAAAAAATATAAAATGAGAAAAATAGCACTCCTCGGAAAAAAGAGTTACGCAGGAAAGAGATTTAAGTCTGTAGGTCCAAACGAACTGAGTGCTTCCGACAAGAACAGCATCAGAAATAATATCAATCAGCTAACCAAACAACAATTGGCCTTCAAAATTGGCAAGCCTATTACAATTATTGAGAAATTTATAAATAAGGAAAAGTTAACTTCTACGCTTGAGACACCAAAGGTAATAGATTCACCTCAACCTATTATTCCTATCGAAGCACTTATAATTAAACCCAATATAACGGTGTCGGCGTTAGAATCCAAAGAAAGAAAAAAAAGTGATATTGCAGCCCAAAAGATAGGTTTTATTCTGAAACACTATAAACATCATAGTGCACTCGAAATGGCCAAAATGTTGAATTCATCAATTACCTCAGTTAGGTATCACCTTAAATGTTTGAATATAAAGGCCATTAAGCCAGCAAAAGCTATACCAAAATCGATTCTGGAACGACAAAGTTTTATTAAAGAAAATCATAAGAATTATACTGTAAAAGAGTTTGCCGAAAAGCTGAATTGTAGTGGAGATGTTATCAGAATCGCACTTCATAAATTAAAAATTAAAGCACTTAGGATTCCTCTGAGCCAAGAAACACCTTCTGAAGTAATTAAATTTTTGGAAGTTAATTATCGCACAATGACCGCCAAAGAACTGAGCAATAATTTGGGAACGCATAGTTGGACGCAAGTAAGGCATCTATGTGAGAAACATGGTTTTTTAAGAACTCATGAAGAAACTACGGCAATTAGACTTCGATGGAATAGAAGCGAGTTTACAGCCAGCGAACAAAAATATATTCTCAAAAATCATGGTAATATCTCAATGTTAGAAATTTCACAGAAACTCAATCGAACTCGCTCATCGGTCGTCAAGTTTTTGGAAAGAAAAGGTTTGAAAATTACCAAAGAACAGCACGATGCACTCAACAAAAAGAATTTTGAAAAAGCTCGAATGAAATTTCAAGAAAAAACTTCCTTTTCAGAATAGTTTTTAAAAAATCAATCAAAATCCATCTGTTTTATCAAAATATTATAGAAATTGAGTTTCTATTTAACTCTAACCAAATATTACAGATAAACAGATGAAAATTCTTGAGTTTTTGTACCAGGAAATAATAAGTTTCTTGGGCTTACGTCGCACTTTAGAGATTCTCAATTCAGGCGATTTTAGTACTTTTCTTACTTTCGATGGCGTAATAACGGCCATTGGACCAATTTTGCCGCTATTACTTGTTCTCGAACTTATCAGCGGCATAATCCAAAAAAATCCGCATACCAAAGTCTATAAAATGACTTTCTTGATTTACATTCTCAACCGTTTTATTAGTCGCTTTCTTTCAATCGGAGCTATTTCGTATCTGATTGCTACGCTCCAGCCTTATGCACCTTTTCAAACTACTTTTACTTGGTATTGGCTCATTTATGGTTATATCGTTTGGGAATTTTCGCATTTTGTATATCATTTCTTAGGTCATAAAGTTCGTTTATTTTGGTGTCTGCATTCAACCCATCATACACCCGAAAACATGAATCTTTCGGTTTCGCACGCTCATTTCTTCCTCGAAGGCCCTTATGCTGATATCATCCGTGGGTCAATTTGTGTCATTTTGGGTATTCATCCTACACTTTTGTTTTTCATTATGTTTATTGACGGCACATACGGGATGTTTATTCACGTAGGCGAAAACCTTATGAAAAATGGCAAAATGGGTTTCTTGAATCATATTATTCTCACGCCATCGCACCACCGAGTACATCATGCCCGAAATCCACTTTATATGGATACTAATTTTTGTAATTTACTCAATATTTGGGATAAAATTTTCGGCACCTATCAACTCGAAAAAGATGAATTAAAACTCGAATACGGTATTACAAGACCAATGGATTCGGGAAATCTTTGGGATGTTTATTTTGGTGAATTTATCTCACTTTTTAGGGATATTTGGGCAGCTCCTACGCTTAAAGATAAAGTTTCATATATTTTTATGCCTCCTGGTTGGCATCATTTGGGCGACCACAAAACTGCAACCGTTGTCAGAAACGAATATTTGGCAAGCAATAAAAATTAATCTATTACTTTTACACGCTAATCAACAATTAAAATTTAACACTAATGAAAAAGCTTCTGATGTCTGCACTTTTGTGTATGGGGCTACTCTCGGCCAATGCACAAATGAAAGCAGAAGACGTAAAAACATTCACACTAAAAAACGGTATGAAGTTTTTGGTGATTGAAGACAGTTCCATTCCCAACGCCAATATGTATTTGTTCTACCGAGTGGGTAGTCGAAACGAATACCAAGGTATTACTGGACTTTCACACTTTTTTGAACACATGATGTTTAACGGTGCGAAAAAATACGGCCCAAAAATGTTTGACCGCACCATGGAATTTAACGGCGGAGCAAACAACGCTTACACCACCGAAAACGTAACCGTTTACACTAACTGGTTTCCTTCATCGGCCACCGAAGTGATTTTCGATTTGGAAGGTGACCGCATCGCAACATTAAGTATCGACCCAAAAATGGTTGAAAGTGAAAGAGGCGTAGTTTTGAGCGAACGCAGCACCAGCCTCGAAAACTCAAAGTGGGAATTACTTTCGCAAACCGTTCAAGGCACGGCTTTTCAAGAACACCCGTATCATTGGCCAGTAATTGGCTACGAAGACGACATGAAAAACTGGAAACAATCAGATTTGGAGCGTTATTTCAAGACATATTATGCCCCAAACAACTGCGTAACGGTAATTTCTGGCAATGTAAAGTTTGACGAAATAATGTATTTAGCAAAAAAATACATTGAGCCAATTCCTGCCCAGCCCGAACCACCAAAAATTATGATTGTTGAGCCTCCACAAACTGGCGAACGCCGCGTTTGGGTGCAAAAAGATGTATCAACTCCTGCCTTGATGATTGCCTACAAAGTACCAGAATCAAAAAACGAAGATTATTATGCACTCGCTATTTTAAGTGATATTCTAAGCAACGGAAAATCTTCTCGTTTATACAGTTCATTAGTCGATAAAAAGCAGATTGCTACGCAGGTTTTTACCAATTACGGCGAAAGCTTTGACCCTACCCTTTTTGGTTTTTATGCAGTTTCGGCTTCAAAAGTTAACGAAAATGATTTAGAAAAGGCGATTTATGAAGAAATTGAAAAGATTAAAACCGAAGGCATCACCGAAAAAGAATTGCAGAAAATCAAGAATCAGAAATTGATGGAATTTTACGGACAAATAGAAACCATCAACGGAAAATCGAATAATATTGGTACGTATGAAGTTTTCTTTGGCGACTACAAAAAAATGTTTGACGCCCCAGCGGCTTTCAATAAAGTCACAGTCGATGACATCAAAAATGTAGCGAAAAAATATTTCAAGAAAACTACCCGCACAGTCGGTATTCTGAAAGCAAATACTGAAGAATAGAAATTATCTTAAATCTAAGATAAGAATTTTCAAATCTCTTGTCTTTTGTCTCAAATCTCTTGTCTAAATCATGTCTAAATATACCAAAATATTCTTTAATACTGCTTGGGTCATATGCCTAAGTAGCAGCCTAATTTTGGCTCAAAATTACCAATTGCCGAAATACCAAAATTTTAAATTGCCTAATGGCCTAACCATCTATTTGATGGAACAAAAAGAAGTGCCAGTTATTAGTGTATCGGTGGTTTTGCCAGCAGGAGCAATCTACGATGGCACAAAAGCAGGACTTGCCTCATTGACAGCAACCGCTCTCAAACACGGCACAAGAAGCTATACAAAATCCCAAATTGATGAAGAACTTGATTTCATCGGAGCAAACGTAAGCACTTACGCTTCAAAAGAATCGGCAAGTTTATCGGCAAAATTTGCTACCAAAGATAAAGAAAAGGTATTGGGTATCATCAAAGAAATTTTACTCGAACCAGCTTTCGATAATATTGAATTTGATAAAGAAAAAAAGCGTTTACTGACGAATCTCGACCAACAGAAAGAAAGTCCACGCTCAGTTTTACCCGCTTATTTCGATAAATTCATGTACGGAAACCACGTATATGGAAATATTATTCAAGGAAAAAAATCGACTGTTAGTCCGCTGACCGTTGAAGATGCAAAAAGTTTCTATAAAGAAAATTACTTACCCGAAACATCAGCTATTGCAGTAGTTGGCGATTTCAATAGTGCAGAAATGAAAAATACACTTACATCTTTACTGGGTTCTTGGAAAAAAGGCACAAAAGCACAAGAAAATTTGGCAAATAAGCCGATTGTAAAGCCAACTGGAAACCGTGTTTTGCTTATCAATAAAGATGATGCTCGTGAAACAACTTTTAATATCGGTGCGGCAGGAATTAGCAGAAATAATCCAGATTTTGTTGCAATTGATGTTGTAAACACGCTTTTTGGTGGTAGATTTACCTCAATGCTCAACGACGAGCTTCGTGTAAATACTGGCCTTACTTATGGAGCAAATAGCCGATTTAGTCCATTAAAAACTGGTGGAACATTCGCCATTTCAACATTCACGGCCAATAAAACTACTGAAGCGGCTATTGATAAAGCCTTAGAAGTGCTGGATAAACTTCACAAAAATGGCATCGATGAAAACTCTTTAGCTTCGGCAAAAAACTATGTAAAAGGACAATTTCCTCCACGCTACGAAACTGCTGGGCAATTATCTGGTTTGTTGACTCAAATGTTTTGGTATAATTTTGATGAGTCTTTCATCAATAATTTCGAGAAAAATGTTGATGGACTTACGCTTGAAAAAGCCAAATCAATCATTGATACTTATTTTCCTAAAGATAAATTGCAGTTTGTATTGGTTGGAAAATCGGCCGAGATTAAGAAAATTGCAGAAAAATATGGCTCAATAACAGAAGTACAGATTAAAGACGAGATTAAGAATTAAAGAAAAAAGGTTACCTTCGACTTCGATTAGGCAACCTTTTTCAACTAATTTTAGTTATTTCGACCGCCCAAGTAGTCGAAATAACTAAAATCATCCATTATTTCTAATTCCTTCCAATATCTCTGCTCCGCCACTTCTCAGCACTCTTTCAGCTAAAGCTTCGCCCAATTGTTCAGCCTCCGAGGCAGGTTTTGAATCATTTTTCTTGACAATCGTTTTACCATCAAGGCTAATAATTCCCGAAGTCATATTTAAAGTCAATTCTCCATTCTTTTCTTCTGGTACACACCATCCAAACGACGGAATCGAACAACCGCCTTGCAGCTTACGTAAATAAGCTCTTTCAGCAATTAAACACTTTTCTGTAACATAATCATTAATCAAGTTACGAACAGCCACACGTTTTTCTTCTGACAAACCTTTGGCGGCTTCAATCGCCACACAACCTTGTCCAACAGGTGGCGTAAACTCTTTTGTAGGAAGTTCTTGAGCAATCATTTCGTGGTATCCCATTCGATGCACACCCGCATAAGCTAATAAAAGTGCATCACATTGGCCTTCTTCGAGCTTACGAAGGCGGGTCTGCAAATTTCCACGCATATCCACAATTTTTATGTGTGGATAATAATGGCGAAGCATCGCCACCCGACGAGTAGAAGAAGTACCTACCACAAAACCTTCGCCACTACCAAGCGATAAATTTTTATTGAAACTTACCAAAACATCTGCGATTTTCTCACGCTCAGTAAAGGCAATTAGTTCTAAATCATCGGCCAATTCCGACTGCAAATCTTTGGCAGAATGAACCGCAATATCAATTTCACCCGAACGCAATTGGTCTTCCAATTCCTCGGTAAATACCCCTTTACTACCAATTTTCGATAAGGCACGGTCAAGAATCTTATCGCCTTTTGTTTCAATAATTACGATTTCGGTTTCAATACCATCAGCTTTCAGTTTTTCTTCGACATAATAAGCCTGCCAAAGAGCCAATTTACTACCACGTGTACCAATTTTTATTTTCATATTCTGTGGTGCGAACCGGGCAACGTTTGCTTCCAGTTCGCCTATAAAAAAAATATTTTCTCTAATAAAGTTACTTACGAAAATTTAGGCTATAAGGTAAAGCTATCTCATCAAACGAGCAATAGCCAAAGAAATATCCAAGAAAATCATCTTAGCTCTTCCATTCCTTTCAATATGATAATGCGATTCGCCCAAAAGCGTTGTTATTTGCTCTAAATTGCTAATATTTAATACATTAGAAAACTTCTGAACAAAAATCAACTCATCACCCTCAAGTCGAATCAAGTTTTCTCCACCATGACAATACAAGAAAATCTCTCTGAAAATACTTAAACCATATTCAATTGTGGCTTTCTGATATTCCTTTCCTTTGGCATCAAATTCGTCGGCCATTGGCACTAATTTCAGAATATTCAAAGCATAACACATTCGCATCCAAGTAGCAAACCATGAATGTTGGTCATCATCAGCCTTGTGGGCAATTTCTAAAGCATGGTTTAAATTTCCATCCGAAAGATACGCAACTTGTTTTGCTCTTTCGAGGCCAATATCTTGTTTTTGAGTAAGATAACTCACAATTTCGTCTGCCGTAAAACTCCGAACAGCAATTCGTTGTGTACGAGAAATAATTGTTGTGAGTAACTTATCCGAACTATTCGCCACCAACAGAAAAAGTGTTTGTTCGGGTGGTTCTTCCAAAACCTTCAAAAGAGCATTTCCCGCCGCAATATTAAGCATTTCGGCTTGCCAAATAATAGCAATTTTGTAGCCACCTTCGTAAGATTTCAAAGAAAGTTTCTGAATCAACTGACGAGATTCTTCGGCAGGAATATTTCCTTGTTTAATTGCAATATGTTCGAGCCAATCAGAAAGCGTTCCGTAAGGCGTATCTTTTACGAAAGTACGCCATTGAGTCATAAAATTTTCAGAAATTACTGCTTTGCCGCCCGCAGTCGGGAAAATATAATTGACATCTGGATGAGCCAATTTACTCATTTTATTACAGTTCGGGCAACGTCCGCAGGCATCATCCGACTGCTTATTTTCGCAATTAATATAGGTAGCATACGCCAAAGCTAAAGCCAAATTGGCACTACCTTCTGCTCCATGAAAAAGCTGTGCGTGTGCAACGTGGTTATTATTTACAGCTTGAATTAACGACTGTTTTACGTCGTCTAAACCTATAATTTCTCGAAAAAGCATTCGTTAAAAAGATTTCCTTATAAATACACTTTCATTTTTTAAAATCATGCAGATGCTGCAAAATCGCAATATCTTTATCAGTCAATTGCTTATCTCTACGAGCCATCGTAGCTCTGATTACATCCAAAGCCTTATCAAAACGATAGTCAACATATTCAGTATCAGCACCTCCCCACATAAACGACGGAATGTGTTTATCTTGAAAACCTGCTCCAAAAACATTTGAACAAACCCCCACGACCGTTCCCGTATTAAACATTGTGCTTATTCCTGCCTTAGTATAATCGCCCATAAACAAACCACAGAATAATTCACCTGTTTTTTCGAGTTTATCGGTGGCGTAATTATACAATTTTACTTCCGAATAATCATTTTTAAGGTTTGAATTATTACAATTAGCCCCCAAATTACACCATTCTCCAATCACCGAAGCTCCCAAAAATCCATCGTGAGCTTTGTTTGAATACCCAAAAATAACCGAACTACCAACTTCTCCACCTGCTTTAGAATACGGCCCCAAAGTTGTATTCGGTCTTATTTTACTTCCCCAAACCACCACGCTACCTTCATCAATCGAAACAGGCCCAATCACAATCGAGCCTTCTTGAATCGTAGCATTTTTACCGATATAAATCGGACCTTGCTCGGCATTCAAAATGACAGATTTGATATTTGCTCCTACTTCCACAAAAATATTCTGAGCACCATACACACGAGTAAAAGGGTCAGTTATTTCTTGTGATTTTCGGCCAGCGGTAATTAATTTAAAATCCGCCTTTATTTGGTCGCCATTTTTCAAGAAAATATGCGGTAATTGAGTAATAATAATTACCTCTCCATCAAACTTTTTTTGCGTAAAAGGCTGAAAATCAATCGGGAATGACAGCTTTTCGGTAGTTCTAATCGCCAATACATTATTACTATCATCGACCAAACATTCACCAACTGACAATTTTTCAATTTCTGCAATCAAATTTTCATCTGGACAAACCGCCCCATTTATATAAGTATTTATCGAACTCTCAGCCAAAATTTCCTCTAAATATCGTTTTGAAAGGCACGTAATTTTTGTCTTAAACCTAAATGCCCATTTATCCCTAATCGTCAAGATTCCGCAACGAATATCGGCAACGGGACGAGTAAAAGTAAAAGGTTTCAATTGATTTCTGATTAATTCATCATCAAAAAGTATAAACGCCATCTAAATCGAAAGTTAGTAGGCTGCAAAATTACGAAAAAATACTGGGGTTTGGCAGAATGAAGTTTTTCGTTTGTCGCAATTTCGATTTAGACGCTAAAGATTGCCTTTTCGAGCATTTTTCTATATCATTGTACCCAAAACCAAACAAAAATAGTAGGACAGGTTTTCAACCTGTCAAGAAATCAAAAAAACTTGTTATAACATATTGATTATTAGCGTTTTAGCTTAAAAATCCTGTTACCTGAAATTACCACTTTCAATCAAACAACGGGAAATGAAGCAGTAAACGCCTGTGCGGTATAACGTGCGGGCGTTGCTTTATTTTGTTGTTTAGGCCGTGGTAAGCCTCAGGTAACGAATAAATGCAACGTCTCACGTTTTTTATTTATACCGCCCTATGGAAATCAAACAACTTCTTGAAAACACCCTCCGAAAAGAACCCAACTACTTAACCGACAACGGCGATGTAAAAAAATGGGTAGTTATCTCTAAAGCCCAAAACTTCGACGAAACACTCATCGGTTTATTACTCGACCAACCACGCCTAAAAGCTGAGTTTTTTAGAGAAATTCACGGACATTGGATTTTTGACCAAAATCGTTTCACTGATTTTATCGAACAAAAAGAATACCTCGAAGATAGCTTTACTCGCTACAAAAATAAAAAATGAAGAACCTTTCGATGATAAGCCAAGCCTTCCCCATCACCTACTTTTCAATATGGCAACGGGCAGTGGAAAAACCATGATAATGGCAGGTTTAATGTTATATTTATACGAAAAAGGCTACCGAAATTTCTTGTTTTTTGTCAATTCGAGCAATATTATCAAAAAAACACAAGATAACTTTCTAAATAACACTTCGGGGAAATATCTTTTTAGCCCTAAAATCATCGTTGACAGTAAAGAAGTATTTTTAAAAGAAGTCCAAAACTTTGAAAATGCCGATGAAGAAAACATAAATATCTGCTTTACGACCATCCAACAACTTCATTCCGACCTAAATAATACCAAAGAAGGCAGTCTAACTTTTGAAGATTTTCAAGACAAAAAAATAGTTTTATTAGCAGATGAAGCCCATCACCTCAATACATCTACCAAGAAACAAGGCGACAGTCGCTACGGTTCGCTTTTCGGTACTTGGGAAGACACTGTTATAAATATCCTCAATCAAAGTTTTGATAATATTCTTTTAGAATTCACCGCAACACTCGACTATGAAAGCCACGAAATTTCTACAAAATACGCCGATAAAGTCATCTATAGATACGATTTAGCTCAATTTCGTAAAGATGGTTTTTCAAAAGAAATTGACTTAATACGTTCATATTTTGACGAGAAGCAACGAATCACTCAAGCCTTAGTTTTGAATCTTTACAGACAAGAACTGGCGGCAAGCAAAAACATTAATCTAAAGCCTGTCATTTTATTTAAAGCAAAACGAACAGTTGCTGAATCCGAACAAAATAAACAAAATTTTCATACGCTCATAGAAAACTTAGATGCCGAGCAAATCGAAGTAATCAAACAAGAATCAACCGTTGAAATTGTCCAGAAAGCCTTCCATTTTTTTGAGGAAAAACATATTTCTTTCTCAAGTATCGTAAATAGAATTCAATCCCATTTTAAAGAAAGCAACTGTATCAGTGCCAACGACGATAAAGAAGCCGAACGTAATCAACTGATATTAAACTCATTAGAAGATGAAACCAATCCAATTAGAGCCATTTTTGCAGTTCAAAAACTCAACGAAGGCTGGGACGTTTTAAACCTATTTGATATTGTAAGGCTCTATGAGGGTCAAAATACAGGAGGTTCAAACGCAGGTAAAAAAGGCAATGCAACACTTTCAGAAGCACAACTAATTGGGCGTGGAGCCAGATATTTTCCATTCAATTTAAATGATAATGAAGACAAATATATCCGTAAATATAAAAATACAGACTTTGAAGTGCTTGAACAACTTTACTATCACACCAAAGAAGAAAGTCGATATGTTTCCGAACTCAAAGCTGCTTTAGTAGAATCAGGCATATATGAAGACGACAACGATTTTATAACAAAAGAATTGAAATTGAAAGAATCATTCAAAAACACTGACTTTTATAAAAAAGGCCTTGTCTTTTTTAATAAAAAGGTAGAAAAAAGTTATAATAACATCAAGTCATTTGCCGATTTAGGCGTAAAAAAACGAAATATTGAATACATTCTCTCGTCAGGTATTGGGAAAAGTACGGGCGTTTTTGATGTAATAGAGCAAGAAATGGATAAACTTGGAGGCAAAGATATTAACTTACACCAAATACCAAACCATATTATTCAGTGTTCGCTTTCAAACAACCCTTTTTACTATTTTAATTCACTACAAAGGTTTTTTCCGAATCTTACTTCATCAAATGAATTCATTACCAGTAATAATTATTTAGGCGATTTAACAATAACTTTTATCGGTACTACCAAAAGAAGAAACTCGTTGACGCACACTGATTACTTCAAAGCTGTTAATCAACTGCTCATCAGCATTGAAAATGATTTAAAAAGTAAACTTACTGAATTTGAAGGGACTTCAACCTTCTATCCACACCCAATAAATAAAGTTTTTAAAGATAAAATCTGTAACTAACCAGTTTCAGAAATAGTATAAAAAATAGTGTAAAAAGGCAAAAAA
>JAFEIL010000076.1 GCA_017495105.1 Emticicia sp. | reverse complement strand
GTGTAAGTTTCCAAATGCTCGAAAAAGTAAGTGTTGTCGGTAGCGACCAACATCCTTTATTTAAGTGGTTGAGCAAAAAAGATTTAAACGGTTGGAATGATAAAGAACCAACTTGGAACTTCTGTAAATACGTAATAAACGAGAAAGGTGAAGTATCTCATTTCTTTGCTTCGGGAGTAAAACCAAATTCACCAGAATTTAAAAAAGCAGTAGGTATTTAATATAATTTTGAATGAGTAAATGATTGAATAGTAGTTTTTTCTGCATAGTATCATTTGCTCATTCGCTCATTCAATCATTTATGAAACATTGGCTTTCTGCGGCTCGTCCACGTACCCTTCCTTTGGCACTAGCGAGTATTTTTATGGGTAGTTTTTTAGCGACATCGGTAGGGAAGTTCGACTGGTTGGTTTTTGCTTTATGCTGTTTAACAACCGTTGCTTTGCAGGTACTTTCAAATTTTGCTAATGATTATGGCGATACGCAAAACGGAGCAGATTTAGCAGGAAGAGTTGGACCAGAGCGAGCAGTTCAGTCAGGTGCAATTACACCCAAACAAATGCTCAATGGTATTTATGTTTTGGCTGTTCTTTGCCTAATTTTTGGAGTTTTACTATTGTATTTTTCGTTCAAAGATGCTTCAATGCAAGCTTTTTGGGGATTTTTGGGACTTGGATTACTTTCCATGCTGGCTGCATATACTTACACCGCAGGTAAAAAACCTTACGGTTATGCAGGTTTAGGCGATATTTCTGTTTTGATTTTCTTTGGATTAGTAGGGGTTTTGGGAAGTAATTATTTATTCACTAAAGCATTCGATTGGGTAAATGTATTTCCTGCTTTAAGTTGTGGAATTTTTGCTACTGGTGTTTTGAACATTAATAACATTAGAGATATTGAATCAGATACCCGTGCGGGAAAAAAGACGATTCCAGCTCGATTAGGTAAAGAAAAAGCAATTGTTTATCACTGGATTTTACTCGGTTTAGGAATGCTAAGTATTTTGATATTCAGTATTTTACAAGGAGAAAATAAATATTATTATATTGTTGTTTTCCCTTTGTTTTTCTTAAACGGAATAAAGGTTGCTCGTTTACCAAATCCTGACCCAATGCTTAAACAAATGGCTTTGTCAACCTTGCTTTTTGTCTTACTATTTGGTTTGACGATTATATTTGCCTAAAATATTAGAGAGTAGGAACAATAATTTCTTAATCTTCTTTCAATTCAAGTTTTTTTAATTCTTTATTTCTCTCCCGAATCTTTTGCTGGTACTTTTGATGCTAAAAATTTCTCTTCGTTGGCTCTGATTTTAACCAAAACTCTACGATTTCTTCGTCGCCCTTCTGGAGTACGATTACTATCTATTGGGCGAGTTGCACCATAGCCAGCAATTGCCAATCTATCTGCATTGACATCATGAGCTTTAAAATATAATGCTACAGTTTTTGCTCGCATTTCAGATATTTTCTTGTTATTCCATTGATTACCACTACTATCGGCATGCCCTTCAATAAAAATTTCTGTATATGGATACTGACTTAAAACGCTCGAAATATCGTCCAATATTCCTATTGCGTCTGTGGTTAAATGCTCTGAACTAGATTCAAAATAAAAATCTGGTTGAAACGTAATACTGATACCTTCAGCAGTGCGAATAACCTCAGCTTTTTGGCCTGATGCACCAATCAAATCCGTTGCTAAAAAGTCAAGCATTTTGCCAATTTTTACGGCAGCTTCGGCGGCGGCGGGGTTATTCTTACGACTATTTTTATTGTTTTTGATTGTATTTTTTGAGGAATTACAAGAAACAAGCATAGACAAAATGATGGCTACACATGCCAAAAGACGAAGTGATTTCATGAAATTAGGATTATATTCAGCAACGTTAAGGAACCATTTTTGAAGTTCAAAAATAATTTTTATGTAAAATTGGCAAAAAAAATGAAATTGGCAAGCTATATGGAATGTTTTTTTTTAGAGAATAGCATAGGTATTGTTTCATAAAAACTTTTTGCAAAAAAGTATTGACTAAACAGTCATAAAATTTATCTTTGTTGAATGAAATTAAGTATAATGATTCATACTTTGAAGTAATTTTTCTATAATTTTATTCTAATACCTGATTTTAAATTTTTCTAAAAATTTTATGAAAAAAATAGTTTTTCCTTTTTTGTCAATCTGTTTTACGGTATGTGTTATGCAAGCTACTGCTCAACAGACAGCATCCGAATTTTTTGATATTGGTGTAAATAAAAGTAAAGCTGGCGATTATATAGGTGCATCACAAGCATATAGTACTGCCATAGCGATGAATCCAGAAAATTCTACGAGTTATTACAACCGTGGTCTTGCAAAACAACAATTGAAAGACCACCGTGGTGCAATTTTGGATTTTGACCGTACAATTGACCTTGATCCTAAAAATGCCTTAGCTTATTTGTATCGTGGAAAAAGTAAAGGCGATCAAGATGACCACCGTTCGGCCTTGCAAGATTATAACCGTACGATTGAGCTAAATCCAGAAGATGCTTTGGCTTTCTTGTATCGTGGTATGACAAGAGCAAAATTATTGGACTATCGTCGTGCTATTCAAGACTTCTCAAAAGTTGTTGAACTTAACACAGAAGATGATAAAAAATACCAAGCATATTTTTCTCGTGGTGCATGTAAATCTCGTTTAGAAGATTATCAAGGAAGTATATCGGATTTTACTAAATCAATTGATTTGAATCCAAAACGTTCGCAATCTTATGCAAGTAGAGGGTTTAGTCGATTGAAAATTAATGATTTCACTGGTTCAATAAAAGATTTTGATGAGGCTGTAAAATTGAACCCAGAAGATAGCGAATCATTCTTCAATCGTGGTTTTGCTAAAACAAAAATTGAACTTTTCCGTGAGGCAATTAACGATTACGATAAAGCGATTCAACTTGACCCAAAGAATGTTCGTGCATTTTATGGTAGAGGTTTTTGTAATAGCAAACTCGGTAATCAAAAAGATGCGACAAATGACTTGACAAAAGCAATTGAGGTCAATAACGTAAATATTGATTCTAAGGTTTATTACACTGGTCGTATGACCAAGAATACTTTAGATGAGTTGCGTAATGTTGTTCAGGAAAAAAGCAAAATTAATGAGTTTTCGGATGACCGCTCAGAAGCATTTTATAGCCGTGGTATCTCGAAGTTTAAATCTGGCGATGGTAAAGGAGCAATTTTAGATTTAAACAAATCAATAGAATTGAATCCAACCTATTCTGAAGCTTATTTTTCTCGTGGTTTGGTTCGTTCATCAATGGGATTGCAAAAAGAAGCATTGCAAGATTGCTCAAACGCAATTAAATTGAATCCAAAATACGGTGAAGCATATTATGTAAGAGGTATTATCAAACACTCTTTGGGTGATGAAAACGCTGGTTGTTATGACCTTAGCCGTGCTGGTGAATTA
>JAFEIL010000049.1 GCA_017495105.1 Emticicia sp. | reverse complement strand
ATGCTGGTCTGCCTTGATTATGGCACTGATGAAGTACATCATTTCTTCAATTCTGGTAATCTAGCCGTTAGAATTGGGGAAAGAGATGTGAATTTAGTGATTCGCAAACTTAATATGAACCAAATCAATTTACAGGTTTGGGAGAAATCTTTTCGTTTTAAAATCAGAAATTGGATTGCTTTGAACCAAGAGAATTACCAGAAATATGCTCAAATTAATGATGAATTGGGCAAAATTGAATTCTTAGAAAATATCTTAAAAGCCAATATTTTATCATTTGCAAAAGGTGTAAAATGGGAAATTGATAAACAAATAAGTCTAAGGATTGATAAAATTACTTCATCTAAACAAGTACCGTATAAAGGCACACGTTTGACTGGCTTTGATATTGAATTTCGTACAAATATATTTTTACCCGATTTTGTAGGTTTGGGAAAAGGAGTAAGTTTAGGTTTTGGAACAGTAACGATTGTAAGAGAAAATCAGAATAGATTATGACACAAACAAGAGATATAATTCATTTAGCGGCATTGCTGCATGATATTGGAAAGTTTTACCAACGGGCAGATAAAAGTGGCGTTCAATCATCTGAACAAATAGATAGTTTCCACAAAAAATTCGAATCCGTTCTTTGCCCTACTCGTGATGGTCGTTATACGCACAAACACGTTATTTGGACTGCTCAGTTTTTTGATGATTTTAAAGACATTTTTGAAAACTATATTGATGCTTTTGGGAAAGATAGTGGTTTTAGTAATCAAACTGTCCGCTGGGCTGCTGCTCATCACAATCCAAATGCTGCAAGTTTAGAAGAATGTATTGTTCAATTTGCTGACCATTGTTCCTCTGGCATAGATAGGACTGAGTCAAAAGGCTTGGAAGATGAAGCTGTAGAATATGATTATGAGGTTTCAAAAGGCTGGGATAAGTTTAAGGAAGTTAGAATGAAGAGTGTTTTTGAAAACTTACTTGACAATAAAACAGATAAGTTCAAATTGCCTATTTCGGATGTTGAACTGACCAAAGCCTTTTTTCCGAAAAGTAAATTTGAAACCAATGGACAAAAAGAATACGCTATTCTTTGGGGGAAATTTAAAGAAGAACTAAAAAATATTCCCAAAAAAGATATTAAACAATTAACGGATTCTATTTTGTACCTTCTTGAAAAATACACTGTAACAATACCAAGTAGTACACAACATTTACCTGATGTTTCTTTATATGAGCATTCTCGTAGTACTGCTGCCTATGCCCTATGTTTATATGACTATTTAAAAGAAAACAATTCTACTAAATGTCAGATTCAAGCTAATGAAGAACCTTTTTTGCTAATTGGGGGAGATTTATCGGGTATTCAGTCTTATATCTATGACATTGTTGGTAAGGGTGCTGCGAAAAACTTAAAAGGTCGTTCTTTTTATTTGCAACTCATTGTTGAAGTAATAGTTAGCCATATTTTAGAAGAATTAAATTTGTATCGCACAAACATTGTGTATAGTTCAGGTGGTGGTTTCTATATTTTAGCACCGAATACAAATTTTGTTAAAGACAAAATATTAAATTTAATAGAAACAATAAGTGCTAAAATCAGACAAGAACACGGCACTAAATTATACTTAGCCATTGACTCGCAGGCTATCAAAAAAAGTGATATTTTTAATGGAAATATTAATACACTTTGGTCAGAATTAACAAAAAAACTCTCCGCTCGAAAACAAAATCGTTTTGCTGAATTTATAGAAACAAAGGAAGGATTTGACTTTTTCTTTGAACCAGCCGAAGCGGGTGGAGAAACAAAAAGAGATGCTATTACAGGCGAAGAATTCAAACCGAATGAAGAAGAATATCCATTTCAACCCGAGAAAGATTTAGTTGAGAAGCAATTTGTAAAGAAAACTACATTTGAACAAATTCGTTTGGGTAAAATACTACGTGATAACATTCTATATCAAGTAATTACAAAAACTCCAATCTCGTATTGGGAAAATGATTTTAGATTTTATGGGAAACGTACACACCGATATTTTCAACCTTTGGGTCTAAATAAATACTATTATTTTTTAAGTGAAAAAGAATTAGAAGGGTTAAAAAGTAAAGTAAAAGGAAGTGTAGATAACGCTACAATACTAAAAGTAAACAATACACAATTTTCAGATTTTCAACTAACTGGAAATGGTGTTGTAAACGGCTTTACCTTCTATGGAGGAAATGACCTACCACGCAAAGATGATGAAGCACTTTATTTTGATGATTTGGCAGGTGATGAAAATGTATCCTTCAAGCGACTTGGTATTTTACGAATGGATGTAGATAGACTCGGTTTGATATTTAAAGACGGTTTTCCTAATAATAAAAGGACTTTTTCTCGATATAGCACGCTAAGTCGTTCATTAGATTTCTTTTTCAAAGGTTATCTAAATACTATTTGGAGAGAAAATGAAGATTTTAAGAGTAACACTTTTATACTTTATGCGGGTGGTGATGACTTATTTATTGTTGGCAAATGGGATATTGCTTTAGCTTTTTCCCAGCAAATTCAAAAGGATTTTTTGGAGTGGACTTGCGAAAACCCAATGATGGGAATTTCTGGGGGAATGGCAATTGTTGGCGGTCGTTATCCAATTGCAAAAGCAGCTACACAATCTGATGAAGAAGAAAAACGAGCTAAAAATCATTCGTTTGATAAAATTGATAAAAACGCCATTAGCTTTTTAGGAATGCCTTTTGCTTGGGGCAAAGAGTTTGAAATGGTAGAGAGTTTAAAATACCAATTGGTTTCATTGATAGGAAAAGAAAATGGCATCTCAAAAGGATTTTTAGGTAAAATCTCAACACTTCATGCCATGAAGACTGAGCAAGAGAGCAAAGGATTAAATCCAAGTTGGCGATGGTTATCAGCGTATGACATTGGTAGAGCCGTTTTATCAGTAAAATCACCCGAAGGAAAAGCATTCTTGGAAACAGTAAAAATTACACTTTTTACCAATAAAAAAATAGAAGGGAGTCAATATCAATACCTTGATATATTAAATTTTGCTGCCCGTTGGGCTGAATTAGAAATGAGAAGTTAAACATTTAAACAATAAAAATACATGATACATGAGTTTAAAAAAGAATGGATTACAGCCAATATTACTGAGGACTGTATCACTTTTACAGAAAAATTTGGAAGATATTTAGTTGACAATGGCTTCACTACTTCTCAAATAAGGAATGTTTTTGGTGAGATAAAGCGAATCCAAATGAGTGGTTTCAAAGACCATAAGACAGATTTTCTTTTATTAAGACCAAAAATGGCTTACGCGTCAAAACGAGCTACTGATAAGGATAAAAGAGCGACTGGTGCAAGCGAGTTTGAGAAAGTTCTAAAAGAGGCTCATCAAGCTGTAGCCTCTGGAAAAGATGGCGATAATACACGTTTTGAGAACTTTTGTGACTTTGTTGAAGCGGTCTTGGCATATC
>JAFEIL010000471.1 GCA_017495105.1 Emticicia sp. | reverse complement strand
GTATAAATATTATATTGAATAAACCATTGAATATTAAGGTTTTGTGAAATTTTATAAACAGAATTTTCAAGTAAAAAAAGCAATTCTCAATTGAATTTTTCATCTGTTTTTTTAACATCGACTTTTCAAAATCATAATGATACTATTACATTGACTTAACTCTAAATTCACACGGCAAGCCTACTTTTGCCATTCAAATATATTATATCATTATACATTTATTTATGGATTAAGGTATTTAGCTTTTGTTATGGCTAACCCAAACCAATCAAACATTATGCAAAGAACTCTATTTAAAGTATTATTGGCTTTTATCATTTCTTTCTCCACAATTCATAATTCCAAGGCTCAAAATAGTACTATTTCTGGTACTGTTACATCGGCAGTGGGTGAATTAATTCCTGGAGTAAATATTCAGGTAAAGGGGACAAGTACCGGTACTGTTACAGATAGTAATGGTGCTTATAAAATTAATGTAAATACTGAAAAGGCGATTCTTGTAGTATCAGTTATTGGTTTTGCTACACAAGAACTAACGGTGGGCAATCGAAGTAAAATTGATGTGATTTTGCAAGAAGATGCTAAAACTTTGAATGAAGTTATTGTAACGGCCTTAGGTATTAAACGTGAAGAAAAATCACTCGGTTTTGCGGCAACAACTATAAATGCCAATGCCGTAATTGATGCTAAATCGAATAACTGGGTGAATACTCTTTCTGGAAAAGTAGCTGGTTTGAATATTCAAGGTGTTGGCGGCGGCCCGATGGGGTCATCAAGAATCACTTTAAGAGGTGAATCTTCACTGAATCTTGAAAATAATCAGGCATTAATTGTAGTTGACGGCGTACCAATTAGCAGTAAAATTACTGGAACTGGTTATAATTCTCATCTTTCGGCCGATAGCCCAGTTGACTATGGTTCGACGGTTTCAGACTTAAATCCTGATGATGTAGAAAACGTAACTGTATTGAAAGGGCCAGGTGCAACTGCACTTTACGGAAGTCGTGCAGCAGGTGGAGCTTTGGTTATAACTACAAAAACAGGTGCAAGAAAAGACCGAGGAATTGGAGTAACTTTTAACACCAATTTTAATATTGAACAAGTAAATCGTTGGCCTGATTATCAATTTGAATATGGCGAAGGACGTACAGATGCCTACTATTCCTATTTAAATAGTGCCGATGGAATCAATACAGGTACCACTGCAGCCGCTGGAAGAGCATGGGGACCAAAGTTTAATGGGCAATCTTACTTTCAATATAATCCGGACGCACCAGATGGTAAACCAACCGAAAGAACGCCTTGGGTTGCTCAAAAAGACTATATTTCAGGTTATTTTCAAACGGGAAAAACTTTTTCAAATAGCCTTTCACTTGAAGGAGGTACAGATAAAGGTTCAGCAAGATTTTCGTTTACTCACCTAAAAAACGAATGGATTGTGCCAAATACAGGCTTTGAGCGAATAAATGCTGCTTTATCGGTCAATCAACAATTATCTTCAAAATTAAAGATTACAGGAAAAGCAAATTATACCAACAAGAAAAGCGATAACCTTCCGGCTGCAGGCTACAATAATCAATCGCTCATGTATTTTGTAATCATTGGACCTTCACCAAATGTGAAACCAGAATGGTATAAACCCTATTGGCAACCAGGTTTAGAAGGCGTGCAACAACGTAATCCATTTAATCCTGGTCCTGACAATCCATATTTGGATATGTATGAAATGCTTAATAAAATGAATAAGCATGGACTTATCGGAAATATTGCAGCCAATTACCAACTTTCAGATAAGTTTGATTTAATCCTCAGAACGGGTGTAGATATGTCGTTTGAATTCCGTTCACAGCAACGCCCTTTTAGTATGACAAAATATCCAAGAGGGATGTTTAGAGAGCAAAATGTTTTTAGTTATGAGTCAAATACCGATTTTTTGTTGAATTATAAAGACAATTATGGTGAAAAAATCAGCATAAGAGCATCGCTTGGAGGAAATGCGATGCAGCAAACGTACGATTTTGCAGGTTTGTATGCCGACCAATTAGCTCAACCGGGTATTTATCAAATATCAAATAGTTTAGACCAAGCGGTGGCCGACCCACTAAAGACTCGAAAGGCAATAAATAGTATTTATGCGACAACCCAATTTGCTTATGACGAAAAGGTTTTCGTGGACTTAACAGGCAGAAACGATTGGTCGAGTACTTTGCCATTTGCCAATAATTCGTTTTTCTATCCTTCTATTAGTACGAGTTTTTTATTACATGAATTATTTAAAATGCCGCAATCAGTTTCTTTTGCAAAAATTCGTGCTTCATGGGCTCAGGTTGGAAACGATACACGACCGTATCAAACGAATCGTTATTATGACCGAATTTATGGTAATAACTTTACTAACCCTTCGACTTTATTTAATGCCAATCTTAAACCAGAAATCACTTCAAGTTATGAGTTTGGTATAGATCTACGTTTGCTTAAAAACCGTTTAGGTTTAGATTTAGCTTTCTATAATAATGATAGTCGTAATCAAATTTTGGCTGTTCCACTTGACCCAACCTCAGGTTTTTCAAATGCCCTTATCAATGCGGGTTTGATTAATAGCAAAGGTGTTGAAGTGAAATTAAATGGTAAAATTATCAATAGTAATGATTTCAAGTGGAATTCTACAGCTATATGGTCAAGAAATCGCAGTTATGTGCGTGAATTAGCTGAAGGAATAACTAACCAAACAATTTATAGTCACAGCGGAAACGTTACGATTGAAGCACGTGTAGGAGGATTGATGGGCGATATGTATGGCCGTGGTTTCCAACGCTCACCCGATGGCCAGATAATTTATGGTACAAACGGATTACCTGCTCAACTCGACCCAACTGTAAAAAAATGGGGCAATGCTTTTGCTAATTGGAAAGCAAGTTGGTCGAATGAATTTACTTATAAAGGTCTAAAATTTAGCGTTTTATTGGATGGACAAATGGGCGGAAGTATGTACTCTCAAACCAATCATAAAAACAATACTTTGGGCAAAACAAAAGTAACACTTCCGGGAAGAGATGGTGGATTGGTTGGTGAAGGTGTAGTTTTACAACCAGACGGTTCATTTAAACCTAATGCGGTAAAAGTTGCTGCAAGTGCTTACTACGACAATTATTACCAAATCAGTAATGCCGAAGTCAATATTTTTGATGCATCATTCTTGAAAATCCGTGAGGTACGTTTTGAGTTTAATTTACCTCAAAATTTGCTTAGCAAAATTGGTATCCGTCAAACTAGTGTTGCCCTTTTTGGTCGTGATTTATTCAATTTTACAAAATTCCCAGGGTTTGACCCAGAAGGAGGAAATTTGAATAATGGAACACTAACGCCAGGTGTTGAACTCACCCAATTTCCATCAGCACGCAGTATGGGAGCCAATTTGACATTTAAGTTTTAATCAAAAAGTATCTTGAAAATGAAAAATAAATTAAAATATATCGTTACGCTTTTGGTCATGTTGTCTGTTTTAAGCTCATGTACAAAAAACTTTGAAGAAATCAATATCGACCCAAATCGTCCAGAAAATGTTAATCCTGGTGTAATTTTGGGACAAATGCAATATAGAATCATCAATAACTCGGTTTCAGCGGCTCGTAATTTTACTCACGAATTGATGCAAGTTGATGCACCTCGCTCAAGTACAAGTGGATTAGGTCTTCATCGTTATGCTGTAAATCCTGGGGCAGGAGTTTGGAGTAGTTTTTATCAGAACCTAACTGATGCCCAAGATATTTATATAATCGCCGACCGTTTAAAAGAAAATAATTATAAAGCTATCGCATTAGTTTATAAATGTTGGGCCTTTTCTATTTTAACAGATTTGTACGGTGATGTGCCATATTCTCAGGCAATTAAAGCAACCGAAAGCAATTTTAAACCCGCTTTCGATAAACAAAAAGATATTTATACGCAGATTTTGAAAGATTTAGAAACTGCAAATGGTCTTTTTGATGATAGCAAAGTTTTGACTTACGGTGGTGATTTAGTGTATAATACAAGCGTTTTGACAAGTGGAAAAAATATCGGTATTCAACGTTGGAAAAAATTCACTAACTCACTCAAATTAAGATTATTGTTAAGATTATCGAAAAAAGAAGGTGAAATCAATGTCAAAGAACAAATTAATGCCATTTTAGCTGATGCCGTAAAATACCCAACTTTCACTGCTAATGCTGACGATGCGATTTTTCGTTACCCAGGTACTTTCCCTTATTTCAATCCTTACTACAATGCTCGAACGTTAGATTGGAGAGATGGAACATATTATACCGAGTTTTTCTTGAATCCGATGAATACAAGTGCTGACCCACGTCGTGCCATTTGGGCAATACCAGTTACGGTTGCGGGAGTTTCAACATTTCGAGGTATTCAAAGTGGCTATCCGACTACATTGGAATACGTTGTTGGTCAAAATTCAAGTTATACCGATGCACTAAAAACTTTGCCACAATTGGGCGTAATGATGCCTTTTGCCGAAGTTGAATTTATCAAAGCTGAGCTTGCTTTGAAAGGATATACAACAGGAAAAACACCAAAAGCCCATTATGATGCAGGAATTACGGCCTCGATGGTTCAGTGGGGAGCAACAATGCCAAATACATTTTTAACCCAAAAAAGTATAGCTTATGATGCCTCACTTTCTACTGAAAAACAGTTAGAACAAATCATGTTACAAAAATACTACGCCTATTTCTTTGTGGATTATCAATCATGGTTTGAAAAGCGTAGAACTGGTTATCCAATTTTGCCAAGAGGAACCGGAATTCCTGCAGTAAACAAGTTTCCGAGTCGTGTACCCTACCCTACCTATTTACAATCACTTAACCCAGAAGGTTTGGCTGGTGCAGTTAGTTCGATTGGTGCTGATAACAGCGATACAAAAGTATGGTGGGAAAAATAAAACATTGCCTTTAATCATTGTAAACGCTGACAAGATATTAGTAACTTGTCAGCGTTATCCATTTAAAAATACTTTCAAATGAAACATCTATTCAAGTTTTTACTTTTGTGTTCTTCATTGGCGACATTTGGTCAGAATGTAAATACGCAGCCAAACACACAAGAAGTTTTATTGCCAAATGGTTGGTCACTGACACCGGCTGGTCGCTCTTTAGAGGTCGGAGATTTGCCATTAAATATAGCCGTTTCTGTATCGGAGAAACTAATGGCTGTCACAAATAATGGTCAAGGAAAACAAACAATTCAATTGATTGATACGAAATCTGAGAAGGTTTTGGATAATATTGAAATTCCGAAGTCATTTTACGGTCTAAAATTTAGTAGAGATGAAAAAAGTCTTTACGCATCAGGCGGAAACGACAACTGGATTTTAAAATATGCCATCATCGAAAATAAACTCGTATTGACTGATAGCTTGATTTTGGGTAAAAAATGGCCAAATAAAATCTCTCCTGTGGGTATTGAAATAGACGACGACCGCCAATTATTATACGTTGTCACGAAGGAAAATAATTCATTTTATATTTTAGATTTAAATACTAAAGCCATAGTTTTTGAGCAAAATTTGGGGCATGAAGCTTATACCTGCGTACTTTCTCCCGATAAAAAAATACTTTATATTTCGCTCTGGGGTGGACGAAAAATCGCTCTTTTTGATACTCAAAGTCGAAAAATAGAAAATACAATTCCAGTTTCATATAACCCGAACGAATTGATTTTGAGTAAAAATGGTCAATATTTATATGTAGCCAACGCAGGCGACAATAGTGTTTCAGTAATTGATACAAAAACTCAAAAAGTTATCGAAATATTGGATGCTGGTTTGTATCCAAACTCGCTTGTTGGTTCGGTTACGAATGGCGTTGCTCTTTCAAAAGATGAAAAAACACTTTATATTGCCAATGCTGATAATAATTGTTTGGCGGTTTTTGATGTAAGCAATAAAGGAAAAAGTTTTTCTAAAGGTTTTATACCTGTGGGCTGGTATCCTACCAATGTTAGAGTGGTTGGCAAGAAAATATTTGTGGCAAACGGCAAAGGATTTACCTCATTTGCCAATCCAAAAGGCCCACAACCAGTTAAAAAAACGGTACGTTCAGAATCTCATTTAGGTGAAGATACGAGTGGACAATATATTGGTAATTTGATGAAAGGAACATTAAGTATAATTGATAATCCAAATGAGAAAGATTTAGCCTTATATTCTAAAAAAGTTTATCAAAATACTCCCTATAAAAAGGACAAAGAACTTGTTACAGATGGCGAAATAAACAATCCAATTCCGATGAAAGTTGGAGCTGCTTCGCCTATCAAACACGTATTTTATATTTTGAAAGAAAACCGTACTTACGACCAAGTTTTTGGTGATATGAAAGAAGGTAATGGCGATTCTACACTTTGTTTATTTGGTGAAAAATATACACCTAATCAGCATAAATTGGCCAGAGAATACGTATTATTGGATAATTTTTATGTTGATGCCGAAGTAAGTGCCGATGGTCATAATTGGTCGATGGGGGCTCACGCCAATGATTATTTAGAAAAAACCTGGCCAACAGGCTATGGTCGTCGTGGTGGTGTAACCGAAGGAATGGGTCGCCGTCAAATTGCGAATGATAAAGATGGATTTATATGGGATTTTTGTAAACGTCAAGGTGTAAGCTATCGAACTTATGGTGTTTTTGCTGATGATAAAAAAGGAAATATTCCTGCATTAGATAAAGAACACGTTTGCTCTTATTTTACAGGATATTATAACCAAAAAGTAAAAGATACGACCCGAGTTAATCAATGGAAGCGTGATTTTGATTCTTTGTTAGTTGCAAAAGTAGTTCCAGCATTCAACTCCATAAGACTTGGTGCTGACCATACACAAGGAATGGCAGTAGGCAAACCAACACCTTTTGCCTGTGTGGCAGATAATGATTTGGCAGTTGGAATGTTTATCGAGCATTTGAGTAAAAGCTCAATATGGAATCAATCTGCGGTATTTATTCTCGAAGATGATGCTCAAAATGGCCCTGACCATGTAGATGCTCACCGCTCAAATGCCCTTGTTGTGAGTCCATATACCAAACGAAAATTTGTTGACCATACCATGTATTCAACCTCTGGAATGCTCAGAACGATGGAATTAATACTGGGTTTACCTCCAATGACGCAATATGATGCCGCGGCTATGCCTATGTTTCGTAGTTTTACAGCAAAACCTGATTTTACACCATATCAATCTGTTCCATCGTCTATTAATTTGGAAGAGATAAATACAGCATACACACCGTCGGCAAAACGTTCGGAAGGTTTAGAATTTGCCGAAGTTGATAGCAATGATGATAATCTTTTCAACGAAATTTTATGGAAAGGCATCAAAGGCGAATTAGCTCAACTTCCAGCACCTCGACGAAGTGCTTTTGTAAAAGTTGTTAAAACCGATAATGACTAATTTAGCAGTAGGCTACCGAAATTATCAAAGCGACTAGAAAATACAAATGGTTTCTATAAAAATAATATATTAATCTGACCTTAAACATCTGAATCAAAAGTCACAGAAAAGTTCACAAAAAGCCTCTTTTTCAAATCGAAAGAGAGGCTTTTTACTCAATAAGTAGATTAATGCCTAACTATAGAGGTTAAGAAATTTCACGAATTTAATTCCTTTTTAGAATTTTTTTTAACGCTTTGACAATCATTACCTAATAATGGCTTTATATGAGGTGAGTAGTTTTGCAGCTAAAATAACTGTATTCATTACCCATGAAAAAAACTCTGCTTTCCATTTTAATTGGATTTTTATTTTGCTTTAATGCTTTTTCGCAAGGAACTGATGCCACAATCGCTGGTGTAGTTAAAGACGAAAAAGGAGAAGGAATTCCAGGTGCTTCGGTTCGTGTCCGCAACGAATCAACTGGTTTTCAGACTGGTACACTTACCAACGTAAACGGTGAGTTTCAACTTCAACAACTTCCGCTCGGCAAACCTTATACAATTACGGTTTCGTTTGTGGGCTATCAAACCCAAAAGTTTTCAGATTATGCTCTTAATCAAGGAGATAGACTGAAAATTGATTCCAAATTAATGGTTTCGAATACAACTTTATCCGAAGTTGTGGTTTCTGCTAATTCTTTTGTCAATAAAGAAACTGAAAGAGCCGGTGCAGCAATCGCCGTAACAGCTTTACAGATGAAACAACTTCCAATGGAAGGTAGAAACTTTACGGCTTTAACCGCCCTTTCGCCACTACAAGGCCGAAATGGAAGTTTTAGTGGACAGCGTACTTCATCGACTAACGTAACTATGGATGGAGCAAACGCCCGAAATATGTACACTAATGGTGCAGTTGGAAATGGACCATATACGATTTCGCAAGAAGCAATTCGTGAATACCAAGTTTCGACAAACAACTATGACGTAACACAAGGTCGCCAAGGTGGTGGTTCGGTTAATGCTGTTACCAAAAATGGTACGAATACAATGGAAGGTTCGGCTTTTTTCTACCAAAGAGCAAGTAAAGCGAGACTTTTTGGCAATGAATTATTTCCGATGAACAGTAAATTTAATGCAAACGGAACGCCACGAACAACCAATATCAACCAAAAACAATATGGTTTTTCGTTAGGTGGTGCAATTATCAAAGATAAATTACACTATTTTGTGGCTTTAGACCGCCAAAATGAAACAATTCCTTTTCAAATTGCTCCAGTTTTTGATGCTACACAAGAACAAAACTTTGGTATCACTAAAGCCAATTTAGAGAAGGTGATTGAAGTGGCAAGACAAAAATATGGTATGAAAAATACGCCACAATATGGCGATTTTTCGAGAGAAACCGAAGCAAATGCCTTATTTATGCGTTTAGATTGGCAATTAAACGATAAAAACAAATTGACTTTCCGTAATAACCTTACAACTTGGTATGCTCCGAATTCGATAAATGATAATTCTAATGTAAATCTTTTAGAATCTTATGTCGGGTACAAAACTCGTGAAAATAGTGCTTTGGTTTCTTTGCGTTCGGCTCTCGCACCTGACGTAACCAACGAATTGAAATTTCAATACCAAACCGTTAAGCGTAATTATATCGTAAGTTCAGATTTACCTTTAGAAAATATTCCTCGTGCAATTATTACGGTTCGTTCGGTTATTCCTACTGCAACAAATCCAACTGCATCACAGACTCGAACTGTACAGTTTGGTGGTCAAAGATTTGGTACAGAATACGCCAACGATAAAACGCTCCATTTAGCAAATACAACTTATTGGAGAAAAGGCGGTTTGAATTTTAAATTCGGAACGGACAATATGCTTACTTTCTTAGATTCTAAGATTGTAAACGAAATGAATGGTCGCTTCTTCTATGCAAGTTTACAAGATTTTATTGACAATAAAGCAAGCCGCTTTGCTCGTGAAGTACCGTTATCGAACCCAGCTGTTCAGCAATCTTTACTAGATTTTTCAGTATTCGGACAGGTTGATTTTCAGCCATTTAAAAACGTTTCGGCAATGGCTGGTTTGCGTTATGATGCAACGGTTTTCTTTAAACAGGGCGATGCAAACGCAACAACCGAAAATAAATTAGGCATAAAAACAACCAATTCTTTGGCCGATTTTAATAATATTCAACCAAGACTTCAATTAACTTGGGATGTGCAAGGTCGCCAAAAAGATTTAATAAAATTTGGTGGTGGAATTTTCTCGGCACAGCCAGTTTCTTATTTACAGTTGAATAATATTCAAAACAGTGGTACAATCGTAGGTTCGATTGATGTTTCGGGAGCAGCAGTTCCAAAAGCAGATTTTGTTTCGTATCGCAACAACCCATCGACAACGCCAGGAATTAAGCCAGGTGAAAGCTATATTTCAACTATTAATGCTGTTTCTGATGATTTTCAAGTACCGAGTATTTTCAAATTAAACTTGTCTTATAACCGTTTTTTCAATTCAAGATTTAGAGCGGGCGTGAATTTATTATGGTCGAAAACCATCAACAATTATGTTTATTATGACAGAAATATCGTTGACCAACCATACTTTACGCTCAGCAACGAAGGAAATCGCGGCGTATTTGTACCAGCAAATACTATTCCAGCCAACGGCTCAACTGATTGGACAAAAGGCAGAAAAGCAACTGATGTAGGTAGAGTTTTGGAATTAGAATCTTCGGGTCAATTAGACCAAATGGCGGTAGTTTTTGACGCAAGCATGAGACTCGGAACAGATGGATATTTTACTGTAAGTTACACTAGAAACGATACAAAAGACAATACTTCTTTTGACTGCTGTGTGGCCAATACTTCAACATTTCGTGCTATTGCTGATGACCCAAGAGACAGAACTGTTGCTGCTTCTGATTTCCAATTTAGCGATAAATTAGTTGTTAGTGCTGCTTCACCAACTGTGAAAGGTTTCCAACTCGGTGCTGTTTTTAATGGTGTTGGTGGAACTCGCTACTCGTTTTTGGTTGGTGGAAATAAAAGTATCAACGGTGATTTTGTGCTAACAAACGACTTAGCTTTTGTTTTTGACCCAAATAATTCGGCTGTTCCTGAAACAGTTAGAAATGGTATCAAAGGTCTTTTGGAAAACCCTGATGTAACGCAAAGTGTAAAAGATTATATCACGAAAAGTGTTGGCAAAGTAGCTGAAAGAAATGGTGGTGTAAATCCTTTTTATTATACGTTAGATTTACGTCTTACCAAAGATATTACACTTTATAAAAATCATAAGTTAGGATTTTCAGCAGATTGTTTTAATTTTATGAATTTATTGGATAAAGCTAAAGGTGTTTCGTATAATCATGGAAATATCAACCTGCTTACCATGAACACTTTCGACCAAGCTACCAAAAACTATACTTATGGTGTAGAGTCAGGGGCTGGTAGAAAACTTTCAACAGCGGGCGGTAATCCTTGGAGAATTCAATTAGGTTTAAGATACTCATTTTAACATTACATATACTCTATAATTAAACCCTAAACAGAGTCTGACCATTTATTTGGTCAGGCTCTATCACTTTTTTAAACAAACTAACAACATGAAAAATTTCGCCATAATTATGGTGGTTTTGAGCCTTATCATAGGCTGCAAGAATCAAAAACCGAACGACAATAATTCTTCTACCGTCGAAAAATTGGGTTTAAAAAGAGTAAAACTCTCTAACGGCTGGTCATTGACGCCAATTGGGAAAAGTCTAAAATTGCAAGATTTACCATTAAATTTAGTGGTTTCTCCTTCAAAAAAGTATTTGGCCGTTACAAACAATGGGCAAAGCACTCAAAGTATAACCTTAATTGATGCTGCCACCGAGACTGTTTTAGATGATGAAACAATCGCAAAATCGTGGTTAGGTTTAGCTTTTAGCCCTGATGAAAAATACCTTTATGCATCAGCAGGAAACGATAATAAAATCAATATTTATAAAATCGAAAACAATCAATTGCAAAATGACGGCGAAATTGTTTTGGACAAACCTTGGCCTGTAAAAGTCTCACCAGCAGGACTTTGTGCGACTGAAAAGCATATTTTTGTTGTTGCAAAAGATAATAATACACTTTATCAACTTGATATTGCGTCTAAAAGTATCTTGAAAAAAATACCACTTACGGCCGAAGCATATACTTGTGTTCTATCGCCCGATAAAAATCTATTGTATATCTCGCTTTGGGGTGGTGCAAAGGTATTGATTTATGATATTGCGGCTTCAAAAATTATGGATGAAATAGCCGTTGATAAAAACCCGAACGACATGGTTTTGACTAAAAACGGTCAGTATTTATATGTTTCACACGGAAATGACAATACAGTTTCGGTGATTGATACAAAACTAAAACAACGCATCGAAACGCTTTCTTGTTCGCTTTATCCCGACTCACCTGTTGGCTCGACTCCTAATGGCGTTGCTTTGAGCGAAGATGAAGAAAAACTTTTCATTGCCAATGCCGATAATAACTGCTTGGCGGTCTTTGAGGTAGAAGACAAAGGAAAAAGTCGCTCATTGGGTTATATTCCTACGGGTTGGTATCCAACTTCTGTCAAAACTATCGGTAATAAAATTTATGTAACCAATGGCAAAGGACTTTCTTCTTCGGCCAATCCAAATGGGCCAAATCCAGTGAGCTCAAAGAGTGCACAGTTTAAAGGAGCAAACCCTGAAGCAGTTCGAGGTACGCAATATATTGGTGGTTTATTTAAAGGAACGCTTTCTATTTTTGATTTTCCTGATGAAAAAACTTTAGCCGATTATTCAAAAATAGTTTATGAAAATACTCCATACAGCAAGACCAAAGAAAAAGAAAGTGAAGGCGAAAAAGGCAATCCGATTCCAACAAAATTAGGACAAAAATCGCCCATCAAATATGTTTTTTATGTTATCAAAGAAAACCGTACTTATGACCAAGTTTTGGGTGATGTAAAAGGTGGAAATGGCGACACAACGCTTTGTTTGTTTCCTGAACGCATTACGCCTAATCAACATGCAATAGTGAAAGATTTTGTGTTGCTTGATAATTTTTATGTAGATGCCGAAGTAAGTGCCGATGGACATAACTGGTCAATGGCTGCTTATGCCAACGATTATGTAGAAAAAACGTGGGTAACAAGTTACGGTGGTCGTGGTGGTACTTATGACTACGAAGGAAGCAGAGATATTGCTCACCCTAAAAATGGTTTTATTTGGGATTATGCTCAACGTGCAGGTGTAAGTTTTAGGTCTTACGGAGAATTTGCCGAACAACGAATGAAACTACCAAATCTTAAAAATAATTGTAGTTTGAAATATCCGGGTTACAATCTTTCTATCAAAGATGTTACTCGTTTTGAAGCTTGGAAAACTGATTTTGATTCTTTATTGACAAAAAATAGCGTGCCAAATTTAAATATTATCCGCCTCGGAAACGACCACACCGCAGGAGCAAGAGTTGGAATGCCAACCACCGAAGCAATGGTTGCGGATAATGATTTAGCAGTCGGAAAATTGGTAGAACATCTTTCAAAATCAGGTATTTGGGAACAATCAGTCATATTTATTTTGGAAGACGATGCTCAAAACGGCTCTGACCACGTGGATGCTCATCGCTCAACGGCCTATGTTGCGGGTGGATTTGTAAAACGTGGATACGTTGATCATACCATGTATTCAACATCAAGTATGCTACGCACAATGGAATTAATTTTAGGAATTCCACCGATGAGTCAATACGATGCCGCAGCTACTCCAATGTGGCGTTCTTTCAGCAAAACACCTAATAATCAACCATTTATAGCTCGTAAAAATAATATTAATTTGGATGAGCGAAATGTGGCTGTCAATAGAAATTCTATCAAATCAGCTGAGTTTGATTTATCAAAACCCGATTTGATTAATGATTTAGAGTTTAGTCAAATTGTGTGGCAATCTGTAAAAGGTTTAAAAAGCTCAATGCCTGCTCCAAAAAGAAGTGCCTTTTTAGTATTGAAGGAAGAAGATGGCGAAGAAGATTAAGAAGAACATAATCACTAGAAAAGTATAATTATAAAATAATGAAACTACTATTGTTATACAGTTTTTTGATAAACCCATCGACCGACTCGAGTAAAGTAGAACTCTTGAATGAAGTCGTCATTACGGCCAATCGCTCGGCCAACCAAGAGTTTCAGACACCAAATAGTATTAAGGTTTTGAATAAAAAATACCTTAGCACCTATGCTCCACGAACAACTCCTGAAGCCTTGATGGGCGTAAATGGCGTATTTGTGCAGAAAACCAATCATGGCGGTGGTTCGCCTTTCGTGCGTGGACTTACGGGCAATCAAACTTTACTTTTGGTGGATGGTATTCGCCTAAGTAATAGTACTTTTCGTTATGGTCCAAATCAATATTTTAATACAATCGACCCATTTTCGATTGAAAAAATTGAAGTATTGAAAGGTGGTGGCTCGGTGCAATACGGCTCAGATGCTTTGGGTGGAACGATACAAGTTTTTACGACTGAACCCGAATTTGGTAGTAAACTGAAACTCAATCTTTTAGGTCGAATCGCTACGCAAGGAATGGAACAAACTGCTCGTGGCGAAATGAATTATGGTGGCGAAAAACTGGCAATTTCAGGAAGCTTTGGCTACCGAAATTTTGGTGATTTGGTTGGAGGAAGACTTACTGGCCGTCAATCTCCTTCGGGGTATGATGAGCAAATGGGAAATCTAAAAGCCAAACTGAAACTCGGAAAAGGAATATTAACAATGGCTCATCAATATTTTGAAGCTAAAGATGTACCTGTTTATCATAAAGTTGTGTTGGAAAATTTTTCAATTAATGAATTTCAGCCTCAAAGACGAAATCTTTCTTACGTAAAATTTAACCAAAAAAATACGTCCAAAATATTGAGTGAAGTTTCGGTCATTGGTTCATTACAAATGACTTATGAAGGCAGAAAAAGCCAAAAGAAAGGTTCAACAAGATTGATTCAAGAAAATGATGAAGTTTATACAAAAGGATTGACAGCTAATATTTCTTCTGAGTTTTCAGAAAAATGGACAGCTAATTCGGGTATTGAAATTTATCATGATTTGGTGCGTAGTTCAAAAATTGATGCCCCAGCCTCTCCTACATCATCGGAAGCTCCGAAAATTTTGCGTGGCCTTTACCCAAATAATTCAACTTTCTTAAATTATTCGCTTTATTCGTTGCATCAATATACCCAAAATCATTGGCAGTTTTCGGCGGGTGTTCGCTATAATGGTTTTTCGATTATTGTTCCTGACGAAACTATCGGCAAAACAAATCTAAAGCCGCAAGCACTCGTGCCAAATGTTTCGGTTGCATACTTAATTGGTTCAAAATCAAATATTTATACTTCGTATAATGCAGGCTTCCGAACGCCAAATGTGGATGATTTAGGCACACTTGGCATCGTAGATTTTAGATACGAATTACCAACCAATAATCTAAAACCTGAAAAATCGAATAATTATGAATTAGGGTATAAATTCCGAACCAACCGTTTTTCGGCAGCAACAGCCCTTTATTACAGCGATTTAAGAGATTTGATTGCTCGTGTAAAAGTGCCAAATCAAGTCATTAATGGTTATAATGTTTATCAAAAAGAAAATATAGAAAAAGCCAATATCAAAGGCTTCGAGGTCGAATTTGAGGGGCTAATTAACAAAGAATTGAAAACTTACGGTGGCGTTTCATACACTTATGGACAAAATATTACGAAAAATGAGCCAATGAGACGAATCCCGCCTCTCAACGGTCGTTTTGGTTTGGAATACCGCAAGAGCAATTTCTTTGTTCGTCCCGAATTACTTTTTGCCTCAAAACAAGACCGCCTCGCACAAGGCGATAAAGACGATAACCGTATCGGCAAAAATGGAACTGCGGCTTGGCAGATTATTAACATTTATAGCGGATACAAGTATAAATGGCTGAATATCAATCTTTCTGCCCAAAACCTCACTAATAAAGATTACCGTACTCACGGCTCTGGAATTAATGGTGTAGGAAGAAGTTTATGGTTAACTTTGAATGTTGAAATTTAATAGTCTGGTCGAAGTTTCAAACATTTGACCAGGAATAATTCAAGTTTTTAACTTGAAAAACTTAATGTTGTTACCTCTAAATAATGAAAAAACTCATCTTATTATTAGCAATCCCGTTTGCTATTCAAGCCCAAGTTGTCATTGAAGCTCCTGCGGGAAATACCCCAGCCAAAATAGACAAAACAGGCAAAACTATCATTCCTAATGGGCGTATTATTACGCCACGAGGTGTGCAAATTTCAACCGCTCCACACCCCTATGGTTTGGTTTTAAGTCCAGACGGAAACACGGCAATTACAGCAAATTCGGGTATTCGTCCGTTTTCGATTTCTATCATCAAAAATATACTTTCGGCCAATCCAGAAACCATTCAAGTTCCTGAAGGATCAAAAAATAATGAAGGAATTTTAGAAGCCTGTTTCATGGGTTTGGCAATCAGTCCAGATAATCAAACGGTTTATGTTTCGGGCGGACAATCAAACAAAATTTTCAAATATGATGTCAGTACCGGCAAGTTGAAGGGCAATATTAATTGTGCAATAAAAACCAATGAAGCTGATTATCGACATGGGTATTTGGGCGATATGGTTATGACCAAAGATGGAAAAACGATTTATGTTGTTGACCAAATTGGATTCCGAATTGCAGTAATTGATGTAGCCACAGAAAAAATCATTCTGAATATCCCGACGGGTCGTTATCCTTTCGGAATTACGCTTACACCCGACGAAAAAAACGTTGTAGTGGCAAATGTTGGTGTTTTTGAATATAAAAGATTTACTGATTTAGACCCAAAAAATATCAAAGGAACTGCTCACAAATTTCCTTCAACAAAATATGGATCTAAAGAAATGTTAGAAGGCGATGCCGCTAATGGTATTCCAGCTCTTGGCGACCCAAATGCTCCCGAATCTTTCTCAGTTTGGATTTATCCGACTCAATCATCTCAACCAACCGCAAAGATAAAAACTGGTTTCTTGGTTGGACAAATGATTGAAGATTTTCCTGCAGTTGGTGGCAGTAGTCCAAACTCGGTTGTGGCCACCAACGACTATGTTTTTGTAAGTAATGGCAATAATGATTGCATTTCGGTGATTGATATTAAAGGTGGAAAAGTTTTGAAAAACATTCCACTTTCGATTGATAAACGTCTCGGAAATTTGCGAGGAATTATTCCTTTTGGTATTACGCTTTCACCTGACCAAAAACGCCTTTTTGTTGCCGAATCTGGCATAAATGCGGTCGCTGTAATTGATATTGCAAGCCTCGAAGTAGTCGGACATATTCCAACGGGTTGGTTTCCTTCTAAACTAAAAGTGAGTAATGATGGAAAAAAACTCATAGTTGCGAATGCAAAAGGCTTTGGAAGTGGTCCAAATGGCGGAAAAAACTTCAAAATGGGTGCTGAAGGTAGTTACATTGGCGGTCTGATGAAAGGTTTAGTTTCGGTGATTGATATTCCAAGCGATGAACAGCTCAAATCTGAAACGAAGGTAGTTATTGAAAATAATTTCAAGTTTACTGACCCACGAATAAGCAAAAATCCGATTCCTGCTACCAATAAAAAACCTTCGAACGAAATTAAATACATCGTATTTATCGCCAAAGAAAACCGTACTTACGATGAAGTTTTCGGACAAAACAAAAAAGGTGATGGTGATTCGACTTTGGCACGTTTTGGTAATGGTGTAAAAGTTATTAATCGCAAAGGCACCAAAACGATTCCTGATGCACGAGTAATGCCTAATCATTCAGCCTTGGCGAAACGTTTTGCAATAAGCGATAATTTTTTCTGTGATTCTGACGTTTCGGCTGACGGGCATCGTTGGCTTGTAAATACGTACCCAAATGAATGGGTCGAAACCGAAACTGCTGCTTCTTATGGCGGTAAGCTTTCGCAGCGAGATACCTCCAATGCTCCTGGAAATTTGGCAATTTATGGCTCGGCTGGCTCAATTTATCCAGAAGATTATAATGAAGGCGGCAGCATGTGGGAGCATCTCGAACGCAATAAAATCGACTTTTATAACTTTGGTTTTGGTGTAGAAATGGCAGGAGCTTTCAGCGATAGTACTATGAAATATATTGGAGAGCTTTATACTGTAAATTATCCATTACCAGCACCATTGATTGATAAATCTTCAAAGACTTTTCCGACTTACAACATGGCAATTCCTGACCAGTTTAGAGCCGATTTGTTTATGAAAGAATTTAATGAACGTTGGTCAAAAGGAAATTTACCATCAGTAATAACACTGATGTTACCCAATGACCACGGCACGGGCGAACGTCCGCATGCTGGCTTTCCATTTCAAGCGAGTTACATGGCTGATAATGATTTGGCAGTTGGTCGCACAATTGAATTTTTATCGAAAACCCCTTATTGGAAAAATATGGCGGTTTTCGTAACCGAAGACGACCCGCAAGGAGGAGTTGACCACGTTGATGCTCACCGTAGCTTAATGATGGTAGCGTCGCCATATACAAAAAAGGATTACGTAAGTAAAGTACATTATAGTTTTGGTAGTATTTTCAAGACTTTTTGGCATATTTTGGGTATTCCTTACTTAAATCAATATGATGCCGGAGCAACTGATATGTCAGATATTTTTACCGATAAACCAGATTTTTCTCCATACAATGCCATCCAATCTGACCTCCGAATTTTCGACCCAGAAAAAGCCTTAACACCATTTGACGAAAAATTTGACTGGAAATTCTTTGTGAGTTCAGAAGAACTTGACCGTACCGAAACCATGCAAAAACGTCGTGATGACGATGATAAAGTAGAAAAAGTGAAAAATAAGATAAAGAATAAGAAAAAACAATAGATTTTAATCAAAAAACACAAAACGGCTTCCCGAAAGAGAAGCCGTTTTGTGTTTCTAAAACTTAAGTCAAATATTGACTACTTATTACAACAAGTTCTTTAAAAGAATGAATTTTTATAAAATTTTAAAACGCTTCAGGTAAAATAACTTTTAGTCAGTTGATATGATGAATGATGCACTTCGTCCTATACTATGCTGGAAAAGTGTTCACACTTTTTGAATTTTCTAAGCTTTTTGTGTTTACCCTACAACTCGAAAGTTATAGCATTATATTTGGTAGATTTTCAGAAAGGATAGTCGTTTATCGAAGTTAGAAAATCATCCAAAGTAAGAATTTCTGTATTCTTAATTCTACTAACTGCCAAAAGGTTTTTATCATGAGTAATTAAATAATGTAATTTACTATCTACGCTTAAATTCAACAAAAAATTACCTTTTTTATCTGTGTTCGAAGCAATATCTGATTTCAAGGAAATTCTTTTACTTCTACTCTTCAAAAAAGATATAAATTCAGTAATAATTGCTTCTGTTATTCCTTTATCCATGAAATATTTTAAGGTGGCAAGCTTTTCTATCTCTATAATTAATTCATCACAATAATGAATTTTTACTGAACTTGAATTTTGTAGTTTTAATAACTCAACAAATTGCTCTCGGGTACTTCCACCTAATAACACACTTCCAAATATATTGCAATCTATCACTATCCGTTTTTTCATATCTCTTTTCTCATTTTTAATATTGACTCATTAAGCTCTTGCTTTGTATATTTCACACTTGGCAAAGCCTCCAAAAATTTAATAAAGCTATCTTCTTTTGGTGGCTTTATCTTATTACCGTGCTCAGGTGTTGTGTCTCGTTTGGCTTTTACAATTACGAAATCTAAACTTTTCAAGTACTTAATCAACATTGCTGATTGTTTACTTTCGTCTATTTTTAATATGTACTCGGTCATTTTAATTAATACGTTTTAAACAGGTTCTTAAGTAATATAAGCTATAAAATTTCCGATTCAAATAATAGCCTTTTGTATATTTCTTCATCTTCATTGGTACTTCTTTATGCCGGTTACGATGATAAACCTTATTATTATCTGCAATAAAATAATCAGGAAACCCCTCGAGAATCCATTTTTCAGTTACATAATTATCTTTTGTAATAAAAAACATGGTAGTACTATAATAACAAGCTAAAAATCACTTAAAGAAAAAAATAGTGCCATTAGATTCCTTCATCTACAATTTTAAGAAAGTTTTTACAGCTTTACAAATAATAATCCGATTTCTTCATTAAATGTTGTAGAACGATAAACCTTTGATTATCAGTACCAGATTTTAATTAACCAATTTTTTCATATCAAAACTTGACTTTTATAGTTTTTTTTCGCTTATTTTAATGGGTCATTAGAAATCAAAAAATCAAAAATTATACGCCGAACTATTTATAGATGATTATTAGTATTTTATAGTTCTACGAACTTCGTCCAATACTATGTTTAAAGGGAAGACAAAGTT
>JAFEIL010000497.1 GCA_017495105.1 Emticicia sp. | reverse complement strand
GTTTTACTTACTATTAAACATCCAAAACTTATAAATCAATATCAAGAATGTGATAAGTTTAAACCCACAGAAACGTGTATAGGGCCCAATGGTGATATTTATATTGCTGATGGTTATGGGAGTCAGTATGTTTTACAATACAGCAGCAAGGGTGAATTTGTTCGTAAATTCGGTGGCGATAGTGCTATTCAAGAAGATAAATTTAAACAAGTTCACGGGATTGCATTGGACCAGCGTGATCCGAAAAATCCTACGCTATTGTGTACTGCTCGAATGAAAAATTGTTTTAAACGTTTCACGCTTGAAGGCAAATATATTGAATCTATTTATACTCCTGGTGCTTATTTAAGTCGTGCTGTTATAAAAGGAGAAATGTTGTATTCTGGTGTTTGTTTTTCTGCCTTAAGGAACCATTATCTCACTCCAAATTCGGGTTTTGTGACCATATTGAATAAAAACAATATTGTGGTTTCAAACCCAGGAGGCACAGCCCCAATCTATATTGATGGTCAATTGCAACCAATTGTGCAGGATCAAGCCATTTTTAAGCATTGTCACGATGTTTGCGTAGATAATGATGACAATTTGTATGTACCACAATGGAATGCAGGGAAACTGTATCCTTATAAACTTACTAGGGTTTAAAAATTGGATAATTAGGAAAATTTAATTTTTTTGACCTAAGTTCACTGTTTTGTTTTGATGTTTTATGGCCTGTTTATAAAGCATCAATTTTGGGAAATAGCTTGAGGAAAATTAATCAAAATATTGGATATTCAGCTAGAGAAAAAGACAAATCTGTTTTGGAAAAGATTGAATAATAGTTTTTTTAGTTAGTAGTTTTGTTTCATTATAGTTAATTTAGAGGCTCCTCCAATTCGAGGAGTCCTCTTTCTTGAAATAAAAATCTATTATACGCTTATGCCACAAATATTTATATTTTGTTACCGTTGTGGCATAATTATTTAAAAGAAATGGCATAACTTGGTTCTTCGGAATATTCAGACGCAATTATAACCAAAAAAATGTTTTAGCCTAAGAAGCAGCTTCTTTAAAGCAATATAGTCCCAAATTCTCCCACTTCGGCAATACTTTTTCGTTAGTGGCAATGATACAGTATCTAAAACAGACAGACAATTTATAATGACAGAAAGAACAATAATCAAAAACATTAGCATCATAAACGAGGGGAAAATAGTTGTTCAAAATCTCTTAATTGACAAAGGTATAATTCAAAAAATTGGACATTTCGATGAGGACAATGACTCAAAAATAATTGACGGTACAGGAAAGTATTTATTTCCAGGCATCATAGATGGGCAAGTTCATTTTCGTGAACCCGGCCTAACACATAAAGGCGACCTTTATACAGAAAGTAAAGCAGCCATTGCAGGAGGCGTTACTTCTTTTATCGATATGCCAAATACATTTCCTAATGTCTTGACCATTAACATTTTAAATGAAAAATATCAATTAGCATCTGAGAAATCATTAGCCAATTTTGGTTTCTTTTTAGGTGTCAATGGAGATAATCTTGATGAAGTAATTAAACTTGATACATCCAAACTTTTAGGTGTTTCTGATGACGGACTTTACTTTACAAAAAAAGGAAACCTTCTAGCCGATAATCCACCAACAATGGAAAAGCTTTTTGCCAATTGCAAATCAATTATTGCTATTCATTCTGAAAAAGAGCAAATAGTTGAAGAGAATGAGCAGCTTTTCAGAGAAACTTATGGTGAAAATGTACCTATTGAATTTCATCCAATCATAAGAAGCGAAAAGGCTTGTTTTGAAGCTACAAAAAGAGCAATTACGATAGCCAATAAATACAAGGCAAGGCTTCACATTTTGCACTTGACCACTGAAGCTGAAACACATTTATTCAGAAACGATATTCCATTACAGGAAAAGAATATTACTACAGAAGTATCGGTTCATCATTTATGGTTTTCTGATAATGACTATAAGCGTTTGGGAACTCTAATAAAATGGAACCCTTCCATAAAAACCGAAAAAGATAAAAGTGGGCTTTTAAAGGCCTTGTTGGACGATAGAATAGATATTGTAACTACAGACCATGCACCTCACACCTTAGACGAAAAACAGAAACCTTACTTCCAGTCAATGTCGGGTGCACCAATTGTTCAGCATTCTTTAAATATTATGCTTGAGTTTTATAAACAAGGACAAATTTCTTTGGAAAAAATCACAGAAAAAATGTGTCATAATCCGGCGATACTTTACAACATTGAAAAAAGGGGCTTCATAAGAGAAGGCTATTTTGCAGATCTTACTATTGTTGACTTAAATTCAAGTTGGACAGTTGCTAAGAATAATATTTTATCAAAATGTGGATGGTCACCATTAGAAGGAACAACTTTTCAAACAAAAGTGACCCATACATTTGTAAATGGTCATTTGGTTTATGACAATGGACAGTTTAACGAAACAAAAAAAGGACAAGCGTTGACAACTTCAAAGGAATAATTAAATTTTAAATCAATGTTTCAAAATAGAAAATTGCTTATAGCAACAAAGCATCAAAAAGAAAGAGTGATTGCACCAATTCTTGAAAAAGAGTTAGGTGTTACATGTTTTGTAGATGGAGCTTTCGATACTGATACATTAGGCACTTTTACTGGAGAAGTAGAAAGGGAACTTGACCCCGTTTCAACTGCCAGAGAAAAGTGCCTGCGAGCAATGAAGTTAAGCAATTGCGATTTGGGCATCGCCAGTGAAGGCTCATTTGGATCTCATCCATCAATTTTTTTTGTAAGTGCTGACGATGAATTATTGATTTTTATAGACACCCTAAATAACATTGAAGTTATAGTTAGAGAATTAAGCACTTCAACTAATTTTTATGGTAAGCAAATTCAAACTCAAAAAGAACTTTTTGAGTTTGCCGACCAAGCAGGGTTTCCTACTCATGGATTAATTCTTCGTAAATCAAAAGACGAAAAAATAGACATTCATAAAGGGATAACTGATTTAGAAAATTTAAAGAAATCATTTGAGCATCTATACTCAAAATATAATTCAGTTTATGCAGAAACCGATATGAGAGCTATGTATAACCCAACGCGAATGAATGTAATTGAAAAGGCAACAAAAAAATTAGTGCAAAAAATTAAATGTAGCTGCCCTCAATGTCAGATGCCTGGTTTTGGAGTAACGGACGCAAAAAGAGGACTTAATTGCAGTTTATGTGGCTCGCCGACAAACTCAATATTAAGTTATATCTATGTTTGCCAACAATGTGAATTTACAAAAGAAGAAATGTATCCAAACAATATAACAACAGAAGACCCAACTTATTGCGATTATTGCAATCCTTAAGACACAGACATCTATAAAATTTGGTTGGTAGGTTATGAAAAGTTTCAATTCCTTATCTAAATTTATGCCTATTGTTGACTTAAATCTATTTGATTTATGGTGCGTTTAACCTAAAAAAGTTTTGATAAATACTAAGA
>JAFEIL010000533.1 GCA_017495105.1 Emticicia sp. | reverse complement strand
CTTGTGCATAGTATATATATGTACCGGGAGCAGTATTTGTCGGAATAAATTCTTGGCCTGTTCCTAAGACAGTACTTCCTGAGGTACTACTAAACCACGCAATTGAGCTTTGAGCACCCGAACCAGATGTCAGAACAGTAATTGAGAAACTTTCTACACAAAGTGGGTCAATTGAGGCAGCATCTTCGGCAATTAAAGTCCAAGTGCCGTTAGGGTTTAAACCATTGAAAGCATTTAATGATTGTATCGGAGCAAAAGTACCATTAGAAGGAAGCGAACCAACTGTCACCGCAGTACCTCCATCTTCAAATACTGTTGTCAAAGAACCTAGTGGAACGGTTCCAATCGCATAAGTATCAGTATTGAGTAGATTGATGATAGTACCATTTGGTGATTTTATTTTAAAAGACACTTCGTCATACCAAGGTCTTCCAGTACCGCCAACTGTACCACAATCATTGATTCCTCCACTACTCCTCTTTCTCCAGGTAATCGAAATTTTTGTACTACCAATACTTGATCCTGCACCCGAAATCAAAACCTGTGGGTCAGCCCCACTTTTTATCCCTCCATCATAACCAATAATTGGACCAGTATAAATAGAAGTGATACTACTTGGACAAATAGCACTTCCTTGCAAACCATTACCAGCCGTAATAATCGTACCAAAATTAATAATACGGCTTACCGTATTTGGAGCGGGAGTACCAACTTTAACTATTGTTGCAATTGGCGAAGAAGAAACAGTACAACCTAAACGACTCACTGCAACCTGATAACTACCAGATGTTTTAGCAATGTACATTGACTGAGATGCACTCGGAATCAAAACGTTATTTTTATACCATTGATAAGTTAAATCAGGACCAGTATTTGCGACTAAAACAGTAGAATCACCTTCACAAAACGTTGTAGCTTGAGTAACTGAAATATTTGCAGTCGGGCAGCTTGTTGTACCAACAATTGTAATTCGATGTTTTTGGTTAAATGTGCCAGCAATTCCATTTCCACCATTAGCGTTAATATTGAATGTTAAATCTATGAATTCATCTAATTCGTTAAAAGAGTCATCATAAACACGCAAAGTAAAAGATTGTCCTAAGTTTGAAGCATTTAAAACAATTGGTGATACATTCAACAAATCATAATCGACACCTTCAGAAGCAGTACCTGTTTTTGTAATAGTTAGGTTTACATTTTGCGATGGTGCTTGGTCAATAACAAGTGTAATCGGATAATCCTTATAAAATTGATTAACATTAATTGGAGTTATTGATTCCTTTTGACGAACAATTGTTCCACCTAACTTAAAACGTACCGTTGGAGTCGTAACAGGGTCATTTATTTTGAAGCTACCTATGCGAGTTTTAAAAGCAACCGAAGCGGTGGTTGCATAATATTCGGCCGTAAACCACATTGTCTCTTCATCAAATGGATCAGTAGTCATTGCAGAATAATCTCCCCAACGCCCACCTGAATTGGTCTGTGAACCTGTTGAAGCATGAAAAACCTGTTCGGCACCAAGCGTTCCAACAGGGTCAGTTTTTTTTCTTTCAGCATAATAAATACTTGGATACGTTGTTGAACTTGACCTACTATATCCTAAAGCGATATTGCCTCTTTGGTCAATTCCTGCACAACCCATCCAACGATTTATTCCCGTAGCTCCATCAATGGCTGTGGGCGAATAAGTTGATTGTTGATTAATTGCCCAAGGGCTTGAAGAATTTGCTCTTGTAAGTTCATACCAACGTGTTGAAGATTGATAAGTCGATGCTGTGGTTGGATTTACACCACTTACATTAACTGGGTAATTCATTACTAACGACTCATACTCATCAAATCTTCGGTAAATTACCCTACTCATCATTCTGTCGGCAATCGCGTCCAATAGAGCAGTTGTACCTTGTTGTTCAATTGGGTTTGAAGACGGCGAACGTCCATCAAATGCTGCAACAGGAAGAACCGTGACGTTGTTCAGTGTTGATAAGGCAGGGTTTGCAAAATCAGGTGTTAATGTACGCAACTGTAATTCATCAGAACCGCCAAATTCGTCAGCATTATATGTCACAAATATAGGCAAAGAACTTGATTCAGGGGTTTTGAATCCTTCAAAACTTACAGGTAAATAGCCTCCAGTTGAAGGATCATTGAAGCCAATACCCCTTGCAGTGGCTTCGCCATTTATCATTTTATTTCTATCAAAAGCCCAAAAGCCTTGCCCAAGATAAGCTGTACCTGTCAAATTAAAATTATGGGTCGTCACTATATAGCTATTATTCCAAATACCAACATGTGGATAATCAGGAAAAACACCAGTTGTTTGAAATTCATAGATATTGTAGGCACCAGTTGGATCATTGGTTTGCGAAACACAAAATATCAAAGATTCTCTTCCTGAAGTAAACAAACTGCTAAATTGGAGCAATATCCAGCGGTCAGCCATATGGTCATATAAGGTTATTGGGTCGCCGTCATCAGTCGAGGTAGAAGCAATTTGACTAAATTTTAGGGCAGGAGTGAGCGGATTACCTGATTTGTCATAAACTCTATGAACTAAATTTATCATCTGCACGACATGATTTGGGCCTACACTTAGCACTGGGTCGGGGGGAGATAATAACCCGAAACCTGCAGCCGTATTTTCGGCAGAACCAACACCATCAAAAGAAGCACTCAATCCATTTATACTCAATCTATTTGTTACACTTTTAGCTGTTTTTTGAAGTGCCATATCATTATTATCAGCTAATGGATTATCAACCGAAAACCTTACTCGTTTATTGATTTTTTCACGTAAAGCTTGGTATTTTGGATTTCTGTCTGGTTTCCGTTTTGTATCCAAAGGATCAGGGGCTTTCATATCTTTTAGCTTTAGAGACACTCTGACAAGTTTTCCTGTAAGAATACTCGAAGGTGCTTGCTGTCCTAAAGCAAATTTGCAAATAAGTATAAAAACCAAAAAAATAATTCTTTTCATAATAATTTCGATTTATTTATACCGATTAATAGATAATACAAATACAAGAATTTATATTTTTGTATTAAAAAATAGGTCATTTAATTAATGGCAAATAATTATAAGAGCAAATTTAACAATCTTTTGGCTAATACATAAAACGTTTATACCCTACTTTTGGAAATAGTGTTTATATTTGCTTATTTGCACTTCCATTTTAACCTTATTACTTATGCAAAATAATCGTTCTCATCTTTACACACTCATGACCGTTTGGTTCTTTTGGAGCTTCGTTGCTGCATCAAACGGAATTTTGATACCTCTTTTCAAAGAAAAATTCACACTTACGCAAACCCAAGCTCAACTCGTAGACTTTGCATTTTATGCAGCTTACTTCATCGGCTCAGTCCTTTATTTGATATTTTCACGCATTATGGGTGGCGATGTTCTCAACAAAATCGGATACAAAAATGGAATCGTAATCGGTCTTTTGATTTCGGCCGTTGGTACGCTCCTTTTTTACCCTGCCGCCCAAAATGCCTCTTATAATTTATTATTGGCAGGTTTATTTATTGTTGGACTTGGTTTTTCACTCCAGCAAACTGCTACTCAGCCTTTTATGATTGCACTTGGCCCACCCGAAACAGGAGCTCAACGTATCAATTTAGGTGGAGCAGTCAATAACTTAGGCGGAACAATCGGGCCAGCTTTGGTTTCATACGCAATTTTTGGTTCGATTGCAAAAGATGCCGCCGCCAATGCTTCAATCGAAGATGTAAAAATACCTTATCTAATATTAGGTGTTTTGTTTGCCTTGATGGCGTTGTTTTTTTGGGTTTCTAAACTTCCTCGAATCAAAAATGATGAAGATGTTCAAGTAAACGATATCGTAATTGGACTTCCATTGGCATTTTTGGTGCTATGCGTAGGAGTTGCGGTCGCATTTTCTATCGAAATCGCCATTACATTTACATTTATCCTCATGTGTGTTTTGATGATTGGATACATGATTTATTCATTGGCTGGAAAATCTGGAGCAGTACAAAATGCAGGTTCGGTGCTTAGCTATCCGCAGGCAGTTTTGGGTATGACGGCTATTTTTGTTTATGTAGGTGTTGAAGTAACGATTGGCTCTAACCTCGGAGAATATTTGAAAGAAACCGAAAAATTGGATTCCTCTCAAATTTCAAAGTATGTTTCACTCTTTTGGGGAAGTATGATGATTGGCCGCTGGACAGCCTCAATCGGAAATTTCAATCCATCGGCATCAATGAAAAAAATCCTGATGGTAATTATTCCTTTTTTAGCTTTTGCTATCGTTTTGATTGTAAATTCATTGTACAGCGGTGATGTAAGCGATTTATATCCTTATGCAGCTTGTGTTGCTATCCTAATTTTGGCCTATTTTGCTAGTCAAGAAAAGCCTGTGCGTTTGTTATTGATATTTACGGCTCTTGGTGCAATAATGTCTATTATCGGTGTAATGACAACCGGAAAAGTTGCTCTTTTCTCTTTGATTTCGGGTGGTTTATTCTGTTCGGTTTTATGGCCAAGTATTTTCTCACTCGGAACAGCTGGACTCGGAAAATTCACCAATCAAGGGTCTGCATTCTTAATAATGATGATTTTGGGTGGTTCAATCATTCCAGTTATACAAGGTAAGATTGCCGATTCATTTGGTATTCAACAATCATATCTTTTGGCGGTAGGTTGCTTCATTTATCTGTTTGTTTTCGGAATTGTGGTGCAAGGCGTTTTGCGTAAACAAGGCATTGATTTCGATAAAGAAGTAGTAAAAGATGGAGGAAAAGGTCATTGATAATTAGAGAGAAATCTTTTAAAGTGCCACTTACTAAAGTATAAGCACTTATTTTAATCGGAACTATAAACTTATTTTTAATGAGTTTATAGTTCCGATTTTTTATGACCAACCTAAATTCATGTTAGTTCCGTTCGGTAGATATCTCACACGTCAGAATACCAAAATAACATTAACAAAATGGAAACAAATGATCAAAAACGAATAACTAACTCATTTGTTTGAGATATTTCTACGCGGATTTGGGCGTTAATAAGAAGTAATTTGCAATGCTTTATCTGCAGAAATTAGTAAGATTTTCTAAATAAAATTATCAAACTTTCCTTGCTCATTCCCACTAAATTACTCCATGCCCTAAATTATGTAGCATTCTGATATGCGAACGTAAACCTTTTATGAAGGATTGTTTATTATTGTAAACTATTCCAAAATCTTCGGCTGTATTCTTTACGATTGAAGCAATAGCAGGATAATGAATATGCGATATATTTGGAAATAAATGATGCTCTACTTGATAATCAAGGCCACCAATATACCAAGATAAAATTTTGTTATTTCCTGCAAAATTAGCAGTTGTATTAAGTTGATGAATCGCCCAAGCGTTTTCGATATTTCCTTTATCATCAACCGTTGGTTGAGCTGCACCTTCGACCACGTGAGCCAATTGAAAAACAGTACTTAAAATAATTCCTGCCGTACAGTGCATCGCCATAAAACCAGCAAACCATTGACCAAAGGTAATGTCGAGTAACATCATCGGCAGAACACAAATGAATAGAATATAACCAATTTTGCTGAATATCAAGGTAACTAATTCTTTCTTGGGAAAACGTTTTACTAAGCCAGTTTCGGCCATTTTATTGTATAATCCAATCTCTTTAAAATCTTTCCATAAGAATGAAATTGTCATTAAACTATATAAGAAAAAAGCATAAACGTGCTGAAAACGATGCACAGGCTTTAATATATCGCCACTCGAAAGACGCAACATAAATTTGCCAGTGATATCTTCGTCAATATCGTGGAGATTAGTATAAGTATGATGTAGCTTATTATGTTGAACATCCCAATTATATACATTGCCACCTAGCAGATATATCGAAGCTCCGAAGAATTTATTGAGTTTTGAAGAAGATGAAAACGACCCGTGAATGGCATCATGCATAACCGACATTCCTACACCAGCCACTCCCAAACCCATCACGACTGTCAAAAACAACATTTGTAAAGGTGTAAAATTTCCTGTAAGAATTAAAGCAAAAGGAATCAAATAAAGGCTTATTAAAATGAATGCTTTAAAAAGCAATTTTGAGCCTCCCGTTTTCTCAATTGAATTTGTTTCAAAATAAGAGTCAATGTTTTCACGAAGTACTGAAAAAAACAAAGATTTATCTTTATTAAGAAACTTTACTTTGGCGTATTTGGCGGGTTTCATTAAGTGGCAATAGGTTTATATGAAGCAAATTTACTCAAAAACAATCTATTTCTACAATTTTACAAAAAAAAGTATTATTTCTTACATAACTCATATCGATTAACACTATGCTTTCATTATTTGTTTAATCAAGCTGTTAATAAAGTATTTGTTTATCAATTCATGGGAAAATCAATTGCACCATTTGAATCGGAGCAATACATAAAAATACTCTTACTATTGGCCTAGATTTCGGGGATGATGATGTTAAGTAATCCACGATCAATAGTCAGAGTCTAAGTTTAGCTAATAAGCTTATAGACAGATAGTTAGCTGATTTCAGATTTGTCGATTAAAATTATTCTATTACTTAACATAATTTTAACTACATTGACAAAATTTATAAATCGTGTCAACCAATTTTAGGCAAGCACCGTGGACTATAACTACTGTTTAAGCATTTTTACTGTCCAAAAACGTTGTTTTTCGTCAATCAGTTTAACAAAATAAAGTCCGCTTGAAAGGCGAGAAACATCTAATTTATTTTGATTGAGTGTTTTAAATACAACTTCACCTAAAACATTAATTATTTGTATCTCAAAATTTCCATTAATATTCTTTTCTGAAAGTTGTAACAAATCCGTAACAGGATTTGGAAATATATTAATGGAGCTACCGTTTAAAGTAAAATCCTCATTTATGCCAGTTGTTAAACCACAATTCGTCAGAAGATTAAAGTTTTGATGAATGGAAAAATATTTCTCCAAAATGAGAGCAGTAGCATCTGCAAATTTTTTACGATTTGCATAACCAAATCTTACGGTTGAATCACATTCTATTTGCAAACCATTTACGGTATTTCCTGCAGCAATACTTGTATAATTAAATGTATTGTATCCCCCATTAAAATAAGGAAAACCACCTGTATTTGGAGATTGTTGGCTAGGAACAGCAGGAAAACCTGCGTTAGCAAATAAGGTTCCTAAGGCATTGGGTCCACGTAGTAATTGTGCATGAGTCGAGCCGCTAACATTTGTATTTACTAAGCTCTTAATTGAACTAGCTGCGATATTGGATGCTGTGTTTAATTCGCTGTCTGTGCTATTATATGCTGCACCTGATAAACCATATCCTAGTTCTAAGCGATAAGGTCGTTTACCGTGACCATGCAAATCAATGTAAAGGACTTTACCAGTATACTGTTTTTGAGCAATAACTTGAGCCGTATCAATAAAATCATGAAAATCTGTCCAAGCACTTTCTGCTTCAATATTTCCACAAGCACCATCTGCAATGTTTCGGTTGCAATCAACTTTGGTTCTCCTTAAATTACAAATAATTAAATGCGGGTGGCATCCAGTTAATTTGAAAAGAGCAGTATCTATTTGTTTTGCAAGTTCAATTGTTCTACTATCGAGGTCAATGGTTGGACTATTACAAGTTCTGTCTGGAATACCAACAGGAGCAACGAGTCCTCCATGTGGTACAGAAATAATTATTGGCAATCTGCCAACATGATATTCTGTGTAATTTTTAGTTCCATAAATTACTTGTGCCTTTCCTTCAAGACATAATAGAAATAAACCTATTAGGAAGTATATTTTTTTTGATGATTTATTTTTAGTCATTAGTCCGGGCAGTTTTTGGTTTTTGCGATGGCGAAGGTATAAATAGATGCAAATTATAAATAGGACTTTTTTTCGGGTGGAAAAATCGAAGGACAAAAGCTAATATTATTTCTAAAGTACAATTGAAAAACTTCAGACTAAATATTGCATTACAGCCCGCCTAACGCAAAACCCGTGAAGCTGGTAGATTATTTAGGTTCTTAGTCCTATCAATATTGCTTTTTCGACGGGACAAAGTTCAGTGTCTATTTTACTAATATCAAAGCTTTTTTTTGTCAACAATGGAGGCTGTGCCATAAATTTTGGTTTTGTGCCATAGTGGTTTTGTGCAGCATGAACAATGAAAGGATGACATAAATAAACAGTTCCTGCTTTACCTATTGCAACATTGATTTTTCTCGTAGAAATTGTATTTATACGTTGGCTCAACTCCATAAAAGAAAGACCTTTTTCACCCTCGGGTTCTAAAATTTTTGCAACATCAAAGTGAGACCCTACTTTGATTAATGTAGGGGCATCTTGCTCTGTCACATCCGAAAACAAGAATAGCATTAATAATCCACGAGCTTTAGACTGAATATTTATTCGCCATTCAAAATAATTACTGGCATCTTCACCTGCAAAACTAGCATCTACGTGCCACCCTGTATCCTTTGCCTGTTCTTTGCATGGAAAGCGTATTGGAAATGAACCTAAGGTTACTTTTGGCAACCAATTACCTTTACCAACCAACTGATCAAAAGCATTATGTAGTATGCTGGTGTTTGCTGCCTTCTTAAATGGTTCAAGTCCCAATTCTCCTATTCTAACAACTGGTTGCGTCCAACTTTGAGCATTGTTAGGATCACATTGTATTTCCTTCCACAATATAATTCGACACTCATCTGCAATTTCAGTTGAAAATGCATTATCTATTTTGATAAATCCATTGTATATAAAGCCATCTATTTGTTCAGTTGTTAATTCTTTCATTCTCCTCAAGTGTTGTTATTTCTTTACCAAAAACATAAATATCAACCCCAAATCCCACTTAAAAATACCGTTTCAAAGCAATCAATTGCTGTGGAATTGGCTTAGAATTCCAATGTTCGTGAATCACCAAAGCTGCTCCTAAAGCCGATGCTTGAGCTATTTCGGAGGCAAACACTTGCTTATCAAAATAGGTTTCGGCTAAAAGATTCATATAAATATCGTTTTTCGAGAAACCTCCATCTACAAAAATCTTCTTTGGTTTGCTCCATCCCATTACCAAATTTAATGATGCTACCTGCTGAGCAACTAAATCAAGCATAAATTGGTGATAGGCTTCTTCATAAGACTTAAACAAATTAAGGTTTCGTTCCACGAATGGACAATCTTTCAAAAGTCCAATATCGGCTGTTTGTGGTGTTGCTTGTTTGAATTTATGGCGTAAAAACAAAACCATATCTTTATCGTACTTCACCTGTTTGTAATAGTCAGATTGTTTGCCAAAATATTCAGCCAAATGCTTGGTTTGTCGTTCGTGTTCGTTGCCCGCAAATAATCTCGAAGCTTTTACAGGATGTCCTTCATAATTCAGAAAACACAAACAGTCTTTTTGTAATTCTGCATCAGTCAGTGGCTCATCATTAAACGGATTAATGCTAATCGCCCAAGTGCCTGTTGAAAGCAAAATAAATTTTTCATCGAATGATTTCAAGTACGGTACAAGTGCCGACGAACTATCGTGTATGCCTATACCAATGTGCAAACCATCAGCGTTGGTTGATATGTTATTAGAAAACAAAGGCTTTTGTTGAATCGAATGGAGATGCTCGGTTTCTACCCAAGTATGATAATCGTTTTTTTGAAAATCCCAAAGGGCAGTATGACAACCCACGCTCGTGATTTCAGAAACGGGCTGATTCGAGAAAAGAAAACTACAATATTGAGGCAAGTGCAAAGAATACTTAATTTGGTGAAAAACACTCGGTTTTGCATATTTCAACCAATATAATTGCAAACCCGAATTGAGCATGCCGAGTTCGGGTGAAGCCGTTTCCGTATATAAATTTGCGGTATATTTTTCAGAAAATTCCTTACTCATTTGTCGAGTTAAGGCCTTTAAATAATTATAAAGGGGCGTAATCGGTTTTCCCTCCGAGTTTAGATGCACGAGACTCGCACCATAAGCCGAAACGTTCAAGCCAACTACCTCATACTCAGGATTTTGATTTATTCTCTCAAAAGTTTCTTTAAGCCAAGAACTTAGCTTAATTAAATCGTCACATGGAAAGCCATCGTCGTCTAAAATTTCATCAAATTGCGATTGCTCTTCTTTCACAATTTGATAATCCTCGTCGAAAAGAAATAACTTTTTATTGGTTTTACCAATATCAAAAACGGCACAGACTTTCATGTAGATGGTTTGGAGCTTTGTTTCTTGTTTTGTTTCTTATAAATTATGTTGTAAAAATACAAATTTATATGATATGAACAAGCCTGTGCCTTACCACTCCGATAATTTAATTTTACCTAAAAATATAAATCAGTGAATTATGTCTAAACCATAAATTAGATCTTCAAACAAGAAAAATCTGTGCATAAAACCAAATGGCTTACAATCTAAAATTGCGTAAATTATAGGTAAAAGTAAGCATAAAGTAGCGTGTTAGTACCTGACTACGAGCATCTTCAATGTAGGCAGTTGATACATTTCGAGCAATACTGTTGTTTTGTTTTAGTAAATCAAAAACATTGAGACGCAACTCACCAGCTTGTTTTTTCAGAAATTTATAGCCAAAACCTGCATTCCACAAAGTAAAGTTTTGATTAAAGCCCGAACCCAAACCTGAATATGCTTGGTTTAGCACTTCAGACTGCAATAAAAACCCTTTTCCGAATAACCAATTGATTTTGATTGATGTATTCTGAAACAAATAATTGGTATTGAGTGTGGTCTGAACCGAGTTTCGCACCAAATTATACGTTGGAGAATATGAAAAAGTAAAGTCAACTTTTTCGCTCACATTACTGCTCAAAACCAAACCACTGTTGATGCCGTAGGTATTTGTAAAGCTCTTAATTTCATTTATTAGATTTGGATTTTTAGCAAAATTCACACCTGCACTAAAATTAAGATTCGACTTGATTTTTGAAATCGGAATACCATAACTGATGAAAGTTCGAACATTGAATAAACCATCAAGATTAACAGGTTTTGTAAGTTGAGAACCTCTAAAAAGTGTAATTCCTTTGGCCAATTCATAATCTTTATCAGCGATAAAAGTCGATTGAACGATTGCATTATTTGAGTAAGCCAAATTCAAATACAGCATAACATTTTGAGCGGTTTTTGAATTTGTAACACCATAACGAGCCGATAAGGAATGACTATAATCTTGCTTCAAATTAGGATTTCCCGTTGAAAGTTGCGTTGGGTTGCTATTATTGATTACTCCTTGTAATTGATTTACCGACGGTGCGTTGGTATTAGTTCGATAGAAAATTCGGAGATTTGCTTTATTTTCAAATCGATAACTAAACATTCCATTAGGTAAAATACTGTTGAATGAATATTTTACATCTTGTGCGATTGGATAGGTCTGCTCACTTGCTAATTGGGCGTTTTGATAGTTTGCTCCGACAGATAACATTCCTTGTTTTCCTCTTAAACGATAGCTAACACCCGTACGATTGGTTAGGTATAAATTTTCAAAAACACTACTCAATGAAGGCTTCAAAACTGAATAGGTAGAAAATTTTTGGTCATAAGCGTTTACTTCCCTATCAGAGGTACTGAGTGCATAACTTACATTATGATCAAATTGTATCTGTCCAGTTTTACCAATTGGCTCAGTATAAGTCAACCCCAAAGATGTTCGGTTACTGTTTGTTTGCGACTGTGTTTGTTGATTGACAAGCTGTGTGGTATCCTTAGGCGTAAAGTATCTACTTATTGAATATTGAGAAGTTAGACCCGTTTGGTCACTTGAATTATTGCCGAGATTTATTGAAAAAGTTCGTCCATTTTTGGCAAAACGGTGTCTGAATAAAACTTCACCCGAAAAATTAAAACCATTATTCGCCGAGTTTCTACTGGTTTGATTAGTGTTTATTGGTTGACTTCTTAGATATGTTTGACTTGTGAGAGCAGAAAAAGCATCATTATTTTGCCAACTAATGCGAGGCGTAAAAACAATCGAGTTAAATTTATCAATTGTATATTCTAAACGAGCATTGGCTCGATGATTGAGATTTTTATTTTGTGTTGTACTGGTATCGTTATACATTTGTGGCACAGTGCCTAAATACTCACGAGACGTGATGCTTTGATTACCATTATTGGCAGCATTGAAAAAATAACTAGTACTGATTTTTACTTTTTTGCCTAAGTTATCGCTATAATTTAAGCCAATTGAGGTAGTTTTTGCAATACCCGGCTGTTGTCCAACCATAAAATTGCTGGCATCTCCCCCACCACCATAGCCTCCACCACCTCCTCCACTACCACGTGGTGAACCACCGCCACCACCTTGTGGCCGACCTCCACCTCCACCTTGTCCACCGCCACCAAATTGCATTCCACCACCTGAGTTTCCCATCACGCCCAAAATATCTTGGTTTGAGAAATTTTGTTGATTAATATTATTTGATAAACCAATGATTGTAAGTCGCTGGTCTTTCTTGAAAAAATTGACACTAACGCCTGACTGATAACGTTGGTCGTCTCCAACGCCTGCGTATATTTTTCCAAATTGACCATTATTTTTATTTTGACGCGTTGTGATATTTATAGTTTTTACGGCATTACCATCATCAAATCCCGTAAATTGAGATTGTTCACTTAGGCGGTCGAAAACCTGTACTTTATCAACAATTTCTGCAGGAAGATTCCTAAGAGCCAAAGCGGCATCATCTCCAAAAAACTCTTGGCCGTCCACAGTCACTTTTCTAACTTCTTCACCTTGAGCTTTTACTACACCATTTTCAATAGTTACTCCTGGCATTTTCTTAACTAAATCTTCAACAGTGGCATCAGGATTTGTCTTAAATGCCCCAGCATTATATTGAATAGTATCGCCTTTCTGCTCGACACGCACTTGTTTTTCACGAACCGTAACTTCGCCAAGTTGATTAGCATTTTCGGTCAATTTCAAAATTCCAAGATTTTTAGGAGTATTGCCTACCGAAACTCTCGTTTCGAAGTTTGTATAGCCAATAGACGATACTCTTAGGCGATAATTGCCTAATTTAACATTGGAAAGTTTAAAGTTACCTTCAACATCAGCTAAGATACCTTTTCTTTGGGTCGAATCTTTGGCGTTGATTAACAATACGCTCGCACCAGAAATTCCAAAGTTGTTTTGGGCATCTTTCACAACTCCGGAAAGCTCGGAGGTCTGAGCAAATGTTGTGATAAATGAAAAGGAAATTAGGATAGTTTGGAGTAGTAGCTTTGTCATAAATTATTTGGTGTTTAAAGACTATATCATTGTTTAGTTTTGCTGAACGATATTTAGACAGATTTAAACTAAGCAAAGTTTAGTTCAAATCTGCCCATAAACGACCAAAAAGGCAGTTGTGTAGATAAATATAAAGATTATTCATCAATTGATTGATAAATCATTCGAGTAAAGAGAGCTTCAGAGCCACCATCGGGTGCTGCTTGGGTTTGCTTCATTAATAGCATAATTATTTTTTCTTTTGGATCAGCCCAATAATTTGTATTAAAATAACCTCCCCAACTGAATCTACCTGCATTTCCATTTCCTCTCAATTGTCCTGCTGGGCTAATGACACTAAAGCCAAGACTAAAGAAACTTTCACCTTTTGCTCCACCATAAAGTTCACCAGTTTGGTTAGAAGCTGTTAGCAATTCTACAGTTGTTCGGCTCAGAAAACGTTTACCGTTCATCGTACCACCATTGAGCAACATTTGTAAGAAAGTAGCATAATCTTTGGCTGTGGAAGAAAGTCCAGCCCCACCTGAAAAGAAAGTTTTAGCACCCGAAATTGGATAATTTGGGTCATAAAAAGTCACAGGATAACGCACCCAAGTTTTTGCACTATCGGGTTTATGAATATACACCAAACGGTCTTTTTTAGCATCAGGCAAATAGAAATAAGTATCCTGCATTGCGAGTGGCTCGAAAAGATGTTGTTTCAAATACACATCAAAAGGCTGTCCCGAGACGATTTCAATAAAATAACCTAAAACGTCTAATCCTTCGCTGTATGTAAATTTCTCTCCTGGGTTATGATGCAAAGGAAGTTTTGCCAATTTCTTGATATTGTCGCCAATTTTCACGGGATTGGTTGTGTATAAGTCAACAATTCCTGCTTTTTTATACATCATCTTAAAACTTTCATCGCCATCAATTACGCCATAGCCAAGCCCTGAAGTATGTGTAAGCAAATGCCTTATTGTGATTTCTGACTTTGCTGGCTCGCTCGTAAAGGTAGTATCAGCAAATTTGAATGATTTTATTACACGAGGATTCTTGAATTCGGGTATAAACTTCGAGATTGGGTCATCGAGTGAAAACTTTCCTTCTTCATAAAGCATCATTACGGCCGTTGAAGTAATGGCTTTTGTCATTGAAGCTATTCTAAAAATATCGTCGATTTTCATTGGCTTTTTGGTCAGAAAATCTGAATAACCAAAAGCCTTTTGATAAACAATTTGTCCGTTTTTGGTAAATAAAGCTACCATTCCAGGCAATTTATTCTGCTCAACGAGTTGGTTTAGAGCATTATCAATGCGTTTAAGCCTTTCCGAAGAAATGCCGACCGATTCGGGAGATGAAGCTACCGAAAGTGCTTTTGATGAAACCGATGATGTGAGTTGGGTTTGGGCTTTTGAGGTGAAAATTAGCAAACCAACAAGGGCCGTAAAGATAAGTTTTTTCATTAGATTTTATTGGTTGATTAAATAAAGATTTAAAAATTTACAAGTTTAATATTTAAAAACTACAGTAATTCTCGCCTACGTAAATTATCCAATACAACAGCGGTAGCAATACCTACATTCAAAGATTCAGCCTCTCCAAACCTCGGAATCGTTATTTTTTTAGTAATTAATCTTTCAACCTCTGCTCCTATTCCATTCGATTCATTGCCAAGCACAATATACCCACTCCTCGGAAAATCGAAACGATGAACATTTTCGGAATTTAAAAAAGTTCCAATAATTTCAGTATTTTTATTCTTTACTATATTTTCAAAATATTCAGAAATTTCTGAATAATAAACTCGAATCCTTGAAAACGAGCCCATTGAAGCCGCAACGACTTTTGGATTATAAAAATCAACGCTTGTTTCTGAGCAAATTACTTTTTTGATACCATACCAGTCGGCAATGCGGAGAATTGTACCAAGATTTCCTGGGTCACGAATATCATCTAAAACCAAGGCAAATTCGTCAGCATCGGCAATTAATGGTGTATTTTCACGCATTTTTACTATCGCCAAAGCCGCATCGTTGCTTTGGAGTGTACCGAGTTTTTCGAGTTCTGTTTGTGAAATCTGCTCAAGAGATATTTTTTTAAGACTTTTTTCGTTTTCTAAAAAGAATTTTGGCGTACACAACAACAACTCTGTTTCTAAATCAGATTTTAATAATTCTTGCACGCTTTTTGCACCTTCAACCAGAAATCGTTGATGTTCTTGACGATATTTTTTTATTTGTAAGGATTGGACGTACTTTTGCTGTTGTTTTGAAAACATCTATTCAAAGATTTAGAATTTAAAATTAAAATTTTTAGATAGAAAACCTGATAATCAATCAATTATGATTCGAAAGATAGTATCATGTTTCAGACTGATAATTAATAAAAACCTTTTTTATAAAATCACTTATACTTGCTTGTTGATTTCTATCATCAGTTCGTGTATTCGTACAGTTCAATTAGAAAAAGACGAATACCGACTAAATAATTTTGAATTCAAAGGTAATAAAGAAATCTCAACCGAAGAACTTGAATTACTCATTCCACCTACACAAAAGCCCAATAGACGCATATTTTACCTCCCTTTAACGCCTTATGTTGCTTTTTACAATCTAGGTAAGTCAATGTACAATCAGCCCAAAATAGCACAAAGGCTCGAAAAATGGCAAACAAAACTCAATAACCTGCCAAATCAGATTAATTATGATGCAAAAAATGAGCGAAAAAGAAAAAAATATCTAAGTAAAGTAAGTGTTTATAAGGACCGCCTTGATACTCAACAAAACTGGTGGATGAAAAATATTGGAGAAGCACCCGCAATAATTACTGAAAGTGCTATCAAACGCACAAACAATACTATTAATGAATATTTACATAGAAAAGGCTTCTTTGATAGTAAGGTAAAATACCAAATCGACTCGGTAAACACGAATAAACGCACCAAAATTACGTATTTAGTAGATGAAAAAAGACCGTATTTGCTCGATACGATTAGCTATATTGTTGAAGATAAAATGGTTGATTCACTCTTGAAAATTTATGCTCAAAAAAGTTTTTTGCAGCGAAACGACAACGTAGATTTTAATAAAATTGATGCCGAAAAATTACGAATCGAAAGCGTACTGAAAGATAACGGTTACTTTAATTTCATTTCAAAAAACTACATCAGCATTCAAATCGACACAACCGACTATTTCAAACGTGGTTTTAAAGTGAATTTGACAGTCAATATTCGCAATCCAGCTCAGAAAGACAACCACGACCAATTTACTCTTGAATCAATCAACTTTATTTCGGCTGATGCCTCGACTGATAATCTCCAAAAAATTGATACGACAAATGTAGAACTTAACAGTATTCGATATACATTTATTGGCAAGAAATTTCCAGCTAAAATTCTTGATAAGAAAATTTTGATTCGACCTAATCAGTTTTTTAAAGCCTCGTTGGTCAACGAAACTAACCGACAACTTTACGGCCTTGACCAATTTGCTTTTGCCAATGTAAAATTCACGCAATTACCTGATAATAAGCTAAGAGCAGATATTATTGCTCCTACAAATCCGAAATACACAACTGCTTATAATTTTGACCTTAACAATATCAATAATATTTTGGGTGGTGGTGCAAGTGTCTCCTTACGTGCCAGAAACTTAATGAGTATTTTGGAAACGACCGAACTTGGAATTCGAGCCAACCTAGAAGGGCAACCTGGCTTAGATTCAACAACCCAAAGAAGCCGAGAGTTGGGAGCAAATTTGGCGTTAAATATTCCTAAAATTATATTTTTGAGTAGATTTTCTAATCTTTTGAGTCTTAAAAGTCCAAGAACCCAATTGGCGGTTAGTTTTAACAACTCCAAACAAAGGCTTTTTGAACGACAAGTGTTTCGTCTAACTGGTAATTACTCATGGCAACGCTCAAAATATGAAACATTTTTGATTTCTCCATTCGATATTAATTTGATAAATACCCCTTACAAAAGCGAAAGTTTTGAACAAGTTTTGTTGGATAACCCAAATCTGAAAGTACTTTATGACCCTCAATTTGTATCGAGTATCAATGCTACTTATGTGTTTAATAATCAAGAACAAGGCAAGAACGTACGAGCCAAATACCTGCGTTTTTTTGTTGAGTCAGGTGGTACAACTTTAAACTTTTTTCCTAACAAAGATAAAATAAAATTTATAGACCAAATTTTCCCATTGGATACAGTAAAAAGAGCGTATTTTAGATTTATTAAGTTAAATGTGGATTTCAGAAAATACAATCCAATCAATAAACGTGATTCGTGGGCATATCGAATAAATTTAGGTGTTACACACCCTTACGGAAAAAATCAAGCAATTCCGTTTGAGAAAAACTTTTTTATTGGTGGCCCAAATAGTATTCGGGCATGGCGGCCACGAACCCTAGGCCCTGGTTCAGCTTTAGGTACGACAATTAAAAACCGTTTCTCGCAACAACCTGGTGATATTCTACTAGAAACAAGCATTGAATATCGTAAATATATGTTTAGATTCATTGGTAACTGGAATGCTGGTTTTTTTATTGATGCGGGAAATGTCTGGAAATGGTATCAAATTGATTCAAAATTTAACCAGGCAAATTTTGATTGGACACGATTTTACAAAGAAATTGCAGTTGGAACCGGTGCGGGTATCCGCCTTGATTTAGATTATTTTGTTGCTCGTTTCGACTGGGGTGTGAAAGTTTTTGACCCTGCAAAAGCAACAGGCGAGCGATTTGTACTTGATAATCTTAAACTAGGAAGAAATAATGAATACTTTCCGGTGTTTCATTTTGCTATTGGGTATCCATTTTAAGATTTATAAAAACCTAAAAATCTTGACAAAAATGAAAAACATTTTATTATCAATCTTTATTCTAATTGGCTTTATGGCCAATGCTTCATCCATAGCCGACAGTATAAAAGTTTTGGACTTTAAACCTTATAAAATCGATTATCCGAGTTCTTGGCGATTAAAGGCGGGTTGTGCGGTAAATGAATGTTCGATTCTTTCGCCTGCCGATACACTTTCTTGGCCAGATGGCTATACCGAAAGTATCAATCTTACTTTTAATCCGCTGCCTTCGGCAAGCTATACAGTTGACCAATATGCTAAATTTTCGATAGACTATTTACCCAAAGTTGTCAAAAACTTCAAAGTCGTTGAGAAAAAGAAGCTAAAACCGAATGTAATCAGAGTTACTTATTCTGGTGAAAAAGATACACACAAACAAACATGGCGACAGTATTATTATGTAAAATCGAGCAAGGTTTATATTGTCACATTTTCGACCGAAACCTCAAAATATGCTGCTTATCAACCTTTTATTGAGCCTTATCTAAATAGTTTTACTGTGAAGTAATCATCTAAAGAAACAAAAATTTCAAGGCTAACACGCCGAGTAAACCTGTAACTGAAACTAGTGTTTCCATAACCGACCATGTTTTGAGTGTATCAATCATAGAAAGTTGAAAGTATTCTCGAAAAAGCCAGAAACCAGCATCATTTACATGCGAAAACATCATACTACCCGCTCCAATGCTCAAAACCATGAGATGAGGTTCGGTTTGCGTTGGAGCGAGCAATGGCAGCATAAAACCAGCAGTCGTGATACCCGAAACAGTCGAAGAACCAACAGCAACGCGAATAATAGCGGCCATTCCCCAACCCAAAATCAGTGGATGAAGCGACGAATTTGCCATCATATCAGCAATTGACTGGCTTACTCCGCCATCGGTCAAAACTTGTTTTAAAGCACCAGCTCCGCCAAAAATCAGAAAAAGCATTGCCACATCTTTTATCGAATCGCCCAACAGATTTGTTATTTCGAGCATTGATTTGTTTTGCTTAATTCCAAGCAAATAAATTGCAACCAAAACCGAAATAAACATACTCACAACTGGGTCGCCGATAAAACTGAGACATTCACGAAAAAACGAATTTTCGGGAAGATAAGAGGCCATCACCGTTGAAATACTAATGAGAATTATTGGCAATAAAACCGAAAATAAACTATTGAAAGTTGAAGGCATTTCTTCGTTAGCGAGGTCGGGAGCAATAAATGCTTTATTTGGCAATGTTGCATATTTTTTTAAAGTTGAACCAAATAAAGCCCCCGAAACTAAAATTGCGGGAATTGCAACGATGATTCCGTAAAAAAGTGTAAGTCCCATATCGGCATTAAATTGCTTCACAATTGCCAATGGTGCTGGATGTGGAGGCAAGTAACCCTGGGTAACAGAAAGTGAAGCTAACATCGGTAAACCAATATAAACTGCAGGTAATTTAAAACGATAAGCAACTGTAATGACTAAAGGAGCAAGCAGCATAAATCCAACCGAATAGAACAAAGGTAAACCAACTATAAAACCCGTAATCATAAACGCCCAACGCACGTGACTCGTGCCAATGAGTTCCATCATTTTGGTTGAAATTCGTTGAGCAGCACCACTTTGAGCTACTAATTTTCCTAGCATTGCTCCAAGTGCAATAATCGCCACAATAGACCCAAGAGTGCTGCCAGTTCCTTGTTGAATTGATTTTAGAATTGCTTCAGGCTTCATATTAAGAGCCAAACCAGTTCCCAACGAAACTAACAAAAAAGCTAAGAAAGTATGAATTTTGAAATAAGATATGAGCAAAATCAGTATAATAAGAC
>JAFEIL010000426.1 GCA_017495105.1 Emticicia sp. | reverse complement strand
GGTAAATGTAGTGTAAAATCAGGCGATTTTGAGGAACTTGCTGCCCTACGCAATGAAATTTGCCGAAGAGAGATTTCGGCGGAAATACAGTTGAGATAGACGATAGTCAATAGTCCGTGAGTCGATAGCAAAAAAGTGTAAAGAACTGATATTACTAAAAAAATCAATTATCAAATGGCATTCAATTTTGAACAGCTATTAGTTTGGCAAAAGGCGATTGACTTAACTGGTATTGTCCATGAATTAACACTTAAATTTCCAAGAGATGAACTTTTTATTCTTACATCTCAAATCAAAAGAGCAAGTAATTCTATTGCTTTGAATATTGCAGAAGGCTCAACTGGTCAAACTAATCCTGAGTTTAAAAAGTTTTTATCATATTCTATCCGCTCTGCGATTGAGGTAGTTTCTTGCTTACATATTGCAAAAAGAAGAAATCTCATAACTGAACAAGATTTTCAAATTATTTACAAAAAAATTGAAGAAATATTAAAAATGCTCCAAGCATTAAAAAAGTCAATAAATTAAATATCCGTCATAAGAAGGTATTCAATGGAAAAACTCAATAGAATATAAAAAACTATCGTCCATCGTCTATTGACCATGGACTTAAAATAAAGAATGAATTTCCCCTCCAAATTAATAGAAGAAGCCGTTATAGAAATATCAAAGCTGCCTGGAATTGGTAAAAAATCAGCTTTGAGACTCGCTTTGCACTTATTGAAAAGAGATGAATCTCAAACGCAACTCTTGGCTGAAGCACTCATCAGTTTACGGACAAAAACCACTTTTTGTCGTAAATGCCATAATATTTCTGATGCCGAACTTTGCCTGATTTGTACTTCGCCACGCCGTGATGCCACAGTACTTTGTATCGTTGAAGACACTCGCGATGTACTGGCAATAGAAAATACCGCCCAATATCGTGGACTTTATCATATTTTGGGAGGAATTATTTCGCCATTAGCAGGTATTGGACCCAACGATTTAAACATTGATTCTTTGATAAAAAGAGTTGAGCAAGAGCCTGATATTCAAGAAATTATCTTGGCACTGAGCCCAACAATGGAAGGCGATACGACTGCATTTTATCTGCAAAAAAGATTAAAACCTTTCAATAAAAAAATAAGTACTATCGCTCGTGGAATTCCAATTGGTGGCGACCTCGAATATGCCGATGAAGTAACCCTTGGACGAAGTATTTTGAGTAGGGTAGCTTATGAGTAGAGCCCGAATTCGCTCAAACTCTACGAACAAGTATTTTATGATTAAATAATGCTTTTATACAAAAAATATGACACCAAAAGTCAAAATCTGTTGCATTAGTTCACCTCTCGAAGCTAAACAAGCCATCAGCTACGGAGCTTCAGCATTGGGTTTAGTTGCCAAAATGCCGAGCGGGCCGGGACCAATTTCTGATGAATTGATTCAAGAAATCGTCCGAACAATACCTCCGCCGATTGCATCATTTCTACTGACCAGTCGCATAGATAGTTTGGAAATTATTGAACATCAGAAAACAGTCAATTCAAATGTAATTCAACTTGTTGATGCTTTGCAGACAGGTTCTTATGATGATTTTAGAAGAGAAATTCCTGCGATAAAAATTGTACAAGTGATTCATGTAATTGACGAAAAATCATTGGATGAAGCACTCGAAATTTCAGAGAAAGTTGATGCACTTTTGCTTGATTCGGGAAACCCAAATTTGGCAGTAAAAGAACTCGGTGGAACTGGCCGAGTACACAATTGGGCAATTAGCCGAAAAATTGTCGAGCAATCAAAAGTACCAGTTTTCTTGGCGGGCGGACTAAAAGCCGAAAACGTTAGAGCCGCCATTGATGCCGTGCAGCCCTATGGTTTAGATTTATGCAGCAGTGTCCGCACCGATGGCAAATTAGACCCTTATAAATTAGAAGCGTTTTTTAATGAAGTAAATCGGGTTTAATGCAATTGATGGCAAATTTTAATATCGCTTTTGCATAAAAAATCGTTACCTTTAATTACAGTTGTTAAGTTACCATAATTTTCATAGACTAATGAACAGAAAAGATTTCATCAAAGCCTTTATAGGAAGTGCCTTCGCTTTTAAATTAGGTGATGTTTTTGCTACAAAAGCAATTTATTTTGAAGGAATGCACACACTCGCCCCTCTACCCTACGCAAACGATGCTCTTGAACCACATATCGACAAAATGACGATGGAAATTCATCACGACCGTCATCACAAAGCGTATGTCGATAACCTCAACAAAGCCATTGCGGGAACCGATATGGAGAAACTTTCAATCGACCAATTATTGAGCAATATTAGCAAATACCCAGTTGTAGTTAGAAATAATGGTGGTGGACATTGGAATCATACTTTTTTCTGGCAAATCATGGCACCAAATGCTGGCGGGCTTCCTTCGGGAAAATTAGCCGATGCTATCACGGCAACTTTTGGTGGTTTCGATAAAATGAAAGAAGAATTTGGTAAAGCTGCCACTACTCGTTTTGGTTCGGGTTGGGCTTGGTTAATCGTTACGCCCGAAAAGAAATTAAAAATCGTTTCGACAGCCAATCAAGACAATCCATTGATGGATGTAGTAACCGACAAAGGAACACCAATTTTGGCTCTTGATGTCTGGGAACACGCTTATTATTTGAAATACCAAAACAAACGTGCAGATTACGTAGCCGCTTTTTGGAATGTTGTAAACTGGAAAAAAGCAAGCGAAAACTTTGAAGCAGCAATGAAATAAATTTTGAAAGAATTGGAGCGGCGACCGATCTTAATTCATTTTATACAAAAAGAGGCTCATTTCACATCGGAACGAGCCTCTTTTTGTATATAAAAACGAATAAAACTTATCAACTCAGAACTTTATTCCAGCCGAAATATAGAAGGTACGGCCATCGGCTGGTAAAATTCCAGGACCTGGATATCCACCTGCACGACGTGTGAAATAACGTTCATCAGTCAAATTATTTACACCTCCTTTGATGTTATAATGTTTTAAAAATTTAAAACTTGCCGAAAGGTCTTGTACAGTATAAGCTGAAATCACGCCAGTTGTGGCTGCAGCATTTGCTACTTCAGTATTAGAAGCATCGGCGTAGGCTTTGCCAATATCACTCAATTGCCAAGTAATAGAAAAACCTTTTTTGTTGTAAGTAACGCCAAAACGATTGATTTTACGCGGAGCATTTTCAACTCTTTTATCCGAAAGATTACCTTCAATAACCTGTCCGTTTACAACTGAAGTGGTCTTAAAATCACGGTAAGTTGCATCAATATAAGCGATAGAGGCAAAAATGCTCAAATACCCAATTTTAGATTTTTTGAAGAAAGCTGTCACTGGGTCAAATTCCAAATACCCTTCAAAACCTTGACTTATCGAACGCCCTAAATTTGTACGAAACTGGTAACGTTGGTTAGCAGTATTAGTCTGTGTTATTGTTCCGATTCGATTATTATAATTTACATAGAAATAATCCACATCAAAGTTTA
>JAFEIL010000117.1 GCA_017495105.1 Emticicia sp. | reverse complement strand
ACAGAATATTATACTGCAATGGGTAAACGCCCAGTGCTTTCAATTATTGAAAAATCGGGTACAGGACATGCCACTAATATTATTGGTGGTTTGGCAGTCGGTATGGAATCTACTGTTCTTCCTATTTTGACTTTAGCGGCTGGAATTATTTTCTCGTATTATTTTGCTGGTCTTTATGGTGTTTCAATTGCAGCGGCTGGTATGATGGCAACAACTGCTATGCAATTAGCAATTGATGCTTTCGGTCCGATTGCTGATAATGCAGGTGGTATCGCAGAAATGTCGCAATTGCCTCCAGAAGTGCGTGAACGTACGGATAATTTGGATGCTGTTGGTAACACAACTGCCGCAACTGGTAAAGGTTTTGCGATTGCCTCAGCAGCTTTAACTTCATTGGCTTTGTTTGCGGCATTCGTTGGTATTGCAGGAATCAACTCAATCGATATTTACAAAGCTCCGGTTTTGGCAGGATTGTTTGTTGGTGGAATGATACCATTTATTTTCAGTGCTTTATGTATTTCGGCGGTTGGTAAAGCTGCAATGGAAATGGTAAACGAAGTGCGTCGTCAGTTCCGTGAAATTCCAGGAATCATGGAATACAAAACTGAGCCGGAATACGAAAAATGTGTTGCCATTTCTACTGAGGCTTCAATCAAACAAATGATTTTGCCGGGTGCAATTGCTTTGGTAACGCCAGTTTTAGTTGGATTTGGTTTTAAAGATGTTTTTGCTGATACTTCATCTCCGGAAATTTTGGGTGGTTTATTGGCAGGTGTAACTGTATCGGGTGTTTTGATGGGAATTTTTCAATCAAACGCTGGTGGTGCTTGGGATAATGCCAAAAAATCATTTGAAAAAGGTGTGATGATTGATGGTGTGAAACACAAGAAAGGCTCTGAGCCACACAAGGCAGCCGTAACTGGTGATACTGTTGGCGATCCATTCAAAGATACTTCTGGCCCGTCAATGAATATCTTGATTAAATTGATGTCAATCGTTTCGTTAGTAATTGCACCATACATTGCTGTTACTTCGTCTGAAACTGCAAGTGTTGAAGCCGCTCCAACGGTTGAAGCGACTTTGCCAGTTAGCATTAATAAGGTATTATCAACAGGTGCTAACTTGAATTTCTTGAAAGGTGGAATTGAAGATCAAGTAATTAATTTTATAGAATCAGATTCAGTAGCAGGAAAAGATAATTGGTTCAATTTTAAGGCATTGAGCTTTGCATCGGGTAGTAATGTAATTGACTCAACTTCGATGAATGAAGTAAAAAATATTTCTAAAATCATGGAAGCATTCCCAAATGTAAACATCAAAGTGGGTGGCTATACTGATAATACTGGCGATGATGCAGCAAATTTGAAACTTTCGAGTGAGCGTGCTGCATCAGTAAAAGCAGCTTTGATTGGATTAGGTATTACTGATGCTCGCGTAGAAGCAGAAGGTTATGGTGAGACAAATGCTATTGCAAGTAACGATACTGAAGAAGGTCGTGCAACTAACCGTAGAATTGCGGTGAGTGTTAGAAAGAAGTAAATATACACTTAGCCCCTATGGGGAAAGAAAATAAACAAAAAGCCTTTTTCGATTTTCGAAAAGGGCTTTTTGTTTGTAGTGAAGTTTGTTTTTATTTTAAAATGAACTAAATTTACCTAAAATACTAATCAAAATGGGACAATATGTAGAGTTAAAATACGACAGATTCCGATTGAGCGATGACGAATTTTATGATTTCTGTACACAAAATGACAGTCTAAAATTTGAAAGAGATGCAAAAGGAAACATTTTAATTATGCCGAATACAGGAGGAGTAACAGGAAATTTGAATTTTGAATTAAATATTGAATTCGGAATTTGGAATCGTCAAGCAAAACTTGGAAAAGGTTTTGATTCATCAACAACATTTCGTTTGCCAAGTTCAGCGGCACGCTCGGCGGATGTGGCTTGGGTAAATAATGAAAATTGGAATCAGTTAGATTTAGCACAACAGACTAAATTTCCACCTGTTTGTCCTGATTTTGTTTTGGAATTAATGAGTGCCACAGATAATTTGAAAGACTCTACTAAAAAAATGCTGGAAGAATGGATAGCAAACGGTTGTAAATTGGCTTGGTTGATAAATCCTAAAACTCAAAAAACGTATATTTTTAGAGAAAATAAAGAAGTTGAAATTGTTGTGGGCTTTGACCAAAAACTCTCTGGCGAAAATGTATTAGTTGGCTTTGAATTAGATTTGAGCATTTTGAAATAAATATCACGCTGTTTTCTCCCAATCCAAATAAATATCATTGAGTGAAATTTCTACATCGACTGATTTTAGTTCGATAATATCTTCGATTTTCGTATAGGAAAGATATTGCCAAAAAATAGCATTTTCAGGTTTAAAAAACACTTCGACTAATATTTCATTTTGCGAAACTAAGATGTACTCTCTAAAAGAAGTGATTTTTTGATACGCTTGGAATTTACCTTGTAGGTCATATAAAGCAGTTGAATCTGATAATACCTCAACTATTAAAATCGGATTCTTTACCGCATGAGGCAATTCTAGAAAAGTTTCGGTTTTGCCACAAACCACAAAAGTATCAGCATACACAAACTTTTCATCAGAAACCGCAATTTTTGCATCACTATTGTAAGTTCTGCAAGGTTTGGCTTTTGTCTTTAAAGCTTGCCTAAGACTGCCACCAACATTATTTGATAATAAACTATGATTGAGCGTTCCTCCAGCCATAGCAAATATTTCTCCCTCGTGATATTCAAGTTTTTCTAAAGAATTTGCCTCCATTTCGAGGTATTCCTCTATTGAATATTTATATTTTAGTGCTGCTTCGCCCATACATTTCTGTTTTTTGAATACAAATATAATCATTTTTAGAAAACACCCAACATACACCTGTTAGTAAGCATCTGTGATGTTGAGCCATTAGAGTGAGAGTATTTAAAACTTTATTAATGCATCCATTCAAACTATAAATGAGCATAAAATGTGTTTTATGGTTGGTAATAAACCAATTTCTCAAAATATCTAGTATTTTGTAAATGTAGACTAATTTGAGTGTCGTAAAAAAAGTGCTTAGAAATGCGTTGGCTGTATGTCCGCTGTGTCATATCATTACGCTGCTTCCCGTTTGTATAAATGCTGTTGAAACTCTACAAACAGTTTGCTGATGTTTCTAACGTCTCCCAAAAAGACCTTAGCATCTTCTAACGATTGATATTTGTTTGTCAGCAAGATTGGTAATTTTTCTTGGTCAAGTTCTTCCACGCCTGTCTCAACGTATTTGCTCAACACAAATTCTATAAATTCTCTTTGCTTATTGTCAAGCAATGCGAAAATTGTTGCTTGTGCTGCTACTACTCTTTCTTCTCTTGTCATTGGTTTTATATCGCTGTTAAAGACATATTCCAACACATCAAATAAGTCGCTTTTTTCAGCGTCAATGAGTTTTTGCAAAGTGGTCAATTGGTCTTTTCCAAAACCTGCTGCATCTAATTTTTCTAATAGTGTCCGTCTGGTAAGTGGATTGCTCCAAAGTGTACGCAATTCATCTTCGCTTTGAAAAAGGTTTGGTAATTCTCCAAACAGATTATTCAGAAATTCTTCTGCTGAAATTGGTTTACCATCTGCATTCCAAAACGAAGTAGAAATCATTGATTGAATTTCACGTTCTTTACCGTCTTTCAATTTTACTTTTACTTTTTGTCGCTTGCTGCAATTACAATTTGTTTCCCCACAAATTTCGCAAGGTTCTTTTGGTGGCTTTTCGCAAGTGCAAGGCGTTTGTTGGCAAACTTTACAAGGTTGTGGCGGTGGTTTTGGTCCCGTTTGACATTCACATACTAATTGTCCACAAACCTCACAAGCCAAAGCATCTCCATCCCATTCGGGGTCTGAAAAGTGATGGTAAGCATCGACAAAATCATAAATAGTAAAGAAGTCTTTGCCATCAAACATACGTGTTCCTCGCCCTACAATTTTGCTTAAACTCTATCATTGAGTTTACTGGTCGCATCAAAACGATGTTTCGGATATTTCTTGCATCAACTCCCGTTGAAAGTTTTTGCGAAGTCGTTAAAATGGTCGGGATTGTTTTTTCATTATCCTGAAACTCTCTTAAAAACTGTTCGCCTATTTCTCCATCATTTGCTGTTACACGAACACAATAATTTGGGTCGGTGCTTTTTTTGTATTGGTTTACCAAATCACGAACTGCTGAAGCGTGGTCTTGCGTAGCACAAAAAATAATTGCCTTTTCTTTTTGGTTGGCATCGTCCATATAAAGCTGAACACGCTTTTCCTCTCTTGCTTTTATCTCAATTATTTTATTAAAGTCGGATTCAGTATAAAGTTTTCCTTTTTCTATTTCGCCTTCTATTATTTTGTCATCGCTTGTGTATAGGTAATCGTCAAGCGTTGTTTTGATGCGTTTTACTTTGAAAGGAGTAAGGAAACCATCGTTAATGCCTTCTTTCAGCGAATACACATAAACGGGTTCGCCAAAATATTTGTAAGTATCAACATTGTCTTTGCGTTTGGGTGTTGCAGTTAAACCCAACTGAACGGCTGGCGAAAAATATTCTAAAATACCTCTCCAGTTTCCTTCATCATTTGCTCCACCTCGGTGGCACTCGTCAATGATGATAAAATCAAAATAGTCTTTTGGATATTGCCCAAAATTGAATTGTTCCGTTCCATATTCAACAATAGGTTCTGCTGCTAAAGAAATTGGTTCTGACGGTACTATTTTCTTTACCACTTTCGCATTAGTCATAAAGGTCTGAAAGATGGTAAAGAAGATGCTACCGTTTGTTGGCACATTTCCGTTTCTACTTATTTCCTTTGGGCTAATTCTTACCAAAGCATCTACGGGGAATGCTGAAAAAGCATTGAAGGCTTGATTGGCTAAAATATTTCTGTCGGCTAAAAATAAAATTCGTGGTCTTCGGCTTCCATCACGCTTTAAGTTCCAACGTGTTTGGAATAGTTTCCATGCAATTTGAAAAGCAATAAATGTTTTTCCTGTACCTGTGGCAAGGGTTAATAAAATGCGGTCTGCATTATTAGCAATAGCTTCTAAAGTATTGTTTACCGCAATTTCCTGATAATATCTTGCTCCTTTTGAACCACCAACATCCTCAAAGGGAATAGCAGAAAATTTATCTCTCCAATCGTTTTGAAAAGCAAAAGTTTTATTCCAAAGTTCTTCGGGTGTTAGATAATCGGCAACCAAACCTTCTACACCTGTTTTCATACAGATGCTGTAAATCTCTTTTCCGTTGGTGCTATATGTGGTTTCTAAATTCAGTTTTTCGGCATATTGCTTGGCTTGTGCCACACCTTCGCCAACGCCTAAATCATCGCTTTTGGCTTCTACTACTGCCAGTTTAATTCCTTTGTAAACCAATACATAATCGGCAGTGAGTTTTTTTGCTCTTATACCACCTGTTTGAATTTTACCTGCGGTAATGTTGTATTCACGAAGGATTTTTGAGCCTTCTACAACGCCCCAACCGCAAGCTTTTAGCTTCGGGTCTATGAGTTCTGCTCTTGTTTCTGCTTCGTTCATACTAATGCTGTTTTCAATTCTCCACTAAACGCCTTTTGCAAAACGGATTTTTTGAGTTCTTCTAAATCATTTAGTTTTTGGTGATAAATGGCTTCTAATTTTTTGGTTTCGTTGGATAAGGCATCAAGTTTTTGAACGATGGTTTGTTGTTCTTCTAATGATTTTGGGAAACTGATTTGAATAGTTTGAAGTTCAGATTTTACTAAACTTGGAATTGTTGCTCCTCTATCCATACTTTTAAAATCAATACCTAAACACAAATAATAAATAAATCTCTTATCTATATCCTTATCATTTTTTGGATAAAAACCAAATGCAGTATCAACATTCCAAAATCTTTCATTGATGTAAATTGGTTTGCTAATATTCCCTTTTCGTCCAATAATTGTTGTTCCTGCTTCACAAATGAAATCAGTTGCATAACCCATCACATTGCCAGCACTTCCCATAACCTTATATTTACCAGTTTCTGATAAAACAGCCTGTTGGTTTTTGCCGTTTTTAATTTCTATCAACTCCCCTAAAGTCTTCTCCTCCCAACCTTCACCTTTATTTTCAAACACTGTTTGCAAATAGCTTTCAAAAAGTTCTTTGGCGTTTTTAAGGTTTTGTTCGGCATTGGTTTTTGCCTTGGCTATGGCGGCAAAGGCTTCATCTAAAATGGCTACGATGCGTTGTTGCTCTGTTAGGGATTTTGGGAAAGTAATATCAACTTTCTTAACAAGGTCACCACTAATATTTTTTACAATTGCACCAGCCCCAAGTGATTGAATTTGTTCTTGAACATTTGGAGAAGTAAGTAGGTGATAGAAATAATCTTTATCAATATAATCTGGTAATCTAAACACAAACCAACCATCGTGAATATAGCCGTTTGTTTTCATTATGTAAGGCTTACCGAATGACATAGAATTTGATAGAATAAAATCTCCTTCTTTTACATATCTCGATTTTTCGGCACCTTCTTTTGTAATTTTTTCTCTTGTTGTAAAAATATATTTGTCTACTCCTTTTGTATCTCCAATTTTAATCCAATTAACCCCATCAGGACTATCAGTTTGATATTTTTCAATTGGTCTTGGTGAACTGCCACGCTCAACAATGCAAACTTCCCCTAATTTCTTTTTCTCCCAATTTTTCATATCAGTTCCAAAATTGAGTTTAAAATATCAGTACTTTCTTCATCAAGGGATTTCATCTCTTCTAAAATTTCTTGCGGTTGGCGTAAGGCAACTTCTTCTTTTTTATTTGGGTTTTTGACAGAGAGGTCAAAGGTTTTTTGGTCAATGTCATTTGCATCAATGCTCCAAGAGTTTTCGCTTTCGGCTTTTGTTTTTTGTAATTCAACAAATTCAGCCAAATCTTTTTCGTTCAGCGGGTTTCCTTTTCCTAAATTTCTATCTAAGTTCAATTGATAAAACCAAACCTTTTTAGTTGAAGAACCTTTTTCAAAAAATAGCACAACTGTTTTTACTCCTGCAGTTGTAAATGTTCCACCCGGCAAATCCAATACGGTATGCAGGTTACAGTTTTCGAGTAAAAGTTTTCGCAAACTCACAGAAGCGTTGTCGGTATTGCTCAAAAAAGTGTTTTTAATTATAACACCTGCTTTGCCACCAGCTTTCATAATCTTAATAAAGTGCTGTAAAAACAAAGAGGCGGTTTCACCCGTTTTAATTGGGAAGTTTTGCTGCACTTCGGCTCTTACTTTTGCACCAAAAGGTGGGTTAGCAAGCACAATGTCGTAGCGGTCTTTTTCTTGTATATCGGCAATATTTTCAGCAAGTGTGTTGGTATGCACAATGTTAGGTGCTTCTATACCGTGCAAAATCATATTCATTATGCCAATGATGTAAGCCAATGATTTAATCTCTTTGCCGTAAAAGGTTTTTTTCTGTAAAGTTTCTACATCGCTTGTCGTTAGCGTTTTGCTGTGCTTTAAATAATCAAACGCTTCCACCAAGAAACCTGCAGAACCTACTGCACCATCATAAATCTTTTGTCCAATTTCGGGGGCTACCACTTTTACAATGGTTTTAATCAAAGGTCGTGGCGTATAATATTCTCCACCATTACGCCCAGCGTTACCCATATTTTTAATCTTGTCCTCATATAAGTGACTCATTTCGTGCTTTTCAGCGTGAGTCCTAAAACGCAGTTCGTCAATTCGATTTATTACTTCTCGTAAATTGTAGCCACTTTGAATTCTGTTTTTCAGTTCGCTAAAAATCTCACCAATTTTATATTCAATGGTGTCGGCACTTTCAGCATCTGCTTTAAATTTTTTAAGGTAAGGAAATAGTTTAAGGTCAACAAAATCCTTTAGGTCGTCACCTATTAAGGCTATGTGATGGTCAAGTTTGCCCTCATTGTTTTTGGGCGTTGCCCAAACACTCCACTGAAATTCTGGTGCTATAATGTTGGTGTAGGTCTTGCCGCTTAGTTCGGCTGCCGTAGCTTTGTCCTTCTCTAAGTCGTCCAAATATTTGAGGAATAAAACCCAAGAGGTTTGCTCTACATAGTCCAGTTCACTGCCACAACCTGCGTCTTTGTGCAGTATGTCGTCTATATTTTTAAAGGTTTGTTCAAACATATTTTATTTTTTATTTAAGGTCGTTATATTTTAATTTTCGGTTAAAGTCAAATTTACATTCAACTTGTCACCTTTCCAATTGTCGGATAGTCTTTTGGTGCTGCGTTTGGCCAAAATTAAATGTGCTGCAAAAGCGTTGGCTTTGTATGTCAGCTTACATCTATCCTGATTTTGCGAAGTGTGGGCATTTTTGTATTTCGTTTTACTTTTTGTTTATTGTCGCTTGTGTCGTCCTTTGCCCATAACGAGTATATAGCCGGTCTAAACCTTCGTTGCGTCTATATCTCATCTTTTTGTCAATATTTTTCTTGATTTACAAATATCAAATCCAAAATTAGGAAATAAACTCAATTATTCAATTTATCGAATGGTCTTTTTGTTTGGTCAAAATCCTACTTGCATGTATGTTTGTAAATGAAAGTGTTTTTAATGATATTTTAAAATCAGCCTATGCGTTGTCTGTTATTATCAAGTTCTATGAGTATTTAATATTTAACAGAAACCCAAAAAAAGCCCCAATTTCTTGGGGCTTTTTAAAATATTAGATCACCACATTTACAATCCGTTTCGGCACCACAATGATTTTCTTTGGCGTTGCACCTTCCAACCATTTCAATACTAAATCGTTTTCTAAAACTAATTTTTCAATCTCTTCTTTATTCATATCAGCAGGGAAGTTGAGCGTTGCACGCACTTTTCCATTTATCTGAATCGGATATTCAAATGAATCTTCAATCAAATGTTTTGCCTCAAAAACAGGGAATTCTTGAACCGTAATGCTATCAGAATTGCCTAAAATTTGCCATAATTCTTCTGTTACGTGAGGTGCATAAGGTGAAAGAATCACAACTAATTTTTCAAGAATGGCTTTTTTATGGCATTTTAAATCAGAAAGCTCATTTACACAAATCATAAACGAACTCACAGAGGTGTTGAATGAAAATGACTCAATATCTTCGTTTACTTTTTTGATTGTTTTGTGCAAAGCCTTCAATTCTTCTTTGGTTGGTTCGGCATCAACTACCAAATTTTTGCCGTTTTGGTCGAAGAACATTCGCCATAACTTACGCACAAATCTATACGTGCCTTCAATACCACGAGTATCCCAAGGCTTGCTTTCGGTCAATGGCCCTAAGAACATTTCGTAAAGACGGAATGTATCAGCTCCATATTTCTCAACAATTGTATCAGGATTTACTACATTGTACTTCGATTTAGACATTTTTTCTACTTCCGAACCACAGTTGTATTTCCCGTCCTCTAAAATAAATTGAGGGTCATCACCAATGTCGTTTCTTGTAGCTTTAAATTTATCTACGTCCAAAATATCATTTTCTACAATATTTACGTCAACATGAAGTTTTGTTGTCTCGTATTGGTCTTTTAAACCATAAGATACAAAAGTTGCTTTTTCTGAATCTTTCAAGCGATAAACAAAACTCGAACGTCCCATAATCATACCTTGATTGATGAGTTTCATAGCGTATTCTTCTTGCGGAACATGACCTCTATCTTTCAAGAATTTATTCCAGAAACGGCTGTACAATAAATGTCCAGTTGCGTGTTCTGTTCCACCTAAATATAAATCCACATTTTGCCAGTAGTCAATCGCTTCTTTCGAAGCAAACTCTTGGTCGTTATGAGCGTCCATGTATCTGAACCAATACCAGCTACTTCCTGCCCAACCTGGCATGGTGCTTAGTTCGTATTCATTTCCTTTATAATTCCAACCTTCGGCACGTCCCAAAGGTGGTTCGCCATCTTCGGTTGGCAGATATTTATCAATTTCTGGCAAAACCAATGGCAAATCTTCTTTATCAATTAAATAAGGAAGCGGTTCACCGCCTGAACCATCTTTAAAGAAAACAGGCACAGGTTCGCCCCAATAACGTTGACGAGCAAAAACCGCATCACGCAAACGATAATTTACCTTACCTTTTCCAATGCCATTTTGTTCCATGAAAGCAATCAATTTAGCAGTCGCTTCCTTATAATTAAGGCCGTTAATCATGCCCGAATTTATATATTTACCTTCTTTGGTAGCATCAGCTTGGGTTTCAATATCTGCCTGTGCATCAAGTATTTGTACGATTGGCAACCCAAAATGTGTTGCAAAATTCCAGTCGCGTTGGTCGCCCGAAGGCACACCCATAACCGCACCCGTTCCGTAACCTGCCAAAACATAATCTGCAATCCAAATAGGCACTTTTTCTCCACTAAAAGGATTGATACAATAGCTGCCTGTAAAAGCTCCTGAAACTGTTCTGACATCAGACATACGGTCGAGTTCTGAACGTTTTTGAGTTTCAGAAATATAATTTTCAATGCTTTCTTTTTGTTCGGGTGTTGTCAAAGAAGCCACCAATTCATGTTCAGGAGCTAAAACCATAAACGAAACACCATAAATGGTATCAACACGAGTTGTAAAAACTTCAATTTTAGCATCAGCATTGTTTTCAAGAGTAAACTTTACCATTGCTCCAACCGAGCGACCAATCCAGTTTTTTTGTTGTTCTTTCAATGAATCTGACCAATCAACTAAATCCAAACCGCTAATCAAACGGTCGGCATAAGCTGTGATTCTCATGACCCATTGTTGCATTTTTTTCTGAACGACAGGGTAGCCACCACGCTCAGAAACGCCATCTTTTACTTCATCGTTCGATAAAACCATGCCGAGTGCAGGGCAGAAATTTACAACAGCATCAGAAAGATAAGTCAAGCGATAATCGAGTGAAATTTTATATTTCTCAGTTTCGCTAAAAGATTTCCATTCTTCGGCCGTGAAACTTGAAGTTTCATCATTGCAAGCTGCTTTTAAACCTGATGTTCCATTTTGCTCAAATTTTGCATATAAAGTTTCGATGGTTTCGGCTTGATCAGATTCTTTATTATACCAAGAATTAAACAATTCCATGAAAATCCATTGCGTCCATTTATAGTATTTTGCATCCGAAGTTCGTACTTCGCGACTCCAATCGTAGCAAAAACCAATTTTCTTTAATTGACTAATATAAGTCGTTATATTATTTTCGGTCGTAACGGCAGGGTGCTGTCCTGTCTGAATCGCATATTGCTCTGCAGGAAGACCAAACGAGTCGAAACCCATTGGGTGAAGCACATTAAAACCTTTAAGACGTTTGTATCTTGAATAAATATCGGTTGCGATATAGCCTAGTGGATGACCAACATGCAGACCAGCCCCTGAAGGATACGGAAACATATCCAACACATAAAACTTTGGCTTAGTGTGGTCGATTTCTACTTTGTAAGTTTGGTTTTCCTCCCAAACTTGTTGCCATTTTTTTTCAATTTCTCGATGGTTAAACTCCGACATTTCTTGAATTTTGAATGAGTGATTGCTTGAATGAGCGAATAAAATTTCCGTAAAAATACAATTTTAAAGCTGTATCGTTGTTATTTTGTACGTACAAAATCAAACCTTTTCAATCTTATGCCCAAAAAGGTAATATTATCTCTGCTTATTGTTCTTGCAATCTCCTTATTATCAGTGTTTTACACTAAAACAAATACTCAAAGTTCGCCTTTAGTTTTGATGACTGATTTTGGTACAAAAGATGGTGCAGTGGCTGCTATGAAAGGCGTAGCCTTGAATTTAGCTCCAAATCTTATGATTCATGATCTTACGCACGAAATTCCAGCGTATAATATTTGGGAAGGTGCTTTCAGATTGCAGCAAACTGCTCCATATTGGGCAGAAGGAACTGTGTTTGTTTGTGTGGTTGACCCCGGAGTGGGTACTGAACGCAAATCAATTATTTTGAAAACCAAAGCCAATCACTATTTTGTAGGTCCTGATAATGGTTTATTTACATTAGTGGCTGAAAACGAAGGAATTGATGAAATTCGTGAGATTTCGGCGGCCAATCGTTTGCCAAATTCGCAGAATTCATATACATTTTTTGGACGAGATGTATTTGCCTATTCTGGTGCAAAACTTGTTTCGGAAAAGATTTCTTTTGAAGAAGTAGGAGAGAAGGTTGCTAATAATAAGTTAGCTATGTTGGATTATCCAAAAACAAAATTTGAAAATGGCTTAATTTCAGGCGGTATCCCTATTTTAGATATTCAGTATGGAAATGTATGGACAAATATTGACCAAAAAATTATGAATCAGCTTGGATTAAAGATTGGTAATCAGCTTTTAGTGAAAATATTTGATGGTGAAAAAAAGGTTTTTGAAGCACAAATGCCTTATGTTCATACATTTGGAGATGTGAAAGAAGGAGAAAATCTCTGCTATATGAATAGTTTACTGAATTTGTCTTTTGGAATCAATATGGATGATTTTTCAAAAAAATATAATGTTAGAAGTGGTATAAATTGGAGGGTGGAGTTGAAGAAATTGTGAAAACCCAAAAATTTTAAATCGTTTTGGGTTTTCATTCCATTAAAATTAGATTACCGATTTTATATCATACATTTCGGAAATTACCTTATATGAATCCATCAAAGCAGTAAATCTTATTGTATCTACATTTGTAAGCATATCTGTCGGAATTCGGCTATTGGTTTCGATTTTCAATCCTCTTTTTTGTAAGAATAATTTAGCCGAGAACGGATAAAAAGTATGCGTTACTCTATCCATCATCGTTAGAATAGCGTGTAATTGATTCAGTTTTTCTGTTCGGCTATTGGCAAAAAACTCATTTAGTAAATAACTGTAAGGCTCTGGAAAAAAATTTGCTGAAATAGGCGAAATTCCTCTTGCACCCGATTCGAGCGAATCGAGGGCAGTGGCAGTATCGGCATTATAAAGGCCAAAATTTGTATCTTTTATGGCATCCGACTTACGCTCTAATGAGATTGAATTACAACTTGTATCTTTATGATAAACAAAACGCCCTGTCGATGCCATCCATTTTAGCATTTCGGTACTTAAAAGACGTTTGTAAGGAACTGGACATTCATAAACACCCAAAGGAATATTTCCTGTTGCATTCATAATTTCTTCCAATCGAGATTTCAAGACATCATCATTTTCATCAGGTTCTACGAGCATACTTGTTATCAAGATTACTGCATTTATGCCCGTTTCGTATATTTTTTTTATAAAATCTATGTTTGAAGCTCCGCCACGATTAAAAGTTCCGGTGGCTACAACTGGCACTTTGCCATCACAAAACTTAACAACGCTACTCGTTAGCAATAAACGTTCATCGGTTGTAAGCTGATACATTTCACTTGATAGACAGTTAGCAAACATACCATTCGAGCCAGCATCAAGATACATATTTGTTAGTCTTTCTAAGCCATCAATATCAATCGTGTTGTTGGGTTTGAAAGGTGTAATCATCACAGGCCAAAGCCCTTTAGGTAATAAACTCATTGTTTTAGGATAGGTTGAATATTGTTATTTTATATTTTTTTTGCTAAAGTGGTCTTTATTGACTCAATCAAGATTTATCAAAAATATTTGTTTGCTTTTTAGGCCATTTGTTGGGTTTTCTATAAGTCTGTTAAACGCTATAATTTTTCCCTCATGAGATAAAACTAAATTACTTGGTGACGGATTTATTGGCTTTGAAATGATTTTTAATCGCTTATCAAAATCTTGATTGTTGATTTCAACTTCGCAAATACTACCATTCCAAATATAAAAAATACTATTGCCCGAAGGATGCCAACGTATGCTTCCTTCAACATCAGATTCGTGAAATGTAATTTGTTTAAGACGTCCTCCGTTTGGTGAAATCGTAAATATTTGATTGATATGATTTGAGTCTTTTGCCAAGAAAGCAAGCAAATTTCCATCAAGTGTTGACCTAACAATTCCAATACATCCCGCATTTGAGGTTTTTGATGTAAAAGTTAAACGTCTCTGTGAAGTGCCTTTTGGCGGTTTTGGTAATTGCGTTTCAGAGCCCTCTAAGAAACCTTTTTCGCCATCAATTTCTATGTTTTCTGGAATATCGACGATAAAAACTTCGTCAATGTTTTCTCCATTTTCATTTTTTATTGTTCCGATAAATGCACGAGCCAATTGGCGTTTACCATTGGGTTTAAGATATCCATTTTTTCCGACCCAACTATCGCCTGCGGCTTTGCTGATTTCATCACTTCCAAATTTGGGTTTCGACACAACATTCACAACCAATGCTGAAAACCATTCGCCCGAAAGATTTTCCCCATTATTTTTATCAATAATTTCAACAGATTTTCCTTTTTTTGAAACCCCAATTGTTCTTAAATTATGGTTTTCTCCATTCGAATCTTCCAAGGCTTTCATGATAGCATCATTATAGGTAAAACCTATCCAATTTCCGTCTCCACTAAATTCGTGTCTGTGAGTTCCGCCTCTTAATGCTCCTTTTGTAAATGGAAAAGCAGTATTACGGGCATCAATAAAAATAGGATTATTGAGGTTCAATTCATCAATCATCACGCCTGTCCGTCGCCATTGTTGATAAGGATTTTCGTCGGTGACATTCCTTAAACCATGAATAAAAACAATTTGATTCCTAACTGGAGAATAACTCGCCGCTCCGACGCCCGGCCCAAATGCTTGATTGTTTTTTATTTCATACACAATTTTTTTCTCGCCCGTTTTTACATTAACTTTTTCAATTTTGACTGAAGCTGCAATGCCACCATCATCGGTGCGAGTATCATAAATTAACCATTGATTATCGGGTGAAAAATTATCATTATTGTCTAAATCGTGGTTGTAAGTTAGGTCATTGGTGAGTTGTATTTCGGGTAAAAACATTGGTTTACAGCTTGTAAATAAGACAAAAGTTAAAAAGATATAGTTTTTCATGGTGTACCAATATTATTTTTTTGGTGGACTAATCACACCTAAATACCTGCCCAACCAGTAGGGTAGCAACCAAATATCGCCCGCACTTTGCTCCGAGGTTCCGTTGTTATTTATTCGGTCAAGATTAAACATATTGGCATTGTGCCTTTGAATAGGTCGCTCATCGGGTGGTAGCACATTTTTAATGGTTTGGCTGCGGAAATTAATAGGAATGTCCTCAATATCCTTCCTGTGGCTATTCATAATTGTCCAGTCAATGAGGTCGAGTGGGTGTTCTCTTAAATACCAAGCAGCTTCGTTTAAATCAAAATCTTTTGTGCCTGTCAGAGCCGTGAAAATATTCCATAAACCTTCTTTCTCTGGTCGTTCTGACTGCCAATGGTCAATGATTGCTTTTTTGTATTGGGCTTTGAGCGTATCATTAAATGCGTAACGATATAATCCCCAATAGCCAACAAAATACATTTCATCATCAGAATGATTCCATGCATCTGACATTTTTTTGCTGTGAGCATCGGCATCATCGGGAGCATAACCAATTTGTTTCATTGGTCGCATTAAGTTCTCATAATAGCCGTGTTTATTCATCAATTCAAAGGCTTTTTCTTTATATATTGACTTTTTTGTGAAATAATAAGCCGTTTGCAACATAGCAATGATGTTGGAAGAATTAAGTTTTCGGTCGCCAACGTTGGTTGGAAAAGCGTTCACATAACTTGGATTCCAACGCCCCCAAGCAGTTGGTTTTCCATCATAATCTATCAGGTAAAAATCATTTTTTATAATATGACCCATGAGCGTATCAATCAATGCGATCGAACGTTTTTTGAGGTCTGGGTTTTTAATGAGTTCGGCCATAGCTCCGTAGGCAAAAATATGCCCGATAGCTTCATCACTGCTAGTGGTTGATTTCCAATCCCACTCTTTATCGGGCGAATGTTGCCAACGTTCAGGGTCGGCAAGTTGCTTAATAAATCCACTTCTTTCAAACGAACGAGATGGAAAACCTGCAATTTGATTAACAGAATAGAGTCGTTCCATTGCATCCAATGATTCTCGGCAATTTTGTAGTGCATCGGCTTCATTGGTGACTACATACCTAAAAATCTCTCCACCTAAATACATCGAAGTCCAAAGTCCATCATTATCAGAGTCGGCTAAATAGCCAGTCGAGAGATTGCCTTTTTCCATATTATCAAGCGAGGCATTGAAACCATTTCTGATGTGTCGAGTTCTGACTTGTTTTTCAAAGAAAACGGCTTTATCGTGCAAGGTCATTTTCTTGAAACAAATTTGAGAAAGCCCTTTATCGCTTAATATCAAAACTGATTTTTCTGGGCCTTCAGAAATATGAATAATTTTATTGCTGACAAGCCATCTTTCACCATTATAATAATCAAATTTTCCATCTTTTCTCAAGGCAAACGCTCCGTTTTTAGTTCCAAACCAAACTTTGTTGTCAATGCTTTTTATGGCTGTTATTTCAGTCGTAGGTATTTTGGTTTGCTTTATGCCGATTTGTTTTTTTGTTGCAATATCAACTAAAAAATAGCCATCATTTGTACCAACATAGAGATTTTTATTGTCGGTTGAAAAATCAAAAGCTGTGAAATCATTTCCATTAAAAATAACATTCATTTGCTTCTTTTCTGATGAAAAAGTAGAGATTGACTTTTTGCCTAAAATCCAAAAAAGATTAGTTGTAGCTTGAAATTTTAGGTCAATTATTTCATCATTAAAGTTGTCTAATTTCCATAAAACCTTTGTTTTATCAATCATTTGTAGGGCTTTTCCATCAGAAAGTAGAAAACCGAAATTATACCCGCCGACAAATAATTTTGCATCGGGTAAATCGTGTTTGGCGAATAAACTTCCTGCCCAAGCATTACTAAAAAGAACCTTCTCATTTAACAAAACAAATTGATTTTCGTATAGTCCAATTGCCTTGATGTTTTTGTTCTGAATTGTTCGATAAGTCTTATCAGGAAGCAAATTTCCTGCATAAAGAAACTGTCCATTGTGTGGAACCAATAAGCCTGCCGTTGAGTATATTTTTATATTGCTATTTCTGTCTAAATAGACTTTTTGTGGCATACCTCCGTCGTCTTTGGTATAATATTTAATGCTATAATCTTGCAGAAAAGGCTTGTCTTGATAAACAGGTTGTTTGGTTTGAGCCAAAACAAGGCAGGATTTTAGTGTGAAAAGAAATATAAGTGTATTTTTCATTGACTGATTTGATATTTTAATTTAACTAAATCAATTGTTAGTAATTTTCAAAGGATTTACAACCACATACTTAATGGATTTTTTATCTTTTTCAAGATGATATGAATAGGTAATATGTAGCAATCCATCAGCAGTTTGAATCAATGATGGATACGAAAAACTACCTTTATTGGGTTCAACTTTTTCGAGATAGGTTTTCCAATTCCAAGTTTTTCCTTCATTATCCGACAAAAATAAGCCGATTCGGTAGCGTCCGTTGTCAATATCATTCCCTACAAATGCCCATCGACCATCTTGAAGCACCAAAAGCTCTACACTCGCAGTATTCGGAATTGCAGTTTTTGTGCTTACTTGCCAAGTCTCACCATTGTCTTTCGACTCGCTTGAGTGTACTCGTGCAGGGTCATCACCGCTGTCTCTCATTAATGCATAAAGATTGCCATTTTTCTTCTGAATAATTGCAGGCTGAATTGGCCCACGCCCAACCAAAGGTAAACTTGGTCGCCAAGTTGAGCCATCATCATCCGAAATTGCCATTATCGACATATTGAAACCATCAGAATAAAGCGGTAAAACGATCCGTTTATTTGGTAAGAGGAGCGGTTTTATGCGAGTCATCCAGCCAAAACTACGTTTTGTTGGGTCGTTGCTAGCTGAAATGATTAATTCATCATATTTTGGTGCGTAACCTGCCCATCCTGCTGAGCTCGGTGGTGTTTCTTTCAATCTTTGGTCAACTTCCTTAGCAAAATTATCATCGGGTTTCAGCAAAATATTATCTTGCCAATTCCAAATTGGTGGGCCATTTTTCAAATAATCTGTTGAAGTACGAAATCTCAAAATTGATTGTTCCCATTTATTAGCTTGTACAGCTATCCAAACTAAGAAAAGCTTTTTTTCATGGTTTAAAAAAAGCACAGGGTTACAGTCAGGAATATTGGGCGTATCGGCCATTAAAAATGGCTCTGACCAATTGGTTTTACCTTTTTCGAGCCTTGCACCCATCAATTTTACATCATCAGAGGTGCGTTCTCCACTTCCATTAAACCAAACGCACAAAAAATCTCCGTTTGGTAATGCCACAATACTACTTGCATGTACGTGTTTTTCTTGAAGCGGAAAAATAAGCGTAGAAGACTGAACAGCAGGATTTTGTGCAAAAATAAATTGTGTGCTGAAAAGTAGGAAAAATTGAAAAAAGGAATAATTTCTCATATTCAATAGTTGAGGTTGATATTGCGTTGAAAGAAGGGTAAAAGCTTTAAATTAAATCTTTTGTCTCAATGGTTTTTTAACTGTGGAAAACTTATAATTCAAATTTATTAGATTTTATTGAGTATTTATTAAAAAAAATCAAGAATATTACGATACTTTTTTCAGCCTAATTAAACAAACCCATATTCAGACATGAAATCAATTTCAATCAAGACCTTATTTAGTTTTTTTACAATCGTTTTTTTTAATATTGGTGTCTTTGCCCAAAATGTTGCAGTTACACCACAAACTGCTTTACAAAGCTATATTTCAAATAATGACAAGAGTTTTCAGTGGGAATTAAAGGACTCTTCTGTAATTGGAAATGTAAAGCTTTACCAGCTATTGCTTACTTCGCAAAAATGGCAAAATTTTACTTGGAGACATCAACTAACTATTTTTGTACCGAAAAACAGACAATATTATGATGCACTTTTGTTTATTACAGGTGGCTCTAATAAGGACGAAGAGCCCAATTGGACAAAATCAGACGGTTTATGGCCTTCGTTAGCTGGTCTTGCCGAAAAAAACAAGGCAACTGTTGCTCTGATTCGTCAAGTGCCAAACCAACCTTTCTTTGGTAATTTGACTGAAGATGCACTAATTTCTTACACATTACATCAATTTAAGAAAGATAAAGATTATACTTGGCCTTTGTTATTTCCAATGGTAAAATCGGCAGTTAGAGCAATGGATGCTGTACAAGAATTTACGAGGCAAAAACAAAAATATGAAGTAAATAATTTTGTGATTTCGGGTGCATCAAAACGTGGTTGGACAACCTGGCTTTCGGCTGCGATTGACGATAAACGAGTGAAGGCCATTGCTCCGATGGTGATTGATATGCTAAATATGCCTGCAACTCTCAGTTATCAGTACACAACTTATGGCGAATACAGCATACAGATAGAAGACTATGTGAAATTGGGAATTCCACAAGGAACGGATACCGAAGATGGTAAGGCAATAACTGCAATGATTGACCCATTTTCTTACAGAAGTAAGTTGAATGTGCCTAAAATGATTTTTATTGGTACTAATGACGAGTATTGGACGGTTGATGCAATTAAACATTATTTGGGTGAAATTCCAGGGAAAAATATGATACATTATGTGCCAAATGTGGGTCATAATTTAGGTGGCGGAAAGCAGGCTTTTGAGTCTTTAAGTGCTTTTTTCGGACTTACAGTTTTGAATCAATCATATCCGGCAAATACATGGGAAATAAGTTCAAACAAAGTGCTTTCAGAATTGACAGTTAATGCTGTTGCTGAAAATTTGGTTGAAGCAACCTTATGGCAAACGACTTCTTCTGACCGAGATTTTAGAAATAATCTGTGGTTGAGTACGAATATTAAGTTGAAAGATTTACCAAAAATTAAAATTTCAATGTCTCACCCAAAGAAAGGTTTCCAAGCATTTTATTTAGAAACCAAATACAAAGACCCGAATGGTGGAACTTTTAGTGTTTGTACTCGTGTGTATGTTACTGATAATGAGAAGGTTTTGTAGAAAATTTTAAACCAACCAAAATAATTTTAATGTGTAGAAACGTTGAATGTAGAGACGTTGCATGT
>JAFEIL010000435.1 GCA_017495105.1 Emticicia sp. | reverse complement strand
ATAAAATTAGAAAATTATCGCTTTTTTTGCAAATCAATTACTTTTGAGTATAATTAACCCTAAGTCCATGCGGGCCTGATAGATAGCCCGAAAAAGGATCTCACGGATTTGAGTATCTGGATCCTTTGGATTAAGCGGAAAACGCCGCTGATCTTCCCAAGATGCCAGTGTATCCCAAATTTTCCCATCGTGAAAAAGTTCCTGTATTTCAATATCAAACTTTTCGGGACCACTGTATGATATGAACCAAGATGATCATGCCCGAAGCATACGCATTTGTTCTTCTAAATTTGCTGCATAAGATTTCGGCTTAGTAAAAAAAGTGACATCAATTAAAAAACTGGCAATATCTTCATCTCGTTTTTTTAAATTATTTACTTTAAACATTTATTGTTGTAACATAAAGCGATGGAATTTTAGGTCTTCAGAAAAAAGAATAATTAAAACCAGCCTTATCCGGAATTTTTTTATTCCTCCAAATAGTAAATGCCTTTTTTATCCCAGTATTTCTTCAATTTCACTAGAGCATTGGTAAAGCGATCAAAATCTTTATTTTCTTCCATTGTCCAGCCTACTTCGGCATAGGCTGCAATACGCGGAAAAGTAAAACCCTGCAGCAACCTGACTGTTGGGGATGTTTCTCCCCACATCTGACAACCCAGACCAAGTACATGTTTACGTTGTTCGCTCGTTAACCCTTTAGGTACTGGCGAGAACAAGTATGCTGATTTTATTGGATTCCGTTTTCCTGATAGATCGAGATAAGTACGTTTACTTATTGCGTTTACCACATCGTAACCTTTGGTTAACGCTTCGGAAAACAAAAGCGAGTCGCCTTTCCAGAAGTGGATAATCGAACTTTTTGTCAACTGCGATTTGGCTGCTTTCTCTCCTTCCTCCACATGTACATTCCCAAGAATCTCATTCCAACCCATCATCCGGAAGCCTTTTTTCTCTATGAATGAGGCTATTCTATTGGTGAAGTAGACCTGTACATCCGGATATGTTTTCAAACCTTGTTGTTTCATTAGTTTGTCCACATCAGAATTTCCCTTCCATGTATCATACTTCACTTCATCTCCCCCAATGTGAACAATCTTGCCCGGAAACAAATCCATCACTTCGGTCAACACATCTTCCAGGAAAGTATAAACTTTTTCGTTTGCAACGTTATAGGCCAGTTTTTTTATACCAAGCGACGAAGGTACTTTTATTCTTTCTCCTGTTGAAACCAACCAGGGATATGCTGCAATAGCAGCCATTGCGTGACCCGGCATTTCGATCTCGGGAACTATGGTAATATGTTTTTTTGCTGCATAAGCCACAATTTCCTTGATTTCATCCTGTGTGTAAAATCCTCCGTGGGATTGATCTGAATAAACACCTGTATCGTCCCAATGCCAGCGTTCATCTCTCCAAAGGTTTTTTCTCAACCTTGTACTATCACGCCATGCACCTACTTCGGTCAGTAATGGGTATTTCTTTATCTCAATACGCCAGCCTTGATCGTCGGTCAGGTGCCATTGAAACACATTCATTTTTAGCAGTGCCATTTGGTCAAGTAGGCGTTTTACAACATCCTTTCCCTGGAAATTTCGTGCTTCATCAAGCATGTATGAACGCCAGGGGAAAGCCGGTTGGTCTTCGATTTGACAGGCTGGAACCTGATAAGCTCCTGCTCCATTTAGCTTCATCAGTTGGCGTATAGTTTGGAAAGCATAGAAACATCCTGTCCCAGTAGAGGCTTCAACCAGTATTTCATTCTTGGTAACAGTCAGTTTGTATGCTTCTTTTCCTAATGAACTATTTAGCCTGACAACCAAATCGCCGTTTTGGTAAGGTACTAACCGGGTAAAATATTCTTCTTCGAATATTTTACTAATTGTTTTCATCTCAGATTTAAATGCCTTGGTAAAATCGATACTCAGGTTTCCTTTAAATTCAAATACACCTTCTGCTTCGACCAATTTATTTGGATAAGGAATAATCGGGTAACGACTTTGAGCAATCAAGTCAAAAGGGTAAAGAAATATAATTCCAACAAGAAAAATATTTTTCATGTTTTAATTAATTTTATAGTTAATATTTTCATTTACTTTATAAATCGTGTACAAAGCAAGATATAGGTCAAGAAAGGAATAGTTTTTTTTCATTTGTATTTGACCCTAATTTTTGATGATTTTTAACTCTACTCGGCGGTTTTTTATTTTATTTTCTTCTGTATCATTTGCTGCAATTGGTTTTTCCCTACCATAACCTATGCTTCTTACTCGACTGGCTTCAATACCTGCATTGACCAAATATTGCTTACAAATGTCCGCTCTTTGATTTGACAATAGTTTGTTCACGTCTGCTTTACCTTCATTTGAAGTATGCCCAGAGATTTCAATACTAACAGTTTTATTTAATAATAGCCATTGTGCAAGTGCGTTTAAGGTTTCTGTGCTTTTTTCAAGGAGTTGATATTCTCCTTTATTGAAACTGATTTGATTCAAAACAATTTCTTTAGATTTATAAAGACCATAAAGTTCAGGAATTGAAGGGTCGAAATCCTTTACGGATAATTCTCCTACATTCTTATTTCTTTTTGTTTCTTTGATGCTCATCTTTCCATCCAATCCGTTATTATCATGTATATTAATAGTATTCCACAAGTTTTTGTGAAATTTATAGGCTTGTGACTTCGTACGTTCAACATAGTTGTATGCAATTTCAAAATAACTCCCTCCCTCATCATTATATATGCCTTCCCCTAATACAGGACCACCGCCTATATCGTAGACCCAGTTATTTAAAATTTTAGTCCCCTCTTGTCGTCCCGCAGTATAAATTCCACCTCCATCGCTCATATATTGCATTCCATTTCTAATTTCATTCCATTGGATGAGATTATTGGTTGCAGTGTTTACCAATGTATCCCAACGCCAGCCAACACTAATGCCCGAATATGTAAAATCTTCTAATAAATTGTGTGTTATAGAGTTATCACTTGCATTACCTACCCAGATTCCCACGCCACTTCGGTCTGTTGTGCAAAAATTCTTTAGATGGTTATTATTAACCAAGTTTTTAGTTGGTATAGCCGATTGTTTTTCATAACTGAAATACAATGGATGATTATTAATGTCCGTTTCTTTGACTTTCCCTTTGCCAATATAGTTAGTTCTCCAACCAATCTGAATAACATTAGAACCAATATCATCAAATCGATTGGATTCTACCTTATTGTTATGACAACCATCCCCCAGGGCGATAGCTCCCTCACCTAAATTGGTAAAAAAACAATTACTAATAACACATTTATCTGCCCAAAATAACATAACAGCAGCAGGAGGTGCGAATACTGGCTTACCATGCTGCGTTCCCCAAAAGCCAGCTTGTATGCTTTTTCGTTCTTCGGCGGGCATATTCCATTCGGTGTAGGCAAACTTGATGCCCTCAATACGGATATTTGAAAGAGGTTTTTCTGCTGTTCCTTTTAGCAGAATGAGTTTTTCTGTGATAGGATAAACGAAACTTTTTTTATTAGGATTTTCAAATGACTGATAGTACAAAGTATGCGTTAAAGAATCCAAAAACCACTCATTTTCGGTATCTAAAAAAGCAATATCGTTTTCAAAATAGATCCTATCTATAAAATCAATTTTTCTTCCACTACACTCTGGGCTTGGCTCTGTTGCAGTGAAAACTGTTCGGCTATTAGGGTCAAATTGTACTACTTTCTGACGAAGCCAATGCCACCATGCAGTAGCGTGCATTTCAGCATTCTTAATAGATGAAAAGTGAGAAGGAAAGCCATGATTTAATACTAAGCGTTTGTTCACGATATCAATAGTATCTGGTTGAAACCATTGGTCAGACCACTTACCTTCATTCGGAAACCTTGCTCGAATAGCTCTTTTTTCATCTACAAAAAGCTGTCTGAAATAAGTGGGCACTTGCATTTTCCAGCGTCCAAGTCCATCTTTTTGCCAATTATTTGGTAAAAAATCCCCACCACTTATAACAGGATTTTCGTTTACAAAGGCTTTTATGGTCAAATTACTACGCTCTATACTGAGGGGGCTACTCAACCTATAAGTTCCTTCTCTAATAATGATTTCAGTGATTTTTGGATTACTATTGGCTAAGCTAATTGCTTTTTTAATTGATGCGAATGGGGTGTTTAAGCTACCCGCTGCATTGTCGTTACCATTTGGTGAAACATATACTCTTTGTGCGATAGTGATTTGGCTAAAAAGACCAAAAAATATCAAGAAATAGGTTGTTATAATCTTTTTCATTTTACGAGATATTGATTTGATTTAAAGAATTCCAAGTCATTTCCATTTGATTAATGAGGTTTTGAAATATTTGATATTTCTGATTAAAAATATTGTGACTATCCAATTTGGGAAAGTATGTTTTCCCAACTGAAACCGTTTCTTCAATTGCTTCTTCATAATTTTTAAAAATACCCATAGCTATACCAGCCGCAATTGCAACACCCCAAGTGCCTGTTTCAGTTGTATTTGGTACTTCTACAGGAACGTTTAAGACATCTGCAAACATTTGTGATAGAACGGGGCTTCGTGAACCTCCACCCGTAATTCTAATTGTTTTAATGTTTACTTCCCCACTTTCACGCAGCCTTTTAATGTGATTTAAATGCCCAAACACGATGCCTTCGTAAATTGCTCTCATCATATCAGCCTTTGTATTCCAACCACCTAATCCATAAAAACCAGCCCGTGCATTCGATTGCACGTTTGAACCATGTAAAAAAGGATGGAATAACATTGGTAGATTTTTATCTGTTTGTCTTACTAACTCATCGCAAACTTCATGAATTGAAATGCCCATTCGTTTGGCTTTACGACGTTCATCTGCACAAAACTGATTAATAAACCACTCAAGGTTAGTTATTGAGGTGGCACTCGCTTCAAGAGTAAGGTATTGGTTGGGTTTAGCGAAAAGAGCTGTCATTGCTATATTGGGATTAGTTGTTGTTTTTTCTGATAGAAGAGCATTTACACTCCATGTACCAGCAACTATTGCCATTTCGCCAGATTTAATTATACCACTCCCTATCATGCTTGCATCCACATCAAGCATTCCTGCGATCACGGGCGTACCTTCTGCCAAGCCTGTTTGTTTGGCAACTTTTTTTGTAATTTTACCTATGATTTCATGGCTCTGAAAAACGGGTGGCAAAGCTGCCCGAATATCTTTCAATTTATAAATATCTATTAAGTCATCGTCATATTTTTTGGTATGAATATTAAATAAATTTGTTACACTAATATCGGAAAAATCGGTGGCTATTTCTTGGGTTAAGAGATAGTTTATGAGGTCTTTACACAATAAAACAGCACCAATATTGTCATAAACCTTAGGTTTGTTTAACTTAAACCAAGCTAAAAGTGTATTGGTTTGCGATGCCCAAAATTGCTGTTGAGTCAATGGATAGACTTGCCTTTGCAAACCATGAGCTTGCCATTCTTCTACTAAGTTGCCGGCTCTTGTATCTATTGACTGAATTCCTACGACTGGTTTCCCTGATTTGTCCAATAAATATAAACCGTTACCATGCCCAGTATTTCCAATTCCAGCAATTTCCAGTGGATTTATACCTGATTTGTGGATAATCGACTTAATATTCTTAACATTGGCTTGCCATAATTCGTCAATATTCCGTTCACTCCAACCAATTTGTGGATAATATGTTTTTACTTTAGTTGAAACAGAATATATTACACGCCCTTTTTGATCGAAAAGGGTCGCTTTGCAAACGGTGTTGCCATTGTCTATACCTAATAAATATTGGGGCATTTTACCAAGCCTGTTTATAAAGTTCAATAATTTGTTCTGCGGTTGGTACAACAGGGTTGTTTTGAGGGCTACCAGAGGCAAGGGCATCAGTGGCCATTTTCGCTAAAACATCTTCAAAAACATCTTTATTTACACCTTTACAATCTCGTAGCTTTGGGACTTTCAAAATTTTATTTTGGTCTTCTAATCCTTTTACAAGTTTTTCACATGCAATCTCATCAGTATCAGCCATTGTTGCAAACGTCATAGTTCGAGCAATAGTCGCATATCGGCTAACAGCACCTATGATAGAAAAACGAGTAACTGCTGGTAATAAAATAGCATTAGATAAACCATGTGCTAAATGAAATTGTACACCTAACGGACGGCTCATACCATGCACCAAACAAACACTACTATTGGTAAATGCCATACCGCCTTGACAAGCTGCTAATGACATACCTTCACGAGCATCAACATTCGCTGAATTTTCCCAAGATTTATACAAATGTTTGGAAACTAAATCAATACAAGATAAAGCAATGGGGTCAGTCATGGCATTTGCTTTTTTTGAAATATAGGCTTCAATACCATGCGTGAGTGTATCTACACCAACATAGGCAGTTAGTGACCGTGGCATCGAAAGTGTTAATTCATAATCTATTAATGCAACAGTAGGCATCAAATGAGCGTCTAAAATCATCATTTTTACATTTCGCAGGGTATCAGTGATGACTGTTACTTTTGTGGCTTCGCTTCCTGTACCTGCCGTTGTAGGTATTGCAATTAAAGGCAAACCAGCATTGGCTATTTTGTGATACCCCAAATATTGACTTAGTGGTTCAGGATTTGATGTCAATATGGAAATTGCTTTAGCAGCATCTATTGGGCTTCCGCCACCCACAGCCACTATTGTATCTGCGTTATGTGCATGAAGCAACTCTAGGCCTTCCAGTACATTTTGTACTGTAGGGTCAGGTTGTACTCCACTAAATATGGCTACCGAAATACCATCATCGAGCAATGTTTGTGCAAGATTTTGGACTAATCCTGTACTTTCAATGTAGGCATCTGTTATGAAAAACACCCTCTTTGAGCTAAGGCGTTTGATTTGGTTAAGTAGTTCTTTACTTGCACCTGCTCCATGAATAATAGTTTGTGGTGCATTAAATTGATGTATCATAATTACCAGCCCATTTGACGTTGATAGGTACTATCCCATCGTGATAAAACTATTTTTTGACGGGTGTAAAACATGACCCCCTCAGTACCTTGCATATGTAAATCGCCGTAAAACGAATCATTCCAGCCAGAGAATGGAAAAATAGACATAGCAGCAGGCACACCGACATTAATGCCTAACATACCACATTTAATACCTTGTGTAAATTGACGGGCATCAGCTCCACTATTGGTGAATAGGGTCGCTCCATTTCCGTAGTTGAGTTTATTGACCCATAAAATGGCTTCTTCGATACTCTTGGGATTCATCATTGACAAAACAGGTCCAAAAACTTCTTCACTAAAAATAGAATGTTTTGTAGAAACATTTTCAAAAAGCGTTGGTCCAACAAAAAAGCCATTCTCTGGTATATTTTTTCTACCATCTCTTACAAGTTTTAACCCTTCTGCCGCTACTTTTTCTATGACATTGTTTATACGGTTTTGTGCTGAACCATCAATAACTGGCCCCATTTCTGCTAAATCATCGGCACTGGTATCGCCTACTTTTAAATTATCAATATTGGAAACTAATCTGTCTTTTAATTGATTATGTACATCCCCAACACCTACTAATAATGACCCAGCCATACACCTTTGACCAGCACAACCAAACGAAGAACCCATAATAGCTCTTAAAGTAGCATCAGGGTCGGCATCGGGCATTACAATTAAGGCATTCTTAGCACCACCACCGGCTTGAACTCGCTTTCCGTTTGCTGACCCTAATGTATATACGTGTTTAGCAACATGGGAAGAACCCACAAAACTGATGGCTGCTACATCTGGGTGTGTACATAAGCTATCAACAACCTCACTTCCTCCATGTACAATATTGAATACACCATCTGGCAAACCTGCTTCTTGGAACAACTCAGCTAAACGAATTGCGGTGAGAGGCACTTTTTCACTGGGTTTTAAAACAAAGGTATTACCACAGGCAATAGCCAAAGGAAACATCCACATAGGTACCATAGCAGGAAAATTATACGGGCTAATACCTACACAGACACCCAACGGTTCTCGAATAGTTTGTCCGTCAATGTTTTGAGCAACTTGTGAGAGGCTTTCACCTTTATACAATTGTGAAATACCACAAGCAAATTCTACTACTTCAAAACCTCTACGAATATCTCCACGAGCTTCATCTAATGTTTTACCATTTTCTAAGGTGATGAGCCGAGCAAGTGTTTCCATATTCTGTTCTAACAATGTGCGATAGCGAAACAATATTTCGGCACGTTTTGGAACAGCCAGTGCTGACCATGCTGGATAAGCTAATTTTGCTGCTTGGACAGCCAACTCTACATCCGCATTAGTAAGCATTGGCGTTTGGGCAATCACCTCGCCTTTAGAGGGATTAAATACATTGGTATAACTTTCGGCCGTTTTATTCACCCATTTTCCACCAATAAATACAGGCACTAATTTAATTTCTTGAATTCTTGCTGACATCACGAATTTTAATTTTAATTATTTTGATAAATTCCCCAAGCTTGTTCCACGGTTGCGTTCTGATGAATCATTGCCATGAATGCTTTCACAATTTGGGCGGGGTTGGGGTGTTGATAGATATTTCGGCCATAAACCAAACCCATAGTACCCTGTTGTAAAAAGTCATAGCTTTTTTGAAAGATTATTTTTAAGTCTTCTTTTCCACCACCACGTACCAATACAGGACATCGAGCGGCTTGTACCACTTCGTGATAATCTTCAACATTATCGGTTGGGTCAGCCTTGATGATGTCCGCTCCGAGTTCTCTTGCTTGTCGAACAAGAGGTACTATGAGTTTTTTATTACCATCTACTTGGTATCCGCCTCGGGCATCATTTCCTTTCATCACTAATGGTTCAATCATCATAGGCATACCGTATTTTTCGCATACTCCTCGTAAACGACTAATGTTTTTGATGCTAAGTCTGTGTAAATCAGGTTCGCCTGGCAATAGCAATAAATTAACAACGACACAAGCTGCATCCATTCGCAGGGCTTCCAATATTGGTTCTTCTTCGTTTTGCAAAGCACTGTACATTACTTTATGAGTCTGAGCATTGTATGGATTGCCCACATCCACTCGCATTACTAAAGCTGGTTTGTTTTTTCCTGCAATGCCTTGTAGTAAATCACTTTGTCCATAATTGGTTTGAATGGCATCAGGCCCTGCAGCCACTAATTGTTGAACTACATTTTCAATGTTTTCCAATCCATCCAAAAAACTATACTCATTAAAAACACCGTGGTCAATGGCTATATCAAGGCATTTACCCGATTTGTTGAACATCCGCTTTAAGCGAACTTTTGATGTTTGATACATATATTTAATAAATTTTATATTCGTAGATAAAAGTCCAGTTCATGTACCCAATCATACATTAAGATTCACACCATGTTTTTGCGTCAAAATGGCTTTTGTTCGTTCTATTTCTTTAGATTTAACATCTAAATTGAGTTGAAAAAAATCGCTATAAATATCTGCAAGCTCAATAAATAATTCCGAGGTCAATTCGCCCGAAAGAGCTATAACTGTTCTTCTCAAAATCAAATCATCTAAATGATTTACAAATTCATTTTTCAACAAATATTCGATTTCTCGTTTTGAATAATTTGGGCTGCTTTTTAATAAACAATCTCCCCCTAATCTTATATAATCAATCACCTTTTCAGCATTCGTACCATATCTATTCAATAAGGTATTTATCCTTTCAGCCTCCAATCCTGATTTTTTTTGTATTTTTCCTATCCAATTTATCTTTTCTACTTCTGTTTTGGGGAAGTTTTTCCCACCCCCAATTGCAAAGTTTGTTGATTTTACTTTGCTGGATAAACCTAGGTAAGTAAGTATTTTATCTGAGGTTTGCTCTCCAAATGCCCTAAATGTTGTCCATTTTCCGCCAATTAGATTTAAGATTGGAAAAGGAAGCCCGCCCTCAGTAGGTTCAATGACTTTTGTACTATGGTCACGGCTGATTTGGGCATTTTTTAAATCTCCTTCACTGTTAGGTAATGGGCGAACCCCCGAATATTTAAATATCACTTGTGAGGGATTAATATCAAGTTTTGGAAAAACTTGACGGACACAACTCAGCATGTATTCCACTTCTTCATCAGTACATACTACTTCGTCGGGATTAGTTACTTTAATATCGGTTGAGCCAATCATTACTTTTCCATGCAGTGGAAAAAGGATACAAATACGCCCTTCATCATTTTCATAATAGACCATTTGACCCATAGTGGCATTCATGAGTGCTTGATTATCAACCATCAAATGAGACCCTTTTGTACCTCCAATAAATTTTGTCTTTTTACCAAGTGATAAATTGGCAAAATCTATCCAAGCTCCTGTAGCATTCACAACTACTTTGGGTTTTATCTTAGTTTCTCTGCCCGAAAGTTCATCTTTAAGAATCACTTGACCATTTTCGACCCGATTGAGTGATACATAATTTAAAGCTATTGAGCCATTATTTAGGTCTAATCCGTCTTGGATTAACTCTATACCTAAACGCTCAGGGAATGAAATCCATGCATCATAAAATAGAGCCGTACAAACTATGTTCGGGTCTAAAAGTGGCCTATCTTCAAGAGATTTCTTTCGGCTACTAAATTGATGAGTTGGCACTACTCTCTGATTTCTGGTAAAAATATCATACATCAACAAGCCCAGTTTCACTATAATTGCCCCTCTTGGCGTATTGGTAGCCTTCATACCAAAGAATTTTCGGATTCCATTAATAATTCCCGAAAACCAATGATAAATTGGAATAACCGTTGGCAATGGAAATACGTAGTGAGGGGCATTTTGCAATAATAAATTACGTTCTGAAAGACTTTCTTGTACCAATCGTACTTCCCGATTCTCTAAATATCTCAAACCACCATGTATCATTCGTGATGGTGCAGCACTTGCACCCGACATAAAATCACTTTTATCAATCAATAGGCAATTCACATCTTGTAGTGCCAATTCTCGAAAAAGACCTGCTCCGTTGATGCCTGCACCTACTATAAGAACGTCTATGTTATAAATATTTTTAAATCTATTTTCAATCATTATTACATTATAACTTTTTTACTTGATTAATTTCTACTTTACCTGAAATCCACAAACGTTTTACATTGTTAAACTCCTTGATATGCTGGCTTTCAAAGTGCTTTCCCAAGCTTTTATCATCATGCCATTCTTCAAAGATGAAGAAAATGCACTCATCCATAGTACTTTGGAACAAATCATACCTCAAACAGCCCTCTTCCATTTTAGTATATTGTACAAGATTATTTAAGTCTTGTAGTGCTTCTTCCGTTTTGCCACTTAATACATGTATTTGGGCTATTAATTTTATCATCAATCATTTTAATTTACCTATCTTACTCAAATCAACTAATTTTATGCCCACTAAATCTTTTGTTAATTTTTGATAATCAATATCTTTGGGATGCAGCCCTTGTTGTATAAGTGATAAATTTTTTCGTAAAAGGAAATCACCTTGTATTGCAATAGGGCTATTGATTGCTACGTTTTCATACACTTTATTGAAACGCCTGCCAGGGTTTTCCAAAAATGAGGTCAATTCAGGATATGATTTTAGATATACTTCACTTCTAATATCTACTTCTTGGGTCAATCGAGTCATCATCTGACTATTATCGTTTATTCGCTCCTTCCAACGTTGATCAGTCCACGGGGCCTGTCCGACGCCAGCTTGGCAATCTAAAAAGATGTTGTGCGTGACCAAATTATCATGTCCCCCATGTATATAAACAGCCGCATATACCCATCCACGTCCGAGGCTACCTGTTTTGTAAAAAAGATTATTTCGAATCGTAATCCCCCCAGACCCATCATCTATATAGACACCACACATACCTGAACGTTTGTGCTTGGGTTCATTATCAATAAAGTAATTATACTGTATTATTGTCCCTCTTGCAGAAGGGTTTTTACCTGTATAAACAACTCCCATATCATCTGCCTCAGTACAAACACGTTCAAACATGTTGTACTCTATTAAATGGTTATTACCTGTAAAATTGACCGCCCAATGCTTTAAATCGTGGAAATAACAATTTTTAATAGTAGCCCCTACGCCCCGAATAGCTATTGCGGCTGAATATGTTTCGTTTACCCTATCAACATTATAGAATTCACAATTAATAACTTTATTTTCTGATGACTGTAACGTTTTCCTATTCCCTCCTTCAATGCTTACACCTCCAGTTCCTGTGTTAAATATCACACAGTTGGAGATAATATTGTGATGAAATTCTTCGATTTCATTTCCAGAATTATATTGTTTCAAAGGGTTCATGGCAACAGCCACCGTACCTAAGTTCGAAAATTGGCAATTATTAATGGTAATATGATGTGTTTTTTCTTGATAAATACCCATACCTCTGGTACACCTAAAATCAAGGCCTTCAATACTTATGTTTGATGTATTGGTGAGCTTAAAAAGTGGTTGTTTCATCAAGGATACTTCAACATTTGCCTCATCAAGTGAGCTACCCGGATACAGATATAGTTTACCTGTCTGACGGTCTAAATACCATTCATTGGGTTGGTCTATTTCTTCTAAAAGGTTGTAGGCATAGTAACCTCTCATTTCGAGACCGGCATTTTCAGGATATTTATTTTTATCAACATAGATGCTTGAAAAAACGCCATAAATATGCGGTTGAGCTAATTTGATGCTCTTTTTTATGGTATCAATTCGCTCAACTGGCAAGTAATCATCGTTGAAACCTCTTGAAAAATGTCCATGTAAAAAAAAATCTTTGGCATCTGTCCAATAGTTAGGGCGGTTATATTCATATCCGAATTCAGCTCCACGGTCAGGTACTTTTTCAAAATAAGGCATAGAACCCATATCATAGACTTTTCCGATTTTTTCAATACCTTGGTTTGGATAGCGTCCTAAAATTTGGGGTTTTCCATTAATAAACAATTCAAGAACAGTAGGTTCAATGGTTGTCCCGAAGCCATGCTTTTTCATGACACCGTAATCTGAGACCCCTTCCTTTTTCAAATCGATAACCCATATTTTTCCTCTTACTTCGGGTCTTAAACGTTTTAAAATCTGAATATCATTGCAGAGCTTAAAATCTTTTCCATTCAATTTTTTTCCACCATGAATTACTACTTTCTCGTTTTTGTAGGCTTTATATAAAACAGGCGACTGTTCGCTTCCAGCGTCTATGCTATCTAAAACAAAACTATCTGAACGAAAATAAACACCCCCTTTTAAATAAACTGTAATTGGCTGATTAGGAGCTTTTAACCGAACTTTCCTGATTTCAGTACGGGCTTTTTCCAGCGTAGCAAAAGGCTTTTCCAACGTTCCAATATTTGTATCGTTACCCATCAGGGAAACAACAAATATTGACTGAGAAAAGGCAATATTAACTACGAAAACACTGAAAAATAAAAGTATTATTAATTTCTTTATCATATATTCTTTTAGCTAAAATAGAAATATAGTCCTACCATAATCATACTCAAAACTCCCCAACCCCAACGAAGCGAAGGCGATAAATAGTTTTTTCCTTTATAATAACTTTTCCATTCAAATATGGGTCGATTTTTATGGTCAGTTTCAGGAAAAGCATAAGAAAGTATAATCAATAATATACTTAGTCCTACAAAAAGGTAGAATGAAATCAGAAAGAAATTAGGATAAAATTGCTTGCTCGGGTACTGTGCTAAATAAGCAATACTTACCAAAACTGTCGGAATGTTGCCCAAAATGAGCGTGTAATAAGCCGCCCGAGAGGATATTTTTCTCCAAAAAACACCCCATATAAATACAGCTACTAATGATGGACTAAGAAATGAGAATATCGAATTGACTTTTTCAAATAAATTAAACCCTTGTACCTTATCAAGCCCAAAGGCGATGCCTGATGCTATAATTGCTAAGCCTATAATTACCAAACGACCTTGAAATACTGAAGGTGAGGCGTTCGACTTTTTTAAGTTTGGTAAAATATCTAATGTAAAAACTGTACTGCCAGAATTGAACATTGCTGTAACTGTGCTGACCAGAGCTGCTGTTAATACAGATATTGCTAAACCTATTAAACCGTGTGGTAAATACTGATAAATCATTTGAAGAAAAGCATCATCGGGTTTAGCCAAATTAGGAAAAACCACTTTCGCAATAATACCAGGAAGAATGAATAAAATAGGGACAAATAATTTGAGATAACTCAAAAATAATATTCCTTTTTTACCCTCCTCTAAATCTTTTGCTCCCAATGCGTTTTGTACAATATTCTGATTGGCACACCAATACCAAACCGACATAATGGGGTAACCAACAATAATAGCTTGCCATGGATAATTGGGGTCATTGCCTGCTCTTAATAATTGCCAATAATCCGCTGTAAGCTTTTCTTTAAAAATCCCCCAATCATTTATTTGAGATAAAGCAATGACACCGATTAAGCTACATACAACTATCATCACAATTGATTGAAATGAATCGGTAAGTGCTACTGCCTTCAAGCCACCCAGTACTGTAAACAGAATTGAAATACAAGCCATAATACCAATACATTGCCAAACCGCTATATTCAATAATTGACTTGTAAGTAACGAACCAGCATATAAAACAGAACCAGCCCCTATTAAAACCTGAAAAAATACAATCCATGAAAGCACTTTACGGCATGATTCATCGTATCGTCGCAACATAAATTGTGGCATTGTTTGAATGTCATGCTTGAGATAATAAGGTAAAAAAACTAAACTCAATAATAATAAATACAACCATGCAAACCATTGAAAATTACAAGCCACCATACCATAAGAATAAGCCAAACCACAAGCACTTATGATATTAAGTGGGCTAATGTTTGTTCCAAAAATGGATAATCCGATGGTTTTCCAATCTAATGATTTTCCTGCCAAAAAAAGGTCTGATGGCTTTGTCTGTTTATTCTTTATACTTACCCAAATACCTAATCCTAATAGTGCTATCATATACACAGTTATGACTGCTATATCTATATTATTCATCGTCTAAATATTTCTTTAATTTGGGTAAAATCGGATATTCTAACTGCACATTTTGTTCTAAAAGCAACTGTCTTAATGATTGATAATCAATACTTTTGACTGGAACATTGCTTTTTTGGGCTAAATAAACTGCCATCCCTGCGGCTTGTCCGAGTTGCATCATAGTGCGAGATAGCCTGCAACTTGAGGCAGCCAACGAGCTAAAACTTGCAGCTCTTGAAGCGATAAGCAAATTTGAAAAACCTTTAGGTATTAAACACCTAAATGGCACACCATATGGTTCATCGAGTTCAGCACAACCCGCCCGCCCCGTACTTTTTCCATGTGTATCTAGGGCATGGTCGGCAATTGTAACTATGTCATGTTGTTCTTGCTTTGACAGCCCGCTCCTTATATCTTGCTCTTTCAAAATATATTCCCCTACTATTCTCTTCCCTTCTCTGATGCCCAAAGCGGGAGCAATCCATACGATTTGATAGTCTTTGTAAGGTGGATATACGTACCTAAGGTGCTGAAAATGTGCCAACACCCGCCTTTTACATTCTTCATAAGCGTGGGTATAGTTGGTATATATTGAAAACTCGATACCTTCCATCGTAGGTAACATATTGATATTCAAGTCGCCATTGGGATATTCGACAATACTTGTGGGTGGATATTCATCCGCCCACCAACAAATAGGGGGTTTAACTACCCCTTCAGATTTGAGTGGGCTAATACTATATATTAATGAAACGCCATTGAGTTTTGAACTAACGACATCTGGTGCATTTGGTTCATCAAACTGCTCTTTTGATTCCTGTCCATACATTACCTCACAACCTGCTGCTTGGCAGATATAACCATTGTCCGTGCAATCAATGTAGTAGTCCGCAGAAATTGTCCTATTGTTGCTTAACTTCAATGCTTGTATTTCATCGTTTTGCTTGATGACTTCAATGACGGCGGTATTTTTAATTAAAGTAATATTACCTGTTTCCAGCATCATATTTTCTACAACATCTTGGAAAATGGTAGGCTCAAAAGGAACACCATGCCAGTTCTTTCTCACGAAAACTTCATTTTGTATGCCTAATTCCGAACCATGCCTCCTTAATGTATCAAAGTATTTTACTGATTTATCAATAGTAATTTCTGCTCCTGGGTGTAGCGGGGTTTCTCCTGTTTTTAATTGCCATTTACGGTGTTTTTTGAAACTGTAAATACCAACAGCATGGGGTATTTCTTTAAGTTTTTTGTAAATTTCAAAAGGTATCCCAGTTCCACCCACGCCCATTTCCCAAACTGAAACGCCACTTTGTGTGGCATTGCCGCCCACAAAATTTTGTTTCTCGACCAGTAATACCTTTAAACCCAAACGTCCTGCGGCAATGGCAGCCCCAATACCCCCACTACCTGCACCAACTATTACTACATCGAATTTTTCCATTTTAGTAAGGTTGAATTTCTTGTACTAAAGGAAGTAAACGTAATTCTGGAATAACCAAATGAGCAGGTAGCTGACAAACGTCAACCACTACTTTACCAATGTCATTTGGTTGGATAGCTTTTGCAGCTACTTCTTCTGAAAAAGTTCCTATATTGGCAGCACCATTAAAATTTGTCGCTCCCCAAGAAGGCATAATTGTAGTAGCTTTTGCTCCATAGGGTCTTAGTTCAACATACAAATGCTTAGTGATTTGGTCTAATCCTGCTTTTGCAGCAGCATAAATGCCCCATCCAGCCCATGCTTCTACGGAGCAAACGGATGATATATTAATAATTGTACCAAAACCCTGCTGCTTCATTAATTTAGCAGCTCTTCTACATCCTTGTATTGCCCCCAATAGGTTTAAGGCTATTACTTGTTCAATATTTTCATCTGTTTGTTCGCTTATTTCGGCGATTACTCCGCCGCCACCAGCGTTATTTACCAAAATATCTAATCTTTTATCTGCATCAATAATTTGGTTAAAAATATTTTCCCAATCATTACTTTTTGTAATATCAGCAACAATAGGAATAGCACCAATTTTCTTTGCAACTGTATTTATTTTTTCAGTTGTACGGGCTACAATATAAACTTTTGCTCCTGCTTTTATGAGTTCGTCTGCAATACCAACCCCAAAGCCACTTGATGCACCAGTAACTATTGCAATTTTATTATTTAAGTTATTCATAGATTTTAAAAATAGTTTCCGATAAAATTATTTTAAGATTTGTTTACTTCAATTTAATGGGTGATAAATCACTCGTTAAATTGAAGTAAACACTTATTTTTTACCAACCTGGATTTTGTTTTAAAGCGGGGTTTCTATCCATTTCAGATTGTGGAATAGGAAACAGTGTGTGCTTTTCTGAAATTTGCGAAAGAGGATCATTTAATGCTTTCATTGTGGAAACAAATTTTCCCCAACGCACCAAATCAAACCAGCGGCTACTTTCAGCATACATTTCCAGTCTTCTTTCTTTTTGAATAGCATCTCTAAAAGCTGCTTGACTTAACCCAGGTGTTAGAGGCTGTAGGCCTGCTCTTTGGCGGATAGGATTAATGAAGGCATAGGCATCGCTTGTTTTACCCGCCTCATTAAGTGCCTCAGCATTCATCAAATAAATATCTCCTAACCTTAAAATAATATAATTTAAAGCGTCCCCTACATCATTAAACCATTTATTAATAGCAAACGTCGAATTTGATCCTCCCGTTGAAGGTGGAAAAGGGGTAAAAACGCCTGTCGTTGTATTTCTAATTCCTGTTGCCACAAATTCTCTTCTTTTGTCGGAGGGGTCGAAACTTTTAAACAAATCAGGTCTTGCATAAAAGTTATTTGAACCCAAAGGATTATAAAGACCACTAATTAATTGGCCTTCACCTGCTGTTGTTGTCCCATAACCAGTACTAAATTGCACATCGAATAAAACCTCGCTATTATTTTCATTATTACTTGCAAAAATATTAGTGTAAGAACTTTGCAAAGAATACCGTCCGAGGTCAATGACTTCTTTACATTTATCAGCAGCTAATTGCCAGTATTTAGCTTTATCAGCAATTCCCTGTGTGCCAGGTGATGCCATTGTAAGATATGTTTTTGCCAAAAGACCTTTAGCAGCTCCTATCGTTGCCCTTCCAATATTAGATCCAGTATATGTTAAATCCAGATTTGACTCAGCAAACTTTAAGTCTTCAATTATTTGTTCATACACTTTTTGAGCTGGTGTTCGGGGAATTTTTAAACCCTCAAAACTTTTTGTAGGCTCTGTTACCAATGGTAAATCACCAAAAAAACGAACCAATTCCAAATAACCTAAAGCACGTAAAAATCTTGCTTCTCCTATTAATCGATTTTTTAGTGCTGTATTGGTCATCGGTGTATTGGGAATTTGACTAATCGCATAGTTACAATTTTGAATCATCTGATAAAACTCTTGCCAAACGCTTTGCAATTCCCTTAAACTTGGATCGTAAGTAAAAGTGTTGATGATTACCAATGTGCCAGCCGCACGTGCGAACACCAAATCATCCGTAGGCAAATTTGCCACTAACTGATAGCGGAATGGATACATGCCTGTCCAATTTCCCATGCGATCATAACATGCGGTAACAGCAGCCATTGCTTCTGATTCATTTGAATAGAATGTTTCAGGTGAAATAAAAGATTGAGGCTTTTGGTTCAGTAATTGTTTTTCACAACTTGTAGAAATAAGAATTGTAAAAAATAAAAGAGAAATTTTTAATATATTTTTCATTTTTATATTCGTTTGTTTATTAGAATGAGACATTTAGCCCTATGGTGTAGGCTCTTGAAGTTGGATAACTACCCGCATCGACGCCAGGGCTGGTATTACTTTGGCGGAAACGACTGACTTCCGGGTCATATCCTGAATAATTGGTAATTGTAATCAAGTTCTGTGCACTAAAATAAAGTCTGGCAGTTGTAAATTTAACTTTTTCAGCAAAGGAATTAGGGAGTCTATATCCTGCTGTTAAATTTTTTAATCGTGCATAACTTCCATCTTCAATGTATCGAGAATCGTATCTTATGTTGGGATTATTAAGTGAAGGTTGGGATGCCCCAGTGTTGGTTGGTGACCAATAATCTAATGCTAAAGTAGAGGAATTCCCTTCTGCTGTAAAGCGGTCAAGGTTTTTACGCTGTGCATTCAACACATCATTCCCTTGTGAACCTTGAATGAATATGTTGAGGTCAAAACCTTTATAAGAGAAATTATTAGTAATACCATAAATAAAATCAGGTTGAGCATTGCCTATAATAGTTCTATCTTTATCATCAATTACACCATTACCATCTAAATCTTTGTAACGTATATATCCTGGCTTGTCAGATTTTTGAGCTGATTTAGAAATTTCATCAGCATTTTGAAAAATGCCATCTCTAACATAGCCAAAAAAAGTACCTACGGGTTGCCCAACAATCAGTTGGGTAAAAGCAGGTATTGCCAACCAGCCACTCCCGCCATCGCCAGCTGTCATTGGTACACCACCTAAACTAATGACCTTGTTTCGATTGAATGATATATTGAAATCGGTACTCCATTTAAATTCCCCAACTGTATTTTTTGTATTCATCATTATCTCAAACCCTTTATTCTCTAATTTTCCTATATTTTGAAGACCTACATCAAAACCAGAAGATTGGGGAAGCGGTTGATTGAAAAGTAAATCAACAGTATTTTTTATATAGTAATCGATTGAAAAGCTTAAACGATTTTTGAACAAACCAATATCCAAACCTGCATTTGCTTGTTTAGTTGTTTCCCATTTTAGATCTGCACTTCCTATACGACTGGGAAAAAGACCTGTCATCATTACACCATTAAAAATATACGCTCCAGCATTCAATTGAGAAAATGAAGAATAGGCCCCGATCTCCTGATTGCCAACAATACCATAGCTTGCTCTTGTTTTCAGGTTACTGATGAATGTGAGCTCTTTCATAAATTGTTCTTCTGTGACTTTCCAGGCAATCGCTGCAGAAGGGAAGACTGCCCAACGATTATTAGCACCAAAGCGAGAAGAACCATCTCGGCGAACAGAAGCCGTCAGTAAATATTTA
>JAFEIL010000401.1 GCA_017495105.1 Emticicia sp. | reverse complement strand
CCTATGGACTAATTTCCAAAAAATAATTAATGTTTCATAAAGTTAAGCGTTTTATCAAATTTATTTAGAATAAAAATTAAACTGACTTTCAAAAAATACATTCATTATATGTCAAAACCAACACTTCTTATTTTAGCCGCAGGTATGGGCAGTCGCTACGGTGGCATCAAACAATTAGATAAATTCGGCCCAAACGGCGAAACTATCATTGATTATTCGCTTCACGATGCCATTAAGGCAGGTTTTGGGAAAATCGTTTTCATCATTAGAGAAGAATTAAAAGCAGATTTTGAAGAAATATTTGGGTCAAAATTGGCCGGAAAAATCGACTATGATTTTGCGATTCAAGGTGTACAAAAATACGTTGCTCCCGAACTCGGAACGGTGGAACGTACCAAGCCTTGGGGAACTGGCCATGCAGTGCTTTGTGCTTGGGAACAAACCAATACGCCTTTTGCTGTTATCAATGCCGATGATTTTTATGGCTATGAAGGTTTTAAAATCATGGCCGATTTCTTGACCAATAATACTGACGATAATTGTCATGCAATGGTGGGTTATCAAATCAAGAATACATTATCAGAAAATGGTTCGGTTTCGAGAGGGGTTTGCGAGGTTGATGAAAATGGTTATTTGGAGGTAGTGACGGAGCGTACAAAAATTTATCGCCAAACTGATAATTTGATTGTATTTGAAGAGGGTGACATTTTAACAGATTTGCCAGAAAATACGCCAGTTTCGATGAATTTCTGGGGTTTTATGCCAAATGTATTTCCAGTAATCAATGAAATGTTTAAGGAATATTCGATAAAAAATATCGACTCACCAAAAGCAGAATTTTATATTCCAACTGTAATGACTTATTTGATTCAGAATGGCTTAGGAAAATGTAAAGTGTTCTCAAACGAGTCAGAGTGGTTTGGTGTAACCTACCCAGAAGACAAGCCAACCGTAATGGAAGCACTACAGAAATTATCGGGACTTTATTAAAAATTGTATGGCAGGTTTTCAACCTGCCATTTTTTTATATTAAACGACTCACAGGTTGAAAACAAACATGGTTTTCGACTAGACCGAAAAGGAAACAGGGCTATTTTTTTTATATTTTATATGACTGACAGGTTTAAAACCTGTCCTACAAAATGTTTGAATTGAAAATTCCTTGTATCTTGCTGCATCAACATTCAATTTTTATATTTACATGGATTCCATCTTACAGTTTTTTATTGGTATAGCTTGGTGGGCTTATATTCTCGTCTTTTTTACTTTAATTTTTTTAAAAGATATTCTTCAAAAAAGACACACAATTCAACATAATTTTCCTGTTGTTGGACATCTGCGTTATTTTATCGAAAGTGTTGGCCCAGAGTTACGCCAATATATTGTGGCCAATAACCGAGAAGAATTGCCTTTCAATCGCCGTCAACGCTCTTGGATTTATGCTTCGGCAAAAAAAGAAAATAATTTTCAGGGTTTTGGCACTGACCAAGACATGTATAGTGCGGGCTATAATTTTATAAAACCTGCGATGTTGCCTTTTAAATTGCCTGTAGACCATCCAAATGTAGCAAATCCGTACATTTGTCCATCGGCGAAAGTCATCGGAGAATATCATCATCGAAAAAATCCATTCTTGCCAAAATCGGTTGTCAATATTTCTGGAATGAGCTATGGTTCACTTTCCGCAACTGCCATTGATTCAATGAATAAAGGTGCGGCAAAGTTTGGTTGTTATCATAATACAGGCGAAGGTGGACTTTCGCCTTATCACAAAAATGGGGCAGATGTAGTCCTCAATATTGGAACAGCGTATTTTGGGATTAGAGATGATGACGGGAATTTTGTGATGGAAAAATTGGTGAAACTTTGCCAAGATAATCCTTGCATAAAAATGATTGAACTCAAACTCTCACAAGGAGCAAAACCCGGTAAAGGTGGGGTTTTACCAGCTTCAAAACTTACAAAAGAATTGGCCGAGATTCGCCATGTTCCGTTGGGAAAAGATGTGATTTCGCCAGCGTATCACAGTGCGTTTTCTACCATAAAGGAAATGGTTGATTTTATAGAATTGATGGCCAGTGCTACTGGCTTGCCTGTCGGAATAAAATCAGCAGTTGGAAAACTCGAAATGTGGGAAGAATTGGCCGATTTGATGAAAAAATCTGGTAAAGGCCCTGATTTTATTACCATTGATGGTGGGGAAGGTGGCACAGGTGCTGCACCACCAAGTTTTGCAGACCATGTTTCTTTACCTTTTGTGTATGCTTTTTCTTCGGTTTATAGAATTTTTCAGAAAAGAGAATTGACTGATAAGCTTACTTTTATTGGTTCTGGTAAACTTGGTTTGCCCGATACCGCCGTAATGGCTTTTGCGATGGGAGTGGATGTAATAAATGTGGCACGTGAGCCAATGCTGTCGATTGGTTGTATTCAGGCACAAATCTGTCATACAAACCGTTGTCCGAGCGGAGTGGCCACACAAAATAAATGGTTACAAGGAGGTATTGATCCCACTTTAAAAAGCGAGCGTTTTTATAATTATGTAAAGACACTCACAAAAGAGATTTTGGATATTTGTCATGCTTGTGGGTACGAACATCCAAGCCAATTTATGATGGATGATGTCGATGTAGCAATGGGTGATAATAATCGTACGCAATCCTTACTTACTACCTATCAATATCAAAAAACTCCTGTAAAATTTGATGGATTTAAGAAAATACTTCAAAGTGAGTATTTAGGCGGGAAAAACTGATTTTCAATAAGTGAAAAACTAAAAGCATTTTCTGAGAATTAACTGCTTTTTTACTGAATAAAGTACTTTAAAAATATTTTATTCAATTGGTTGGTCTAGGCTGATTTAATGTTCAATGGTGGATATTTGATGTTTTTGTGCGGAAATGGAAAATATTATTGCAGACATTTTTTCCTTAAAAAAATAGAAAAGCAAGAATCAAGCGGCTCTTGCTTTTTCTCTCGTCAAACTGCTGTAGATAATTAAAACCATCTTTCTGATAAATTGAAAAAGGTGGTTTTAATGCTATGCTTTACACGCATTAATGGCTACAATTACTATAAAGATTGATACAAACATAAGTTCGTCGAGGTGTTCGTAGAATAATTTTTTCATAGTCTTTTTTGCCTTTTTATATAATGATTCAGATTATCATCAAAAGGTTGAAAGGAGATTGAAATTTATTTTCATAAACGATATACAAACTAATGATATCTATTTTTTGATTGTGTTTGAGAATTGGCAAAACAATAGATGGCTATAATCTTTATGATTGTCATTGTTTCATTTCCGTGGCACACCATGTAATTGTAGATAAAAGGGTGTGCCACAGATAATGAAAATCAATAAAAGAAAATATAAGAAACAATGATGGCAGTAATTACACCAGCCAAATCGGCCAAAAGTCCTGCTACGAGTGTGTATCGAGTATTTTTAATATTAACAGAGCCAAAATACAAAGCCAAAACATATAAAATCGTATCCGAACAAGCCTGGAATACACAAGACAAACGCCCTACGAATGAGTCAGCACCGAAGGTTTTCATCGAATCAATCATCATGGCTCTTGAGCCGCTTCCGCTTAATGGGTGCATAAGGGCAGTTGGAAGTGCATCGGTAAAATCCGTATTCATGCCTGTCAAGCTAAAAACCCATTTTAGGGCTTCTACAATATAAGTCAAAGCTCCTGAATTTCTGAATGCACCAATAGCAACCAACAATCCAACTAGGTAGGGAATCACTTTTATTGATGTTTCAAAACCTAATTTTGCACCTTCAATAAATGCAGGGAAAATATTAACCTTTTTGTAAATAGCTCCACCAATAAAGCCTACAATAAAAATAAACAAAATCATATTACTGACCACTTTCGATGTTACTTCAATTTCTTCTTTTGGTAAACGAGAAAAATACCAAAGTACAAAACCAATAAACCCTGTAAGACCTAAAAGCCACGATAGGAGGGTTTTATCAAAGAAATTAATACGTTGTTTGATTCCTACGAAAAGCATTCCTGTCAGTGTAGCCACATAAACTGAAATCAAGGCAGGAATAAAAATATCGGCAGGGTCGGCAGCATTATAGATGGCACGTTGAGCCATAATACTGAGCGGAATAAGTACTGGCCCCGCACTGTGAAGCACCATAAACATAATTTGAGCATTGGATGCCGTGTCTTTGCTCGGATTTAGTTCTTGCAAACTTTGCATCGCACTCAAGCCAAAAGGAGTGGCTGCATTGTCAAGGCCGAGCATATTGGCCGAAAAATTCATAATCATTTGTCCATTCGCTGGGTGATCTTTTGGTACTTCGGGGAAGAGTTTACTAAAAAAAGGAGCAATAATTCGAGCCATGCGGCGAATAACGCCTGCTTCTTCACCAATTTTTAGAATTCCCAAAAAAAAAGTCATTACACCTGCGAGTGGCAAGGCAATATCCATGACGGCGATTTTTGAGGAATCAAACATTCCTTCAACAATGATTTTGAAAATCTCGGTATCGCCCAAGAAGATGAGTTTGAATAATGCAACTACAAATGCAATCAGAAAAAAAGCTACCCAAATATAGTTTAATGCCATAAATTTGACGGTTTAAGTTTAGATTTGTGGCTAATTTAAGGATAAACCACGATTTTTCGATTTATAACTTAAAATTTGATTCGATTATGCCGAAAAACAGTTTAAAATGATGCTTTCAAAGAGGATTTTTCTATTAAGTGTAGTATTATTGGGAGTTTGGAGTTGCCAAACAGAAAAAGCTGAAGAAAGCAAAAAGATAGATTCAGCATTTACTAAAAAAGATAGCGTAGTAATAATTGAGCAACCAATAATTTCTGAATTGGAGCAACGAATGATTGAGCAAGGTTTGGTTGATATCCAAACCCTTGATTCGACTATTATGGTCGAATTGAAATATTCTACGACTGATAATTTTGTAAAAACTGATGTCTATGGAGATTTGACTCGTGCTTACCTGCAAGCTAAACCTGCTCAAATGCTTGTAAAAGCCAACAAAGTTTTACAAGAAAAATATCCAAATTATAGATTATTGGTGTATGATGCTGCTCGACCGCTGAGTGTTCAGCATACACTTTGGAATTTATTGGATAGTATTCCTCCAAAAGAAAGAGAAGATTTTGTGGCTAATCCTGCCATTGCTTCGATTCATAATTTTGGTTCGGCAGTTGACTTAACAGTTTATGATGATGTAATTAAAAAGCCGCTTGATATGGGTACAAAATTTGATTTTTTTGGTGATTTAGCATATCCCCGTTTAGAAGATGAAATGCTAATTGAGGGCAAACTAAGCAAAGAACAATTAGCTAATCGAATAATATTGCGTGAAGCTATGACGAGCGTGGGCTATATGCGAATTGAAAGTGAATGGTGGCATTTTAATGCAATTTCACGTACAAGAGCTAAAGATTTGTATAAAATTGTCGAGTAGAAATTAAAAAGCAACCATCCACAGGACGGTTGCTTTATTACAATCACCTAACCACTAAAAAGTATTATAAAAAAGAGTATAATACTAATAATCTTTATTTAAAAATACCCATTGGGTATCAAAGTTTTACTTAACATAAAACGAAAATTTCTTCATTACAGCATTAACTTTTCTTCGAGAAATTTCAATATTTTCTTCCATCAAATGCTTCTACACTGTTATTTACCTTAATTTTCAAACATTTGGCATGTAGAATATTTACTATGTGCGATTTATAAATTTTGATGAAAAGAGTTTTATCTAAAATACTTCATAACGCTTTAATGTTCTGGCTAAAACATATTTGTTTGTTCCTTATTAAGTTCGATGCTTTTAGCTTTTATGCAGTTTTATGTACGGTCAAAGTTGATGATGTTTTTAAAATCTGTGATTCAACAAACATAACTCTGAATCAACAAAGTTTAAGTTCAACTAAAAATTTACAAATGATTGATTGTCAATTTGTTGTATGAATTATGTAATCAAGATTGTGTAAAAAACCTTTAATCAAATAAGTATTGTTACAGGTAATCTTTTTAGTATTTACATCGCAAAAATATGGGAGAATCTGACATTATTCATATCTTTGCAGATAAATTTATTAAACGGTACTAGGGTGTTAGATAAGATTCAAGAATTATTAGGCGAAGTTGATGCTGTTGTGGTCAATAGCAAAGACGACTTAGAAAAGTTTCGGATTAAATATATTAGCCGAAAAGGAATACTAAATGATCTTTTTGAAGAGTTTAAAACGGTAGCCAATGAGCAGAAACGTGCGGTTGGACAAGAACTCAATAAACTCAAAAATCTCACAGAGCAAAGACTAAGAGATTTTACGGAAAATCTTGAACAAAGTGTAAACGACTCAAAGACTAGCGGCATTGACTTGACATTGCCCGTTGCACCAAATTTTTCTGGTTCGATTCACCCACTTACGCTTACTCGTCAGCGAGTGTTAGAGATTTTTGCTCGAATGGGTTTTAATCACGAAGATGGCCCGGAGGTTGAAACCGATTGGTATAATTTTACTGCTTTAAACTTTCCAGAAGACCATCCTGCCCGCGAAATGCAAGATACCTTTTTCGTGGAAAAGAAAGATATTCAGAAAGATGATATTTTACTTCGTACGCATACATCAAACGTGCAAGTGCGATTGATGGAACACAAAAAGCCACCGATTCGCTCCTTGATGATTGGTCGGGTGTATCGCAACGAGGCCATTTCAGCACGAGCTCACTGCCAGTTTCACCAAATTGAGGGACTTTATGTTGATAAAAAAGTAAGTTTTAAAGACCTAAAAGATACACTTTATCATTTTGCTAAAGAAATGTTTGATAAAGATACCAAGATTCGTTTGCGTCCAAGTTATTTTCCTTTTACTGAGCCAAGTGCCGAAATTGATATTTCTTGCTTTATTTGCAAAGGTTCAGGTTGTAATATCTGTAAACATTCGGGCTGGGTAGAAATTGCCGGTTCGGGTATGGTTGACCCAAATGTATTGGAAAATAGTGGAATAGATTCAGAAGAATATACCGGTTTTGCCTTCGGAATGGGAATTGAGCGTATCACGATGCTCCGGTATGGAGTAAAGGATTTACGTCTTTTCTTTGAGAATGACGTAAGATTTTTAAGACAATTTGAGGGAGCGTAATTTCAATTATCAATTAACAATTATTCTTAACTCAGTTAAAGTTTTAGGTAACGATTAAAGTGTAGAAATATGCTTGTCAGTAATTGTTAATTGATAAATTCTTGCTCACAAAATCCCAGCAAATAATCCCGACTGTTACCGATATGTTTAGTGAATGTTTAGTGCCAAATTGCGGGATTTCTAAGCAATTATTGGCCAATTCTGCAACTTCTTGGTTTACACCAAAAACCTCATTTCCGAACACAAAAGCATATTTTTGATTGGTTTCTGGCTGAAAATCATTCAATTTTAGGCTATTTTCTACTTGCTCAACTGCCAAAACGACATAGCCGTTTGCTTGCAATTCTTTCACTAAATCTATTACATTTTCTCGGTGTTCCCAAGCTACCGAATCCGTTGAACCAAGAGCAGTTTTTTCAATTTCTCGGTGTGGAGGAATGGCCGTTATACCACATAAATAAATCTTTTCCACCAAAAAAGCATCGGACGTGCGAAATGCAGAGCCTACATTATTCATGCTTCTTATATCATCTAGTATGATACAAAAATTGTTTTTATTCGTTTCCTTAAAATCTTCAACCGATAAGCGATTGAGTTCTTCCATTTGGAGTTTTCTCATACCTTGCTTTATTTTTTTTGCAAAGCTATCAAAAACTACTTGATTTATGTCGGCAAACAGACGTTTCGTAAAAAGATAATTAGCGTACTTCGTGTCAGAACACAAAAATAAATATGGATTTGATAATTTTTCTTGTAGTAGCAACAATCAGTTTTGCGGGGTCGATTCAAATTGAGCCGGTATGTGCTATAGTTTTACATTTTACGATTTAAGGGATTGAGGTCTAAAATGATTGAGGACAGTGCTCTTACATGGCTTTGCTTACTTTTATTTGTTGTTTGATTGTGGTAATCTATGAACGCTCCAAAATAATAAATTTCATTGCCAGTTTGCTGAATAAAAGATAAGTTTACACATTAATTATACTGAAAATTATGCGAATACCTTTGTTTTTAGTCAAAGTTTTCAATTATGAATATTGGCCTTGGTGGCTGTTTTATTTGCCAATGACTCCGTATTGGCTTTATCAGGCTGTAAGAGCAAAGTCATTGACATTTTTCACTGCGGTAAACCCTGGGATTGTTGCAGGAGGTTTTTATGGCGAACATAAAACCGAAATCATGAAACATATTTCGACTGAATATTTGGCCAAAACTATTTTTATTCCTTTGGGTACAGCATTCTATGAGTTGCCTAAATTGTTGATAACTAACGATTTACAATATCCAATTATTGCAAAACCAAATATTGGTGAGCGGGGAACTTCAGTGGTAAAAATTGAATCAGTTGAAGAACTTCATCAATACTATGAGTCGGCCAATGCTGATTATTTGATACAAGAATTTATTACGTATCCGATTGAGTTGGGAGTGCTTTTTAGTAGAATGCCAACTGATAAAATTGGTAAAGTTTCATCGGTAACTTTAAAAGAATTTTTGAGTGTTGCTGGCGATGGAAAATCTACAATTGAAGAATTAGTGTTGCAAAATACTCGTGCGAGATTCCAATTAAAGATTTTACAAAAAAGACTCGGAAAAAGTATGATGGATGTCTTGTCTTTGGGTGAAAATCGTTTACTCGAACCAATCGGTAATCATTGTCGAGGGACGAAATTTGTGAATGCTAATCATTTGATTAATAATCAATTAGACGAAGTTTTTTCAAAAATTTCGGAAGGGTTTGAAGGTTTTTACTATGGTCGATTTGATATGAAGGTTGAAAGTATTGACGATTTGTATGAAGGTAAAAATATCAGAATAATGGAGCTAAATGGTGTTAGTTCTGACCCTGGGCATATCTACGACCCCAGTTATTATTTGTGGCAAGCTTATAGCGATTTAATGTGGCATTGGAAACGTGCCGCTGATATCAGTATTATTAATCAAAAAAAAGGAACGAAACCGTTACCATTTTCTAAAATTTTGGCAATTGTGAAGGGGCATTTTTTGTGATAAATTTTGACTTTAAGCTTTGCTCATCTACCAAATATTTTGTATAATATTTATTTGTTGTCCCACACCTTTTTTCTTTGATGAGAGGGTGTATCACAAATGATTACAATTTAATTTATGACTGATTATTGAAAGTTTCGATTTACTTCCTTCACTATTATTTTGAAGATAGGAAAAATCAATACTTTAATTTAAAAAATAAAGAAACACATATAGATGCATAGAACTCATTTTTTATTCAAATTTAAACTAAAGCATACCAATTTGTAGGCTATGTAATATGTAAATACAAACAGTTTTGAAATCACTGAAATACTATTCTGCATTAAAAGTTGATTCTTGAAAAAATACAATTTAAGTTTTTGTGGTTTAATTATCCTTCTATTCTTGAAATTTTTTATAAATGCTTGATTCGGCAAACAGAATGAAAATTAAGTAATGTCTATTTTTTGTGAAATGATATAGATGGAAAAATAACATATGTCGAAATAATATTGAACAATAGTAGGCTTGCGTACTATTTTGCAACTTTTTTTAATTGTATTTTTCCAAGAATTTTTATGTTTTTGAAAAATTGATTAAAAGTACTCAATTTATGCATTATTACTGACATAAAGATTAGGTGTATTTGATGATATACCAAACTATATTTGGAGTTATGGTGGAATTAAGAAATATATTAAGCTTTGTATTTATTTAATAATAAAATTAACTATATTAAGAATGTTGTCTAAAACACTAAATTTATTTCGTCATTTCTGAAAAATGTTATATGTTTAATCCAAGAAACTACAACAGTACTATTTTATCGTGTCTTTAAAATAAGTATTTTTGTGACAATTAATTAATTAATAACCTAAACTAAAATGTACATGAAGAAGAATCTACTTCTTAGTTTGCTGGGAGTCATCATCTCTTTTGCTGTAATGGCACAAGGTAAGAAGATAACTGGGAAAGTAACGTCATCGGATGATGGCTCAGGATTGCCGGGTGTAACGGTGCAAGTAAAAGGTACTTCAAAGGGTTCGCAAACTGATATTGAGGGTAACTACTCAATCGAAGCTGCCACAGGAAGTACTTTAGTATACAGTTTTGTGGGTATGAACACCCAAGAAGTAAAACTTGGAAACCAGTCGGTTGTAAACATTTCATTAGGTGCTGACACAAAACAGCTATCTGAGGTTGTTGTAACTGCTATCGGTATTCAACGTGAGAAAAAAGCTTTGGCTTATGCGGTATCTAACGTAAATGCTGAGTCTTTACAACAACGTTCTGAGCCAGATGCATTGCGTGCATTAAATGGTAAAGTTCCAGGGGTAAACATTATCTCAGGTGGTGGTGCACCAGGACAAGGAACTCGTATCACAATTCGTGGTGCTAACTCTTTCACAGGAAATAACCAACCTTTATTTGTTGTTGATGGTATTCCTTTCGACAACTCAGTAAATGCTACTGACGGTTTCAGCACAAACACAGTAACTTCAAACCGTGCTTATGATATTGACCCTAACAATGTTGAGTCAATGACTATCTTGAAAGGTGCTGCTGCGTCGGCTCTTTATGGTTCACGTGCTGCCAATGGTGTGGTTGTTATCACTACTAAAGCAGGTAGCAAGAATGCAAGAAAAGGCTTGGAAGTTACATTTAACAGCTCATATTCAACAGAAAAGATTTCTACAATTCCAGATTTCCAAGATTCTTATACACAAGGTTCAAACCAAACTTATAATGGTGGTTTTATTGGTAACTGGGGTTCTGCTTTCCCTGCTGAGGTTGACCGTATCAACCAAGCATTGGGTTTTGAGCGTTATTCAAAAACAATTGATGCTAATTATCCAGTAGGACAAGTGCCGCATCCTTTAGTGGGTGTTGCTTATGGTGCCGCTCGTTACAAAACGGCATTCCCTGAATTATTAGATGCAAAAGGAAATGCAATTGGTGTTGATTTAGTTCCTCACGATATTATTGGTGGATTCTTCCGTCAAGGTAATGTATTGGAAAATAGCTTTAATATTAGCTCAACTGGTAATACAACTACAATTAGTGCGGGTGCTTCTCGCATGACAAACGTTGGAATTATCCCTGGCTCAAACACTGACCGTACTACTTTGAACTTCGGTGGAAATGCTACTTTAGCTAATAAATTAAACTTGAGTGGTAATGTAAACTATGTAAATACAAATCAAGGTTCGCCACAATCAGGTGCAGGTTATTTTGCTGACTACGTTGTTGGTAACTCTTCTTCAATTTACTCACGTTTGTTTTATCAGCCTCGTAACTATAACTTAAATGAATATCCGTTTGAAAATCCAGTAACTGGCGATAATGTATATTTCCGTGCTTTGGATAATCCACTTTGGACAGCTAAATACAATACTTATTCAAGTAAAGTAAACCGTGTTTTTGGTAATATGGCATTGACTTATGATGTAACATCTTGGTTAAATTTGACAGCAAAAGGTGGTATAAATACTTATTCTGAAACACGTAGAGATGTAGTTCGCCCAGGTGGTACATTTATTCCGTTAGGACAAGTAACTCGCCGTGATATTACAAATACAGAATTAGACTTTACTTTCTTAGCATCACTCCAAAAGGACATTACTGAGAAAATCAATATGCGATTATTGGCAGGTTATAATGCTAACCAAAGATACAATAACCGTACAGGTATTTTAGGACAGACAGTTATTGATCCTAATTTATTGATTTTAGGTGGTACGAATGTACAGTTTGCAAGTGAACAATCAAGCAAAAGACGTTTGTATGGATATTTTGCTGAGTATGGTGTGTCATATAACAACTATGCTTTCTTGACTGCTACAATTCGTAATGACCATTCTTCAACTTTACCAGCAGCAAATAATAGCTACTTCTACCCTTCATTGAGTGGTTCATTCGTTTTCACAGAAGCATTCAAATTGCCAACAAATATTTTGAGTTTTGGTAAAATCCGTGCAAACGTAGCTAAAGTTGGTAAAGATGCTGACCCTTACCAAGTATTTACAGCTTATAACTTCGCTGTTCAGTATTACAATGCATCACCTATTTCGGCTACTTCATTGCCAACTGTTTTAAACAATGCAGCATTGAAGCCAGAGTTTACGACTGAATACGAAATTGGTACAGAATTACAATTCTTCAAAAATCGTATCGGTCTTGACCTTGCTTACTTCAATCGTGTTTCAACCGATTTGATTGTAACTGCTCGTATCCCTACATCGTCAGGCTTTGACTTTAAAGCAACCAACGCAGGTAAGATTATCAACCAAGGTTGGGAAGTTGGCTTAAATTTGGTTCCAATTAAGTTGAGTAATGGTTTTGAGTGGAACTCATTTGTTGCTTATACTCGTCTTCGTTCTGAAGTTTCTGATGCAGGCCCAAGTGGTGAATTATTTTTAGGTGGTACAGGCCTTTCTTCTTTAGGTACTATGCACCGTAATGGATACCCTTATGGTATGATTTATGGTTCAAGAAATGCTCGTGACGACCAAGGAAACGTATTGATTAATCCAATCAATGGTTTACCACTCCTTAGTCCAAACTCTCAAATTTTGGCAAATCCAGCTCCAAATTATACAGTAGGTTGGACAAATACATTCACTTTCAAAGGATTTACCCTTTCTGCTTTGATGGATTATCGTGATGGAGGAAGTATGTTCTCAGGTACAGCGGCTTCACTATTATTGAGAGGTCAATTGAAATTCTCTGAAGACCGTGAAGGTATGCGTGTAATTCCAGGTATCTTAGGAGACCCTCAAACTTATAAGGCGATGCTTGATGAATCTGGTAAAACAATCAAAAACACAATCCCAATGACTGCGTTCCAATCTCACTTCTCAAGTGGATATGGTGCTTATGGTGCTGATGAAACTAATATTTACGATATTACAACAATTCGTTTACGTGAAGTTTCATTAGGTTATAATGTTCCTAAAGCATTCTTGAAAAGAACCTTACCATTTATTGGTGGTTTGAGAATCTCAGGTTCTGGTAGAAACTTATGGTTTAAAGCTCCAAATATGTTGACTGGATTGAACTTTGACCCAGAAGTATTATCAAGTTTTGCTGATTCAAACGTTCAAGGTTTTGACTTAGGTGCAGCCCCTTCGACTCGTCGTTATGGAATAAACTTATCAGTATCGTTCTAATTTAGGATTTAGGACATAGGATTAGTGCTTCGTCAATTGTAAAGTTTAACGAAACACAAAAAACTTAATACCTAATACCTGATTTCAAATACCTAAAACAAATAAGAAATGAAATTAAAATATATATCAAAAATAGTACTTACAACTGGGCTTATCAGTTTGTTGAGTGCTTGTGATCTAACAGAGTTGGATATCAATAAAGACCCAAACAACCCAACTGTTGCTTCTGCAAGACTTTTGCTACCTACAGCAGAGATTGCAGTGATAAACGCTGTTACTGGTATTAACAATAACGCAATGGGTTTTGCTGGCTTATTAAGTAGTGCAGACAATTATGATTTGAATAACCAAACATATAATGGTACTTGGAATGGCTTCTATCGTAGTATGAGCAATGTTGAGGCTATTATCAAGGCGAGTGCAAATAGTCCAAAATACTTGGGTGTTGCTCAAGTTTTGAAGGCTTATGCAATGGGAAATTTTGTTGATACTTTCGGAGATTGTCCCTACACAGAGGCATGGAAAGGTAATGCCGATGAAGTGATTACTAATCCAAAATTTGATAAGGATTCTGATATTTATGAAGCTTTGATTAAACTTTGTGATGAAGCAGTAGTAAACTTAGCAAAACCATCTGCTGAGGGTCTTGCTACATCAGCAGATTTTATGTACTCAGGTAATTTAGCGAAATGGACAAAGTTTGCTAAATCGGTAAAAATTCGCTTATTATTGAATTCAAGAAAAGGTCGTGCTACAGGCAATGCTGATTTAAATGCAGCTATTGCGGCTGGTGATTTTATTTCAGCTTCAGCCGATGACTTTACTTATAATTTTAGTACTGCATCTTCTCCTGAAGGACGTCATCCTTGGTTTCAAAATGCGTATTTAGCCGATAACGGGTTTGCATATCCTGCTCACCAATTAATGGAAGAAATGATTTTTAATAGAGACCCACGTTTAGATTTCTATTTTTATCGTCAAACAAGTACTATTCTTGACCCAAGTAACCCAACTGATAGAGGTACAATCCCTTACGGTGGTACTTACTTAGTTTTAAAACCTGCATTCTTGGCTAAATGGGAAGCTACATTTGGTTCGGCTCCAACTACTGCCGATAGAGCTTATATCGCTGGTTTCTTTGGCCGTGACAGAGGAGATAACACTGGTGTACCTCAAGATGGTGCATTACGTACAGCTCCAGGTTGTTACCCTGCTGGTGGACTTTACGGTGGTAGAAACGTAACTCCAAGAGCATTGACGGGTGGCCGTGGTTCAGGAAATGGTATCTGGCCTTTGGTAACAAGTAATAATATGAAGTATTACCAAATCGAGGCGATTTTAGATGCAGGTGGTACTGGCAATGCAAGAACTATTTTTGAAGCTGCAATCAGAGAGCATATTGCTCGTGTGGTAGCTTTAGGTTTAAGAGTAGATGCTGCTAATGCAGTAGCTCCAACAGCCTCTGCTACCGATGCTTATGTGGCAAGTCAATTGAAATTATACGATGCAGCAACTTCAAATGCAGCGAAGTTAAACGTTGTGATGAAACAAATGTGGTATAGTTCTTGGGGACAAGGCATGGAAATCTGGAATGCGATGCGTCGTACAGGATTCCCATCAACTATCAATAACCCAATCATCAAACCGGCAAGGCAATATGCTTTGCGTTTACCTTACCCATCACAAGAAGGTAGCTTAAACCCTAATGCAACGGCAAAATTGACTGAGGTTGTTTTTGACAGAGATCCTGTATTTTGGGATAAAGTTAAAATCAAATGGGAATTCTAAAAAGTAGATGGTGTCTTTAGATAGGATTTATGAGAACACTTTTTTGCTCATATCTTTTATCTCAAATTCAAAGTCTTTTCTTTAAAACTAAAATGGTATTAGAAAAATGAAAAAAATATTAAGTTTAACAATAATAACTTCTTTGCTACTTGCATTTAGTGCTTGTAGAGATGAATCGTTGAACCCATTACCAACATTCTTACCTGGTGTACACGCATTCACGATTTTTGATGGTATTGCTTTTAATGGTAATTTACTTTCAAGACCTCAGCCTTACGAGCGAGCTAATGCAAAGAATTTCCCTAAAGCAGCTCAAAACTCTGCAAAAGTTGATTTCAAAACTCGTTGGGTTTCTTTAGATAATCAATTGACTGTAAACAAAATTGAGATATACGTAAGAATGTTGGAGTCTTACAATGACCCAGACGGCAACCCTAAAGTAGCTGATTTGAGCGAAAATGGTAAAGGAAAATTGATTACAACAATTAATACACCTACCGCTAATCGTCAATGGAACAACTTTAGCATTACTCCGCAACAAATCTTTGATGCCTACAAAAATGCAACGGTTGCTTATAATAAAGTGACAAAAGTAAATGTATTTAACAACCCTGCAAGACCTCGCCCAACTAATGCTTGGTTGAGACCAGCAGAAACGGCTACTTATGGTGCAGTTGCTTCAGATAGCTTTGTTGTTACTTGGATTCTTTATACAGCAGATGGTCAAGTATTCAATACTTGGAATCCAGATTCTGTTTGTGCTGACCCAACTTCGGTATCAGAAGCAAATTCAAATTGCCAACTATCATTTATTGTTCAATAATTGATAATTTAGTGTGATTTATATAATTTTGAAAGAGCAGACAATGTATATAGTCTGCTCTTTCGTTTTAATGATATGTGCAAAAATATTTTTTTTCGATATATTCTCTTTTTTTATGGAATCTTAGTCCATTCAATGATTTTTGCCCAAAAAACGTTAGAAATTAACTTTCACGAGCATATTGCTCCAATTATCCACAAAAATTGTACGCCCTGTCATCAACCCAATCAATCGGGTCCTTTTAATTTGATTTCCTATGAAGATGTGGCCAAACGTGCCAAATTTATCGGTAAAGTCACCGAAACTCGATATATGCCACCCTTTCCTGCAGATAGAAAATTTCAAGCCTATTTAAATGAGCGAGGACTGACCGTAGGAGAAATTACAAAGATAAAACTCTGGATTGAAGGAGGAATGAAAGAGGGTGAGGTAAGGTCAACAGTTGAAAGCGAGCAGCGTTCCACGCAACAGTCAACAGAAATAGATTTAGTAAAACCAGATTTGGTTTTGAAAATGAATAAACCTTATCCGATTTCAGGTGACAATGTAGAAGATTTTCGTTTTTTTAGTTTGCCGAGTAAAACAGCAACCGACCAATATATTACAGCCATTGGTTTTAAGGCAGGGAATAAAAAAAACGTTCATCATAGCCGCTTGATGGTAGATACAACCAATAATATTCGTGCGATTGATGGTTTATCCGAAACTGACCCAAAAGTTTACGAGTTTCAAAAGACTGGTTTGAAAGAAGAATTCTTATACGGTTGGGTTCCAGGAAATGACAAAATTAGTTTCCCACAAGGAACTGGCGTAAAACTCAATGCCAACTCTGATTTTTTACTTAATATGCACTACGCCCCTTCGCCCGTGCCAGACACCGACCAATCTGAAATTCAATTATACTTTGCTAAAGATAAAATTGAACGTGAAGTAAGGAATTTTACGCTGCGTGAAAATGATATTTCAAACAAACCATTCTTGATCAAAGCAAACCAGAAAGCTACTTTTTTTATTTCCAAAAAGATTGATAAGGCAATGTCACTGATTTCTGTGATGCCACACATGCACCTAATTGGTAAAACATTTCGTGCCTTCGTAATTACGCCTAATGGAGAAGTTATAAATTTAGTTAAAATTGATAATTGGGAGTTTAATTGGCAAATGACCTATCAGTTTAATGCATTATTGAAAGTTCCCGTAGGTTCAACAATCATAATTGAAGGTACTTATGATAATACAGCTGAAAATCCAGAAAACCCTAACAGCCCACCACGTGATATTGCCTACGGATGGGGTACAAAAGACGAAATGTTTAATTTAGTTTTGTATTACCTGGATTATAGAGAAGGTGATGAAAAGATAGAACAAAAATAGTGTTTAAAGCATACAACCAACGGGTTCTACATATTTAACCTTAATATTTTGATTATTCTTGAAAGCGTTTATTGCATCTAACAGGTAAAATTCTGTTGGTACTGCACGGTTTCTTCCTAGACCATAAAACCAATTATCAATTGCACCATGATATAGTGTTTTTCGTTTATTATTAAGCAAAAAGACTTCAGGAGAATAATTGGCTTTTAGCTTTTTGAGAAGCTTCCTCTTGGGGTCATAAATGATTGGCAAATCAAATTTGAATTCTTCTCTAAACTCTGATAATGATTTCGCTTCAAGCATTTTGAAAGGATAAATTACATATATTTCAATTCCCTCTTTACTATACTTATTGTCCATTTCTGTTAAATTTTTCGTGTATTTTTGACAAATAGGACACTCGGGGTCAAAGAAGACAATGATTGAAGCCTTATTTTGTTTTAAACTTTTAAAGTCAAAAACCTGACCTTTATCGGAATAAAGTTTTTGGGCATCTGAATAATTGAAAGTAAAAATTTGTAGTATAAAAACTATTGAAAAAAGCGTTCCTCTTAAATTTGTAAAATAGTTTAGGGTTTTCATCGGCTTTTAATTTTAAAACTCAGATTATTACTCAAAGATAAGATTTTGAATAATAGATACCTTGTAATTCAATTACTTTGCTTTGTTTTAAATTGTTTTTTTGAATTTATTGGTAAAAATTTGAAAATTGCTTACTTATCGGCGAACCTTCATTCTTTACTTTTCCATTTCAAAGATTAGACGTACTTTTGTAAAAACATTTATCAAATCATACAATGGAAATAAAAGGAAAACTTATGCACGTGTTAGCCGTGCAAACAGGCGAAGGCAAAAATGGCACTTGGAAAAAACAAGATTTTGTAATTGAAACAGATGGTCAATACCCAAAAAAAGTATGTCTTACGATTTGGGGAGATAAATTTAATGAAACATTTTTGACAATCGGAAACGAACTTTTAGTATCCTTCGATGCTGAAAGCCGTGAATATAATGGTCGTTGGTTTACTGACCTTAAAGCGTGGAAAATCGAATTGGCTGGCACAGAGTCTGCCGGTGCATCAGCTCCAACACCTTATAGAGCTTCCACTCCTGCACAACCTAGTGCGGTTTCTTCAGAATTTGCAATTTCTGCCGAAGGAGACAAAGACGATTTGCCATTTTAATTGGGCAGTCGGCTTTCGGTGGTCGGCTTTTGAATTTTTTAATCCTGACTAATTATGGTTATTCAGAGCCGACTGCCGAAAGCCGACCGCTGAATAGCCCTTAATGAGATGTTTTCTATACAGAATATTGGCGTTGAAGCCTTAGCCGAGCAATTCGGAACACCAGTTTATGTCTATGACGGGCATAAAATCGAAGAACAAATTGCCAAAATGCGTACTGCATTTGCGGGTACAAATCTTATAATCAAATACGCTTGTAAGGCATTGACCAACGTTAGTGTCATGAAATTGATGCGTAAAAATGGCGTTGATATTGACGTAGTTTCGATGCAAGAAGCTCATTTGGCTATTTTGGCTGGTTATGCACCAAATCAGATTCAATACACACCTAGTGGCGTAGCGTTTTCGGAAGTGCAAGAAGCCGTTGAAATGGGTTTAAGGATGAATCTTGATTCATTACCACTTCTCGAAAAATTTGGCCAAACTTACGGTAATCGTTTTCCGATTTGCTTGCGAATTAATCCGCACATCATGGCGGGCGGGACACTCAAGATTTCGACAGGTCATAAGGATTCAAAATTTGGTATTTCGATTGAGCAAGCCAAAGAAATCAACGCTATTGTTCAGAAATATGACCTCAATGTAGTGGGTTTGCACCAACATACAGGTTCAGATTTCAAAAATGCTAATGTAATTATTGAAGCCGCCGAAAAGCTTTTTGACCTAACATTTAAGTACTTTCCAAATATTCAGTTCATAGATTTAGGTTCGGGTTTCAAAGTAGCTTACAAGGAAGACGACCATATAACTGATATGGAGAAATTGGGGAAAGAAGTAGTGAAGGTTTTCAATAATTTCTGTCAAAAAATTGGTCGTGATGTAGAACTTTGGTTCGAACCAGGTAAGTTTTTGGTTAGCGAAAGTGGATATTTGTTGGCTCGTGCAAATGTTGTAAAATATAGTCCCGAACGTAATTTTATTGGAGTAGATTCAGGTTTAAATCACCTAATTCGCCCAATGATGTACGATGCTTATCATGAAATCATTAACGGCTCTAATCTTGATGGTGAAGATAAAGAAATGTATGATATTGTGGGCTATATCTGCGAAACTGATACTTTTGGCAAAGACCGACTTCTTCCAAAAACCAAAGAAGGCGATATAATGGTCATAAAAAATGCGGGAGCTTATGGTTTCTCAATGGCCTCAAATTACAATTCACGTTTTCGCCCAGCCGAAGTTTTGATTTATAACGGACAAACACATCTTATTCGTCAACGTGAAACAATGGAGGATATTTTAAAAAATCAAGTGGTGATTGATTTGTAAATTTCTTATATTTGAATTCAAATCTATAGTATTATGACAGCAATAGCAGCAGAATCTTTACAAGATTGGGATTTAACTCAAATCATAAATGGCAAAGAAATTATTTCACCAAGCCCTATTTCTCGACATCAAATTATAGTATTGGAACTTTGTGGTGTATTTATTGAGCATACCCGTAAAAACAAACTGGGTAAAATTCTAATTTCACCTCTTGATGTAATTTTTGAAGAAGGAATTATCCGAGTTCAACCCGATTTGATTTATATTTCTAACGAAAACAAAGATATTATCAAAGATTGGATTCGTGGAGTGCCAGATTTATTG